>DATANR010000257.1:0-7953 GCA_036266155.1 Gemmataceae bacterium | reverse complement strand
CCCATGACGTTGGGCGGGACGACGATTCGCTTTGGTGCGCCGTTCCACAGTTCGCATTCGCGTTCCCTCCTCTCTTGCCATTCTACTTTCCGCCTGTTTGTAATAGCGCACCATTGGGGAGTAATCGGCGCAACCACCCGTGGTACGCTTTCTCAAACTCCGCCGCCGGCTGGCCCACAAGAGCCTCGAAGGCCTTGACCGGGTCTTTTCCCGTGTGGACCGCCTTCACGAACTCATCAAGCGCTGACGTGCCAAGCACACGTCGATCGAACATCAAGTAAGAAGCCAGCGCCCAGGTCGCCACATAGGCCCGGTCGGCCTCGGGTCGTTTGCCGGCATGCGTGACCACGAACACATCGCGTTTGGCGGTTAACACGTCCTGCAACGACAGCAGTTCCTTCTTCGCGAGTGCGTCCTGGGCTTTCTCCAGGCGAATGCGATCCGCATGGCCGATCCGCAGTTCGCCTGCCTCGAAGATCGCGGTCTCGAAGACCTGGGCCATGCCCTCGTTCAGCCAACGCGGCAACTCGCCCGGACAGTTCGGCCGATCCTTGTCAGCGGGCGGATAGACGAAGTTCCCAACATACGCGTGGAACGCCTCGTGATAGAGCGTCTGGAACAATTGCCGCGTAGCGGTCTCGAATCGGCCCTCATTCAGTTTGGCTGCTTTTTCATATTGGGAACGAAGGTCCTTGAACGGTTGCAAGTACCGGGCGAGGTCGGGTTTCTTGCCATATAAACGGATGATTTCGGCCTCTTGTTTCGACAACTCCTCGAGGTCTTTACGCGTCTTGTCGCGCGAGCGGCCGAGGTCAATGCCGAGCTGCAGCAAGTCGGTTCCGCACACGACGCGGTTGGCAGATGGCTCATAGAATGCCGGGTTCTTCAACGTGTCGCCGCCCGGCACGGCTTTCTGATAGGCCTCGATCGATTGATACACCTGAATCACAGTCGGCGCGCCGCCGGCATAGCGCGGCGGCAGGAACCGAGCGTAAGCCGCGTACACGTTCTCCAGCCGATAGGCCGCCCCGCGTACGACTTCCTCTGGCGCGTCAGAGATGAGTGAAAAATAGTCCGAGTCATAACGCAAGCCGGCGTTCTTCTGGCCAGCCCAGTCGATGATCTGCAGATCGATCCGATCGGTCCGCCGCGCCTCAGCCTCTGGTGAGGGATCGATGTCTTCGAGTTTGGCTTTGAGCGCCGCCCGTTCGTCGTCAGTCAGCCGTTCCAGTTTGAGGATGTCCTCCTTTTTGAATGCGAAGTTAAACCAAACGGTCGGCCGGCCGGGTTTGCGACCGATGATTCGAAAGAGGACTTCCGTTGGCCGATCTTCGAGCAGAAGGCCCTTGTGCGTAACGCCGTTCTTGAGCTTAAGGATGTCGAAGGCCCAGTCCGGCGTGAGTGTCGGCGGCGGTGCGGCGGACGCAGGGAACGCGATGATCGCGAGGACGGCGAGAACTCGCAACGGGCGCGTCATCGGTGGAACACTTGCAAGGGGCGGGAAGTGATGTCACTTTAGCACTGGTCGCCTTGTGACGCCAGAGCCGGCCAACTCAGATGACGGGTAGCGCGCCGGAAACGTCGAGGTTTCCGCCCGATAGGATGATGCCGACGTTCAAGCCGACGAGGTTCAATGGCCGATTCAACAGGGCGGCCAATGGGACGGCCGACGATGGTTCAATCACGATCTTCATTCGCTCCAGGATGAGCCGCAACGCGGCGACGATCTCGGCCTCCTCCACAAGTGCGATCGTTTCCACGTGTTCTTTGATGATGGGGAACGTCTTCGGACCGAGGCTCGTGCGCAGGCCGTCGGCGATCGTGACGGTGGACAACTGCGGAACGATTCGCCCCTCCTGCATGCTCTGGGCGGCGTCGCCAGCGAGCTTCGGCTCGCAACCAATCACGCGAATCGACGGCCGAATCCCCTTCGCGGCGATCAGCGTGCCACTCAGAAGGCCGCCGCCGCCGACCGGTGCGAGGATGGCGGCGAGATCGGGCACTTCTTCAAGTAGTTCCAGAGCGGCAGTCCCCTGGCCGGCGATGACGGCTTCGTCGTCATAAGGGTGAACCAGCGTGGCTCCGGTCGAGCGCACCAGTTCGGCGCAAGCAGCTTCGCGGGCCGCTTGCGTGGGCTCGCATTCCGTGATTCGACCGCCGTATCCTTGGACGGCCACGCGCTTCACGGCCGGCGCGTTGTTCGGCATCACGATGTACGCGGGAATGCCGCGATGACGCGCGGCCAGCGCCAGCGCGGCCGCGTGATTGCCGGATGAGTGCGTGACCACGCCGCGTTGCGATGTTTCTTCGCTCAGCGACTGCACGGCGTTGGTTGCCCCGCGAAACTTGAATGCGCCGACCTTTTGAAAGTTCTCGCACTTGAAATAAACATGCGCGTTTGCAAGTGCGTTGATTGCAGAGCAGGTCAACACGGACGTGCGATGAATGAAGGGCTGTATGCGCTCGTGAGCGGCGCGGATGGCAGCCAGATCGGGAGAAAGTTGCATTGGGATTTGCAGATGAAGTTAACGCCGCTCGAACAAATGACGTGCGGTTCGACCGCTGATTTCTTCGAGCCGCACCAGATCCGCGGCGATCTTTTCGACCGCGGCCCAGGCATCTTCGCGGCTCAATAGGCGGTCAGCCTTCGCGAGCCAACGTTTCACCAGTCGATCGGCCCTGCGATCGTCGCCGCCGCGACCGCGGGCCAGGCGCAAAGCGTAGTCGTGGTCGTGAGCCGCGCCCGCCCAATCGAGTTCACCCGTGAAACCGGCCTCGGCGGCGGGGCCGGCCAGTGCAATGATCGCCTCGCGCTCGACCCAATCCTCTGACGGTCGAAAGACGCCCTTGCCAAACGCGCACACCCCGAGGAACTTGCGGTCCGGCCGGATCGACACCCAGGCGACCGGCCGGCCGAGCGTGAGTGCCGCGACCGCGTGACCGGCCTCATGGTATGCGGTCAACTCGCGCAGGTCCGGCATGGCTACCGGCCGGGCCCCGGCACTCCGACTGGCGGCGCACCTGGAACCGGTCCACCCGGCCCGCCGGGCCCCATTGCTGGCATCCCCATGCCGCCCATCGGCGCCATGCCGCCGCCCTGATTCGTCTGATACTTGGGGCCGATCGCCTTCCAGAGCTTTTCGAAGACTCCTTGTTCAGGCGTACCATGCGAGATTAAGCCCTCGACAATCACAAGCCGATCATTGGGGCCGCGCGAACGCACACGCGCGGTTTTTGCGAATTCCGAAAGCGCCTCAACTGTGTCCTTGACTTGTTCGGCGTTTGCCGATTGCATGGGCCCGGCAAATCCACCGGGAGCGGCGGGCGCTTGCGTCTTGGGCTGCGGGTTCCACGGGTCCGTCAACCCACCCGGCTTGTTGCCCTCGCTTTGGTAAATGTCCTTTTGGGCTTTTTCATAGCCGGCCGCCAGCTTCCGCCGCGCTTCGCGCGCGGTTTGCGGGCTGCCGTACAAAATGGCGCTCGCGTACAAGAAGTCGTTGCCGTTCGACGCCCACCACATCGCGGTGCCGACGACGCCGAGCGACCGGCGATCGTCGCGGAATTCCTCGTCGAGAAAGCTAAGCCTAAACGCTCCGCTAGTCGTCACGCTGCTATTCTGATCGCTCCAGCCGCCATTGCACTGGAAATAGTGCCCATCCACCTCATTCGCCAGAGTCTTCATGTCGCCTTCGACGCTGATCTTGCCTTGTGTCTTGTTCATCGCTTCGCGCAGCTCGCGGCGCGTATTCGAATACACCAGTGTGGTTTTATTGGGGAAGAAGAAGCTCGTTTCGTCCTCGCGTTCTTCGTGCATGTCCGGCGGAACCCGTTTCTTGAACCAGAGCTGATAGAGTTTTTTGCCGTCCTTGCCCGCCATTTCTTCGCATTGATATGTCCCGGTGAACGAGGCAACGAATTTAGCTTCATCGACCTCTTTCCGGAAGCGGATGACCGTCAAGCTGCCACGTTTGTCTTGGGGATCCAAACCCGTCTCGTCCTCGGTCGTGCTGGCAGTGCCGCTCAAATACTTGACAACGTCTGTATCCTTGACGCCGGATGCCTCGGTCCAGTGCTTGTTGCCAAACTGCCGATAGTTGTTCATCAGCGTTTCGTGAACATCCTTGAGCTTCGCGTTTTTCATCCCCTCTTCGACGTCATAACCCTGAAGCCCCGTCGTCTCCTTCGGGAAATAGCACAGCATCGACGAATCGGTGCCGACGGGCTTGTAGACCCACCAGAGGAGAATGAAGAGAGCAATCGAACCGATCACGCCGCCGATGATCCGCAGCACGATCTTCGTCGGCCCGGCGGCCGACTTCTTTTTCTTGCGCGGCTTGATTGGACCGTCGTCATCGTCATCGTCGTCGTCCCGCTTCTTGCGGCGCGGCGCGTCGTCGTCATCTTCGTCGTCATCGGGCACGCGGCGGGACTTGGCCACGGCGATACCTCATGGTGAAGTGGGAATGGAGTTATCCTACTGTGGGGCGCGCTACGCCGCAAGCGGCTAATCAACCGAGATCGTCGGCACGCGCGGCCTGCGCACGGACGATCGGCGGGCCGCTTCCTTCGAACATTGGTTGCAAGCAGCCGATTCCCAGACGGCGCCGAGCTTGTCCGCGAGTCCGCTCCAATCATATTGGTCCAACACGCGCTTGCGGCCACGAGCCGCTTGCGCCCAGAGCGACTCGGTCCGCCGAATGCCTTCGATGACGGCCACCGCGAAGGCATCGCTGCTGTCGGCCACCGTGATGTGCTCGCCGGCGTTGAGCCGCAAGCCCTCAGCGCCGATCGTGGTGCTGATGACCGGCACGCCCGTGGCGAGGGCTTCCAAGATTTTGAGCCGCGATCCGCCGCCAATGCGCAGCGGCACCACCAACATACCGGCCCCTTGCAAATAGGGCAGAACGTCCGGCACGTCGGCGAAGAGTTTGATGCCGAGACGATTGCGTACGGCCTCGCGCATCCATTCGGGCGGCTTGCGGCCAACGATCGACAGCGTCGCCAGCGGCTCGGCGACGCGGACTTTCGGGTAGATCGTTGCCATCAGGAGCTTCACCGCGTCCTGATTTGGCCGCCAATCGAGGCTGCCGAGGAAGAGCATCCGGTGCTGGCTCGGCGTCACCTTGTCGTCGGGTTGGAATGTCGACGTGTCGACGCCATTGTCGACGACGGCCACGTCAGTCGCACCGAATCGGCTCTCAATCAGCTCGGCGTCCTCACGACTCACGGCGATCGTCCGCGTCGCGTTGGCATAGGCCCAGCTTTCGAACGCGCGGAAGCGGTTGCGTTGCCGGCGCAGGAACCACGCCTTGAGCGGGTTCCGTTCGGTCGTAGCGTAGCGCTCCCAGATGACCGACTCGACATTGTGTGCCATGACGACCCAGCGGCCGCGGCGCCGATACATCGCCTGGGCATACGGCGTCCATTCGCAATGCCAGAGGTCCGGCGGGTCTTTCTGAACGAGTTTGTCCATCGCCGTCGCGAACGCCCGGCTCGAATGCGTCGCCACCGAGAACGGCAATGGCGACACGAGATTGCGTGCCAGCCGGGTGTAGAATCCCGGCCCCGATTTCTTGGGCACGGCACGATCGACGATGATCGGAAAGATGTCGTGATCGCGCAATGCCTTGGCGGCCTCGCGCAGCTCACCCTCATCCGCGTTCTTGTGCGCGATGTACGTGACGCGATGCGTCTTCGCGAGCCGCGTAAGCAGTTGAAACGACCGAATCCGCTTGCCCGAGGTCAGCGGGAACGGCAATTCTTCGTCGAGGACGGCAACGTGCAGACGGGGCATGGAATCACCAAAATCAAAGGGTGCCAATCAAAGAGCGCCACGAAGAGCGCCAGGGGTGTGTGGGGTTGGCGCTCTTTGACGCCAAGACCGACTTCATATTGTTATCGAGTTAGCAGTTACGTCAAAACAGCACGCCAAAAAACTGGTACCAGAGAGCCTGCCAAAAACTGGTAACAAACCCGAGCGCCGCAAGCAAATTGTATGGTCCGCCGATACGTTGCATGCACGCCCATGAAACCAGTTCCTTTATTAAACCAGCCGGCGCGTGTTTCCGCGTCTACTTCCTCTCCTTGATCTTGATCTCCCCCAACTCCAGCCAGCCGCTTGGAACCTGAATGGCCTCGCCCCAACGTCCTTCGCGGCCGTTTTTGAATCCCATGTCTTCTTGCCAGACGACCAGTCGCAGATTGCCCTTCGGGGCGAATCTAAATTTGAAGTTCCCGTCCGGATCGGTCACGGCGAAATACGGGTGATCGAATACCCAGACGTATGCCCTCATCCACGGATAGATGGCGGAGTCGATGACGATCGGAAAGCGTTCGACCTTAAGGCCTTTGACTTCGCGGTCTCTACCCGGCGCGACCAACGTACCGAATTCGCCGTTTTCGAGAGAACTCCATTTCGGATTGTCCGCGACCTGACTCAGATTTTGAATGTAAAGATCAGACCCGGCCTGAGCTGCCGTTACGTGAGGGACATACGCCCGCTTCGGCTCGCCATGAATGAGACTCCGCGCGCCCTTGAGCGACAAGTCCGGATAGACCTGTTCGGGCTTGAAGCTCGGGACCTCGCGCAGCCGTCGCTTCTCGAGCGCCTCGATCTGCTCCTTCGACAACTCTGGCACCAACCAGACGACAACGTTCTTGACGCCCCGATTCGTGGCGTTGACAACCCAATTCTCCGTGTAAGCCCCGCCGGACATCGGAATGAGCTTTTGCTTCGGAATCGGCTCGCCATCAAGAACGATCCGGCCATGGATGTGACACCAACCATCCGGGGCGAGGTCCTTCCGTTCCGGCTCGGGCTTCTTCTCTTCGACGACCGGCATGCTTTCGACCGGTTGCGGACAAACGACCACTGGTCGCGGCCGGCAACAGCGGAAGGTCCAGGGACAGGCGTCGGCGCTGCCGGCGAGTAAAGAGAGTACTGTGAGAGTGAGGATCGGACGCATGGCAGCCTCCGCGGTTGAGCGAGCCTTCTCGAAAACCCAGGCGAGCGGTGCCGCGTCAGCGGCCCGATAATGTCCTTGCGCCAACATCGGGCCTGACGCGGCTCCGCTCGCCTTGATCGCTCTATTACTCATAGCCCGAAACATCATCGGGCCACTGACGCGGCTCCGCTCGCCGATGAGCTACGCACGCCTGCCGGTGCGGTCGAAATCCTCGACGAAAGCTCGCCACCGCTCGCCAATGTAAGTGACCAGCGGATCCGGCTGCTCGCGGGTTACATAGATGACCGCAGCCGTGAGAGCCGTTTCGTCCGCTTTCTTGCGAACCGAGCCACCCTTGGTGAAGAACGTCCCGCTCCGCGGCAGTTCCCAATGTTTCTTCAAGGCACGTGTGGCCCAGCTTTTGTAAAGCTCACGCAAGTGTTCTGGGTCAGGGTCGCCGGGGACGCCAACCAGTAAATGTGTATGATCCACCATGACCGCGGCCGCATGCAACTCGAATTCTCGAATGCGAGTGGTTTCGAGAAATTGGCCGACCACGACCTCCGCTTGTTTGATCGTCAGTTCGAAAGGGTCATCCAGCATTCGGTCACGAACATATCTTTCGAGGCGCGGCATATTGCGATCGCAATCGGTGCCTGGAGCGTTGTGACGCACCTCACGCCCACCGTCGACGGCTGCCACATTGCTGACAAATCCTCGTGCGTCACCGGCAACTCGGCTGCCATAGGTCGTCCACCAAATGAGCCAATGACGGTCCATGGATAGCTCCCAATATGGCTTGCGGAGCCAAGGCGAGCGGAGCCGCGTCAGCGGGCCGATAATGATCCAATTTCACGATACGAATAACCCTGGCGAGCGGAGCGGCGTCAGCGGCCCGATAATGATCCAATTTCACGATACGAATAACCCTGGCGAGCGGAGCCGCGTCAGCGGGCCGATAATGATCCAATTTCACGATACGAATAACCCTGGCGAGCGGAGCCGCGTC
>DATANR010000256.1:0-17912 GCA_036266155.1 Gemmataceae bacterium | reverse complement strand
GTCCTGCCCGGCCCCTTCGGGGCAAAACCGGGTAAACTCGGGCGTGAAATCCTTCACGGCGTTGCCCGGAGGGGTGCCAGAACACTCATTCCAGATATTGCGGATCGTACTTGACTCCCGCCGCCGCCAACATCCCTTTCAATTCGTCGATGTGACTCACTTTTCGGTGATGTTCGACCTGGTCGGCGATGTATCCACGCACGCCGTCGCGTGAATTCGGACTGACCGTAAAAGCGGCGTACCCTTCCTGCCATGCGAATTGCGGGTTGAGTTGTTGGTCGTGAGCCCATGCTGTCCCGGCTTTCTTCGATTCGCGCACAACATCAGCAAGCGCATGCGTGGCCCGAAGGCTCACGAGGAGGTGCACGTGATCCTCGACGCCGCCAATGGCTTCCGCGACGCCTTTCAATCCGCGCCGCGTGCCGCCGAGGTATTCATGCAGGCGGTCACGCCACGCATCGACAATCCAGGGCTTGCGGTATTTCGTGGAGAAAACGATGTGGTAATGCAAGCTGACAAAGGTCGATCCCATGGGTGACTCCGGACGGGTGCGTTCTTTGAAAGATTGTTGCCGCACAAGTACCCGCGTTCTGGCACCCCTCCGGGGTGCATTGAATTTCGTGTTCTTGTGTTCCGGTGGTCTGGCGCTCGACCACCGGCTATTTTCTGCGACCCCTCCGGGGTCTTTCTTGCAAATATGACTGATTAACACCTGCCCAGCTTCGGGACGCCGAACTCGTGCTCGACCAACGGCTATTTTCTAATTGACCGATCCAATCGTCTGAGATCCAACGGGCTTCGGGCCCGAATAGGCCGTCAGAGCACTTCGGCGGTTAGGTCGCAGCTGTGCGGCAATGATTGACCCGTGCTGTTCGAAACACGATGTTCCGTAGGAATTGCCGCTTCCCCATCAGTTCTTCTAAACGCTTATCATCTTGGAGATTGCGTCTGGCACAGTCCCCGATTTGCTAGGCCGGCAATCGATTTCCGCCCGCGAATCACCATTGAATCCACAACTCCCGGCCTGCAATTCGCTTGAGAACTGAATCGTCGCGGCCCGATGCTACCTCTGAATCGGGTATTTGCAACTTTCTTGGGATTTGGCGTTATTTCGTTGGATACCTGCTTGACAGCGATGCTGCCCGATCATTAAGCTCTTGACAAATATGACTTACGGGATAAGCATTTAGGTGGCGAAGTACGTCCGGAAAGGTAGCCGATCGTGGATCCCCGGCTGCTGAGCATACATCTGGAAGGCAACCCACGCCGCGATGCGTTTCGGCAGGCTCGTGCCCGTGTCGAGCATGTCGCCGGTGGCCACACCCTCGCGGGCGATGTCCGATTGCCGCTGGGATCCGAAGCGAAAGCACTAAAGACCCTGGCCCCCGGCGAAGTGCCCGTCAAGCCGGGTGGCACGCACTGCTGGCTCCTCGACCGCGGCAAGCAAATCCCACTCAAGGTTGGTTTGAATAGCGTCGGCCGTTTGCCCGACAACGACGTCGTCATCGACGACGCGACGGTTTCACGGCGACACTGTGCGATCGTCGTGCACTCGGACCTGACCATTGAAGTCCACGACGTTGCGTCAAAGAACGGCACGCTCGTGAACGGTAAGAAGATCAGTGGTCCGACGCGGCTACGCGACAACGACGACATTGGGCTATCCGATCGACATCTCACGTTTCTGATGTTTGCCGGCCAGGCGACTTGCGCTCCCATCCATTCAGCGATCAACCCTTCAAGCGACGACCACACGCTCGCGGGCTAGTGCCTTTTTCCGTGATCAAGCAGTGAAGACACCGATTGTGGATCAATTTCGCCGTGAGCCGAGTAGTGGTTCTGTATTGCGTCGACGCGCAGTCGTTTGTCGTTTGTAACTGGCGCGTTTGACTATGAACCACATTGCCCGGTATTCTCACTCTGTGCCCGCTCCTCGACGAGGGACTCGCCGATGAACCGGACTTATCGCGTCCGACTCGGACTTGTAGCGATTGCTTCTCTGCTCGCGTTGCTCGTGACGATTCAGCCGGGCCATTCGCAGCCGGGCTTTCCCGGCGGGATTCGCGGTGGACCGGGTGCGATGCCTGGCGCCCCCTCAATGCCCGGCCCACCAACAATGCCTGGCCAGCCCGGCGGGTTTCGTGGGATCAGCGGCAATATTGGCCAGCCACCCGCGTTTCCGCAGCCGCAGATACCGCAGCCGCAGATACCACAACCGCAATTCCCGCAGCCGGGAATCGGCGGCGGCGGCATCGGTGGACCAACGATCTACACGTGGAGTTGCGGCCGATGCGGGCGTGTTCTGGGAACGGGCATGGTACCGCCGGCCAACGCCTATTGCGGGATCTGCGGGGTGAACAACATCATCCCCGCGACACCCGGCGGCGCGCCCGGTATTGCCGGCCAGCCAGCGATCAGTGGTCCGATGAACACGCCCACGCCTGCCGTGGCGAACGGCGGGCCGTATGTGCCGCAAGACTCCTCACCAACGACGTTCGGCTACTCGCGCAACATGGTTCTGCTGGGGACGTTGGGCGTCCTGCTGCTGCTGGGTGTCGGGATCGGCGGCGTCATCTACGCAATCGCGAAGAACCAGCCCAAGAAGCCACGACGCCGACGACGAAGACGGTTGGACGATGATTATTGAGTTCAGTGTTATCGCTTACCGCTACGCGATCCGACTGGGCGATTTCACGGCAATGTGGCGCTAGAAGTGAATCCTATTTTTTCGGACGCATCTTTTTATCTCGTAAGAGATTAGACGCGGTTTCGACGTTCTAAGATGGCCAACCCCGGTATGTGTTTGGCCATCTCTGTTTGGCCAGCTTTCAATCGCTTGGCAACCGCGCCCGCGGAATGGCAAACCTAATAACGCCAAATCAGGTCAACGCCGAGCCGGTACTGGAAGAGATCACGCGTGCCGAACAGCGGAAATTCGACGGCGAGACCCATCTGCAAGTAATCGGTGAACCGATAACGGAAGCCGGGAGCGATTGTCACCAGGTCGCGCGACGACGCGTTGCCGCCGACGTTGCCGAAGTCGCGTGCTTCGAAGAACAGGAACTGGCCGCCCGTGTTGCCCGAGTTGTGGAACCAGTTCATTTCCAGTGTCGGATAGAAGTTGTGGCGGTCCTGCACGTCGAGGTCGACGTGCAAGCTGTCGAAGAAATACGAACTGCCCGAGCTGCCTGTCGACATGCGGTAGCCGGCGACGTTGATCAGGTGGAAGGCACCATAGTCAGATTCGCCGATCTTGCGACCGAAGCTCAGATACGGGACGAGGCCGAGGCCGCCGGTGCCCTGGTAAACGGTCCCGGAGCCGGTCGGTATCTGAAATTGCAAACCGAACGACGCCAAAGTCTGCGTATCGGGCACCCGCCAGAAGACGAACTTCGGACTCAGCCAGATTTCGCTGAAGCTCGTATCGGATTGACCAAGCGGACTGCCCGAGGAAATCGACGACCAGCCGACCTTGGACACGACCACCGAGAAGCGATCCGTGAATGCGGCACGGGCCTGGACACCGAGAAACGACAGATGCCCGCCCTGGTAGTAGTATTGGGCCGACGGAATTCCCTGGTAGAAGTAGAGCGGTCGCAATTCGGTCAACGAGCGCGGATCTTCCGCCAGGAACGGGTTCGTGATCGGGCTCGAGAAATTGTCGAAGGCGCAGTCGCTTTGGAACGCGAGTCGGTCCCGGTCGGTGTCGCCGAACGTGGGGAATTGATTGCGCAAATCATCGAGGTCGCGGCGTCGTCCGGGCCACCAGCCCGGATCGGTTGCCGATCCTTCCGGACGAGGCGGCGGCGGAACTGGTTCGAAGTCGTCGCCGGCACGGCCTCCCGTGAGCCGGCCGGGTGTGCGCAGTTTGGCGCCGCGGCCGTCGTAGCCCTCGTCGTCCGAATTGCGATTGGTATCGCGATTGCGTGAAGCGGGCGTGGCCGTCGTATTGCGCTTCGGGACGCCCCAGTTGTATTTTTCTTCAGGGGAGGCATCGTCGGGCCCTTCACCGATGCGCCCCGTGCTCACCGCCCCGAGCCGGGCCGCGGGCGGCGGTCCGTCGTAGCCAGAGTCGCCGTAACTGGCGCGCACGGTGATACTCGGCGACGGCGCAGGGCTTCCGAGGCGGGCCGCGGGACCTTGTGCCGCCACCGACCCAGCAGATGCCAAGAGGACGCCAACGAGCAATCGACGCTTCACGGCCCAACCCTCCGTGGTCTGGCCAGTGCCGGCGCGGGCCGGCCTGCATCTCAATCCATCGTCCAGCCCGGTTGACCGGCACGACCGGATTCAACCGAATGCGGCCGGCCCCGGACGTGGCGACCGTCGCAATCCGGGCGGATTACCCGAACTTTCAATGGCCCGCCAGTGCGACCGGATAACCGATTAACCGGCGTGTTTGCCTAAATTTCCGAGCTATTCTGAATTACCGGCCCGGTTGGCGAGAGCAGGCAATTGATGCGCATTAAGTCAGCGGAGACGGAAGTTACGATTGTGTCGATTCGGCGAACTGGGACGACCCAAGTTCCGAATGGTTTTCCATGTGGGGTTGGCGCGAAGGGTTCATAATCAATACTCAATGTAACCACCGCAATCGGCAAACTTTCGCCACACACTCGGGCGAGCGTTCCAGGATTTCGGGTCGAGGGCCTGTGTGACCAAACTACTCCTGATCAGCTCGCGAGCGGGCGTCGGGAAGACGACAGCCGCCATCAACCTCGCCGCCGCCGCCGCTTTGGCTGGCCGGCGCGTGTTGGTGGTCGATTGCGACCCAAGCGGTGGTGCCATCGAGGCGTTGGACCTCGGCGGACCAACCGCGACGATCTCGGCGATTGGTGTCGACAGCCCGGCGCCGCTGTGGCGCGACGTGGTTCCCGGAATGGATCTGACCACGCCCTACGGAAGCCGCGATCATCCGGCGCACACGCTGCACGAGTTTCTTGGCTTGATTGGATCGGCGCCGGGCTTTCGGACCTACGCGGCGATCGTGTTCGACACGCCGGCGGTGTTGGCGGCATCGCAAATAGCGTCGCTCTTGCGCGCGGTCGACGATGCCGTATTGGTCGTGCGTGCGGAACCGACGGCTTTTCGCGATGTGTCGCCGTTTCTTCAGCAAGTGAAACGAGCCCAGGATGAGGGCGCCGGCGTTCAACTGCGCGGACTGCTGTTGACACTGCCGCCCGCCGAACCGGTGGGTGGGACGTGGGAGGCGGAACTCCGCCACGCGTTTGCGTCGTCGCTGTTGCCGAATGCGGTCCCATTCGATGCAACGGTATCATCGCGTCGCGGCCGGCCGATCGTGGCAACCAACCCGGGAACGCCCGCCGCACAGCAATATGCCGCGCTTGCTCATGTCCTGGGCCTGGTCGAAAATGAGGGCGAGGCAGTCGAGTTGTTTCGCACTCCCGAGGTCGGTTCGGGCACGCCATCCTCGGACCAGGCCCGCGGTGTGCTGGATGATGAAGTACGTGCGGTCGCCGATTCATTGGGTAAAGTGGTTCGTCCGGCAGTGAGGAGCGATCAACCGGCTGCAAAGCCGGAATTCGAGACCCGCGTCATGAGCAGCCCCGAAGCAAATGCGTCAAATCCGTTGCCAAGTCATCCCGGCCACACGGGCGATGTCACCAGCGTGGCCTACTCGCCCGACGGGGGCAAGCTGGCCACGTCGAGCTGGGATAAAACAATTCGAATTTGGGACGCGAACACGGGTGAAGAACGAGCTGTTCTCGCGGGCCATTCGGGCGTTGTGAGTGCGGTTGCTTTTTCCACCGATGGCCGCTGGCTTGGCAGCACGAGTTGGGACAAGACCGCACGACTCTGGAATGCCGAGACCGGCGAGCAGGCGGTGGTCCTCAAGGGCCACGGCGGCGTCGTCACGTCAATCGCCTTTTCGCCGCGCGGCGACTACGTCGTCACCGGCGGCTGGGACAAGACGGCACGCCTGTGGCGATTGGATGGCACGCCCATCGGCGTCCTCGCCGGCCACGTGCGCATGGTCACGTCCGTGGCCGTCTCCGCTGATGGGCATTCGGTTGCATCCGGTAGCTGGGACCGCACTATTCGCCGATGGGACCCGGCGACGGGCGCTTGCGCGGCAACCCTGACCGGGCACGCGGGGGACGTCACGTGCGTGGCGTTTTCGCCGGACGGCAAGGCGATCGCCTCGGGCAGTTTGGATCACACGATCCGCTTTTGGGAAGTGACATCAGGCAAGGAAGTCGCCGTATTGCGTGGCCACGGTGGCGAGGTCACGAGCCTCGCCTTCAGTGCCAACGGCCGGCGACTTGCTTCCGCGGGCTGGGACCGCGTGGTCAAAGTCTGGGACATGCAATCGGGACAGGTACTAGCTTCAATGACCGGACACGGCGGCGTCATCACGGCAGTCAGCTTCAGTCCCGATAGCAAACGGCTCGCGTCGAGCAGCCTGGACCGCGGCATCAAGATATGGGACCCGGAGACCGGAACTGAGATCGCGACATTGCGCGTGCAATTGAGCAATGATGCGCGTGCCGCCGGGCAGTTCAATCCACGTGAAACGCCGACACCACAAGGTCCGAATTCGGACGAGACGGCGATCAGCCCGCCGCCGCAATCGCTAACACCCCCGCCAATGCCTGCGCCGCCGCAACGTCCCGCTCCGCCGCCCCCGGTCGTCGCACCAGTGCGCGTGGAACCGCCAGCGCCAAGCCCTCCCGTTGCCAAGCCGGCGCCGCCGGTGGTCGCGCCTGTGCGATTGGAGCCGCCAGCGCCAAGCCCTTCCGTTGCCAAAGCGGCGCCGCCGGTGATCGCGCCTGTGCGATTGGAGCCGCCAGCGCCAAGCCCTTCCGTGGCACCCCCAACGCCATCGGTTGGCGCGATCCCGAAGCCGGTTGTCGCGCCGACACCCAGCGCTCCGGTTCGCCCGGCGCCCGTCACACAACCTGCTGCGCCAGTCGTTCGGCGTCAACCGTTGACAATGCCTCCACCAGCGCCGTCCGTTCCCGTTGATGAAGATTCTTTTGTCGACACGTGGTCAAGCCCGCAGCCGACGCGATTGCTCGAGGACATTCTCGGACCGAGCGTCGGTCCGCGACCATTCGGCCCGGCGACCTCGGCTCCGCCGACCATAAGCTCGGCGCCCGCCTTGCCGCCGTCTACGCGGCTCCCAACAGTTGCGGCCCCACCCGCGGCAAGTTCGGCACCTGCGCCACGCATTCCAACAGTCGCACCCCCACTGTCGCCCCCGCCCAAAGTCGACAATCCTGCACCACCGACACCTGTGCCCACGCCACAACCCGCGCCGAAAGGACTCCGGTTCGGCGACCTGACGCCCGCCGGTGCGACACCACCGACATCCGCGCCCGTCGAAGAGCCCGAAGCAGAAGAGGTCGTTGAGGTAAACCTTCCGGAAATCCAGCTTCCCGAAGTTCCCGTGGTTGCACGCACGGCGCCGCCGGCCGTGCGGCTCGGAGACCTGCTGACGCGCGATCTCGCACCGGCGGCGAACGTTCAGCTTCCCGCAGTGCAGGTCATCGGCCCCGATGGCGCCACGACGACCGACATCGTGCAGCCACCGATGCCGGAGCTTGTGTCGGTCGTCGGCGATGCTTCAGCGAACGACGCGGCCGGCTTGCATTCGGTGGTCGAAGTGCCCCTGGACGAGGAACCATTTGCAGATGAAGAGGGAGGGGTAACAGTTCTCGAGTTTACGGTTCCCGAGGCGACCTCAGGCTCATCACCTGCTGTTACCGTTGCATTACCCGACACGGGCCTTCCAACGGTTGGTGCCGCAGAACAGATCACGCTCCCGCCCACGCCCGAAGAAATCCTGGGGCCTGACACGGAGCAACTCGTCATGGCCAACGGTGATGCGACCGACATCGATCTTCCGCACCATGTGCATGCAACCGGTGCAGTGCAGGCATTTCACGACATTGTCCAATCGATGATAGTTTCCAATCAGCCGCCCTTGGCCGAGCCAGTGCTGCCGCCCGAGCCGGCGCCACTTGCCGAGCCCGTGACGCTGTCGCAAGTGTCGAACAACGCCGAGCTGGTTGCGGAAACACCCGTGGTCTCAATCACCGATCCGAAACTGC
The DNA here is from genome assembly GCA_036266155.1 of Gemmataceae bacterium. Taxonomy (GTDB): domain Bacteria; phylum Planctomycetota; class Planctomycetia; order Gemmatales; family Gemmataceae; genus SIAJ01. The sequence continues at coordinate 9,837 of DATANR010000256.1, read as the reverse complement.
CGATCGCGGAGCCGGTGCCGTCGATTGCCATTCCGGATCTGGCGATGCCCCAAAGCCCACCTCCCGCTCCGTTGATTGCCGAGCCCATCTTGCCGGATACCCAACCGGAAATCCATCTTCCATTGGCAGCGCCCGCCCCTCGGCCGGTGCCCGCGCCGAGTCGGCGCAGTCCTGCGCGACCGATGCGCGTCGCCGCGTTCGGTCGGTTTGCGTTGAGTGCAGATGGGTCGCGTGTGGCTGTTGCCGACGGTCGGAGTGTGATCAACTGGCAAGTTGCCACCGGCGATCGATTGGCCGCGGTTCCCGCGCAGACGACCGAGGTCACGAGCATCGCCTTTACGCCGGATGCGACGCTGGTCGCCGTCGGCGGCAACGATGGCGTTGTGCGTCTGTGGGACATCGCGAGCGGAACCTTGGTCCGCTCGTTGACCGGGCCGACGGGAGCGATCGCGGCCGTGGCGTTTTCATCAGAGCAATCGCATCTCGCGTCCGGGGGCCAAGACGGCGTGGTTCGTGTCTGGAACCATTCCGACGGCCAATTGTTGATGGCGCTGCCGGAATTGCCTGATGGAGTCACCGCTCTCGATTATTCGCCTGATGGACTGGCGCTCATCGTTGGCACGGAACGCGGCACGGTTCGCTTGTGGGATTTGGAAGAACGGGCCGAACGATTGAACCTCCAGGGACATGCGCGCGAAGTCGCGGCAGTCGCCTACGGCCCAGATGGCGAGCGCTTTGCTTCGGCGGGCAGCGGCGGCATGGTCAAGGTCTGGGACTCCGGCACCGGCGACGAACTGTTGGCGATCGCGGCCCATCCCCGCGGTTGTGCGGCCGTCGCCTTTTCATCCGACGGCGAGCGAATTGCAACGGCCGGTTCGGATCGGACCGTTCGTATCTGGAATGCCGCGACCGGGGAACCGGTTAAGGTGCTGACCGGCCACACCGCGGAGGCGACCGGCGTCGCGTTCGCTCCCGATGGGCGGACTGTTATCACGGCGAGCGCCGATCGCACGATCCGGCTGTGGAACCGCACGGATGGAAGTGAGGTCGCGGTTATCACGGAGAATGGTCTGCGCCCACGACCCGAGGCAAAGCCGAAACCACCTGTGCCACCGCCGGCGCCAGGCGGGCCTCCGCCTCCACCGCCCGTTCGAACTTCGCAAATCCACGAGCCGGCACCGACGGTTCAGGTGCCGATCACGCCGATTCGCTCGGCGACCGAGACCCCGTCGGTGGTGGAATTCCTGTCGAAGTCGAGCGATCCGTACCTGTTCATGACTGCTGGGGGCGACGCCGCCATCCGCGTCTGGAGCCCATCGACGCAGGCGGAGTTGCGCAAGATTAGCGCTCATGCTCGTGAGGTCACATGCCTGGCGATCAGCCCGGATGGCCGCTGGCTGGTGTCGGGCGGCGACGACGAAATCGTTCGCCTTTCCGATCCTTTGGCGGGCACGGAGCGCTTCAAATTTGCCGGTCACTCGGGCGAGATCACAGCGGTCGCTTTTTCATCCGACGGCCGCACGCTGGCGAGCACCAGCTCCGATATGTGTGTGAAGCTCTGGGACCTGCCGACCGGCGCCGAGCGTGCGACGATCATTGGCCACCGGACCGAGGTGCTTTCGATTGCGTTTTCACCCGATGGCAAGATGCTTGCTACTGGAGGACGCGACGGCACCATCAAATTGTGGGACGTGCTTGGCTTGACCGAGCGGCGCACGTTGCGCGGGCACACGAAGCTGGTGAAGTCCATCGCGTTCTCGCCCGACGGCCGCCAACTGCTGTCGGGAAGCTGGGACTGGTCGGCGAAAGTGTGGGACCTCTCGACCGGTCAGGCAACGCAGACGCTCACGGGTCATGGGGCGGCCATTGGCGCCGTCGCATACATCTCGTCGAATCGCGTGGTAACCGCCAGTTGGGACAAGACCGCGCGACTCTGGTCGCCATCCGGCGGCACGCCAATCAAGGTGCTGGCCGCGCACACGGATCGACTCAGCTCGTTAGCAGTCAATCACGACGGCTCGGCCCTGGCGACCGGAAGCTGGGATGGCTCGGCCATCATCTGGGACCCAGAGACGGGTCAGGAACGCGCGGTCATCAAGTCCACTGGCGGCCGCATCCAGGCGGTCGCCTTCGCGATGACTGCGCCAAAGACTCTGTAAGCAGGCGAACTCGGGGTAGTTGGGCGGAAGATTACCTCAACTGCCCGCTTGCATCGACGTCGACACCGCACGATAATCGCGCCGGCTCTGTCGACCAAGACTGCGGATCGCGGCAATGCAGATGACGATCACGAGGGCCAGCATGACCGCATATTCAACCGCGGTCGGGCCATCGTCGAGCTTGAGAAGTCTGCGGAAAAACGTGCGCATGCGGTGCATGAATGTGTCCCCAACTCACAAACGCCAAGGTGAGACGAACCGGTGAGTGCTTGGGGGGAAGCATCAAGCGAGGCTGGTGTTGCCGAAAACATAGGAGGTAAACGCGCCGAATAGAGCATTGTGTTTCTTGTTTTTCGTATCTTGTCAGCGAAGTTCTTTTCGACTGCTGCTGAAAATCGCGTCAAAGTCGTAATCGCCGCCAACCTCTCACGACGGCTCGCACCGATGACACGTCAAATCCTCATGAGCCGACCGCTGCCAGCTACCTTCGTCGCCGCCGTGTTCTGCCTTTTTGCAGTCGAACCAACCGCCGCGGCGGAAGATCGAACGGTTGAAGCTGGGCAAACCTTGACGCTGACTGAAGACGTCGTCTTGACCGGCAACGCGTCTCTCGAAATCAAAGGCACTGCCGATCGCCGCTGCACTCTCGTTGGCAATGAGCATCGCATCATCACCAAGGGTAAGTGGACCGGTGTTGTCCGAATTCGCTATTGCGACATCCACGGCCTCGGAGCGGCACCGAAGCTGAACGACAATGGGAGTCGGATTGCCGCCGAGTTTCCGGCTTTCGATCTGGTGATCGCCGACAAGGGCCAGTTGACCGTCGAGCACTGTGATTTTGACGCGTGTGCCGCGATCCATGTCCAGAACGATGGCGAATCATCGATGACGTTTCGGAATAACATCATTCGCGCAAACACGCTCGCGCACGCGGATAAGGACTTGGACAAATCGCGGCCGTGCTTCGTCGCGCGCGGGAGTTCGCCGACGAAAAAGCTCTTTCAGGGCAATCGAATCGAACGTTGCCAAGCCCGCTTCACCGGCCCGAACTGGCTCGTGGGCGGCGATAGCGACGCCGAGAGCAATCTTTGCATCGGCATTCGCATTGGCTTGTTTGCCGAGGGCGACGGAACCATCGTCCGCGGCAACTACCTGCACCTGCGGATGCCGATCACCAAGGAGTTCCCTTATTACAGCCAGGTCTCGACGTTTTCGACGTCGAAGGGAGCGATCGGCGAACACAATGTCATTCGCGACGGCGAGTGGATCGTGCGCTTTGTCGAAGGCGAATTCCGGTACAACCTAATTACCGACATTATCGATCACGACTTGATGCAGAATGGCAGCGTTGGCCGCATCCATCACAACCTCTTCGTGCCCGGCAAATCCGACAGCCGTGCGGGAAGCATGTTTGGTCACATTGCCGTGATTTATCCGCCGAAGACCGCCGGCGAGGGGATCGAGATCTTCAACAATGTGTTCGATGGCGGCAATTGGATGGACGTGCCGGCGATCGAGGTCGCCAAGGATGCTTTCGTCAAGAGCGTGCGCAACAACGTCTTTTGCAACTTCGCGCATAAGGACCGCTATTACAAAGGGCCGCAAGGCATGATCCGCCCGGCCTGGAATGACGAAAGTGGAGAGACCAAGCCGCCGCGGCTTGGATACGCCGATTTCAATCTCTTCCACAACCCGCGTGCGAAGACACCGCGCAACTATTTGCTATCGGTGGCCGACAAGATCGAACGAAAAGATGCGGGCTTTGGCCGCAACGACGTGCCAGGCAATGGCAAGGTCGATGAGCAAGCCGACCCGAAGTTCAAAGGCCCGATCCCCGAAGCGTTTCCCTTTGCGGATGAGGACATCAAGTCCGGCAAAGTTACGGTTTCGAAGATCCTGGCCTACTATCGCGACGCCTACACTCCGGCAGCGGACAGCCCCCTGATCGGCGCTGGCGACCCCGCGGATGGGGAAGGCACCAACATTGGGGCCATCGGCGGCCCAAAGAAATCAGCCGCCGATCAGTTCGGCCGCTTTGGTCGCGCCAAGGATTAGGCACGAGTTGCAATTAGCACCACGCGAGAGGACTGCCATGAAAACGCGGCTGGTTTTGGCGATCGTATTCCTCTGGTCCGCCGGCTGGGCGGCGGCCGACACGCCACCGACCTGGGACGAGTTCAACGTCACCTCCGCCAACAAGAAGTTCGTCGCCAAGGTCACAGTGAAAGACAAGATGGGCAAAACGGAGCGGTACAACTGGTCATTTGCGCTGTCCGTGTACAAGACGGGAGACGAGGCGACGCCAATCTGGACGTGCCCCTTTGGCCACTCCGGCGAACCTGGTGGATTTCTTTCCGATGACGGCAAGCACTTCGCTATCGTCGGTTTTTGGTATTACGACGAGCCGGCGACCACTCATATCTACCGTGAAGGTAAGCTGATCAAATCGTTCGCGGGAAAAGAATTCTCACTGGACAAAACCAAGTTGAGAAAAACGGCATCGCACCAACTCTGGTGGTCTGATAGCGAGCAACCGAAGTTCGACGGCGACAAAGCGCTCGTGATTCCGACCATTGATGGCCAGGTATTTCGCATCGATTTGCAATCCCTGGACCTCAAGCCCCAGCGCGGCAAATGAGTATTTTGATCGACAGTTTTTCGGGACACGAACACTCTTAACTTCACCGAGCCCAATCATGTCGAATGCAAAATCGGCGGCTACCGCTTACCTTGTCGAATCCATCCCCACCGGCCTCGAAGATTTGCGCGGGACTACTGGCGTCCAGTACACGGAAGACGTGCTCGTTCGCCTCACGAGCGCCGCGCGTACCAGCATTGACCTGACCACCATGTATTGGACGCTGATCGCCAACCCCAACAGTGGGGATGAAAGCGGCTTCACGCCCGAGCAGTTCACGAAGCTCGGCGCCGGCACCGGCGCGGCCCTGATGAACGCGCTCACGGACGCGGCGAAACGCGGGGTCCGCATTCGCATTCTGCAGAGTCCCGGCTTTCAAGGCGGCAAGCAGGAGTCCGATACCCTGCAGCAACAGTATCCCAAGGTCGTCTCGATTCATCCCATTCAAATGGGCGACTGGTACGGCGGCGGCGGGATCATGCATCAAAAAATCTGGGTATTTGATCGCCAACATATCTATCTCGGCTCCGCCAATATGGACTGGAAGTCGATCATGCAAGTGAAGGAGATGGGCGTCGTTGTTGAAAACTGCGATGCGCTTGCTGCCGACACTGCCAGTTATTTCGAGGGCTGGCTCGCGTTCTCGGCCGCCACGCCCGCCAGCGTTTCGATCTTCGACGACAAGGGTGGCATTTATCGCCGCGTGCCGCCGTGGTCGCCAATGATTCCAGCCGACCAGCGAACGCCGTCGCCGCTCGCGGGCGTGAATTATCACACGAAATATTCTCAGAAAACCCCTCTTCAATGTGAATTGAATGGCAAGGCCGCCGGCATGTATCTTTCGGGCTGCCCCATGGAATTACTTGGCGAAGGGCGGACCTTTGATGGAGAAGCGCTCGTTTCAACTATCAACGACGCGCGCAAATCCGTTTCAATCAGTGTCATGGATTTTGGGCCCATCAGTATTTATGGACGTGCCCAGGACTCGCCCGAGCATCCGACGTCGCTGTTCCCCGTCAATACGCCCGTCTGGTGGCCCGACCTATTCGACGCCGTGCTCAAGGCGGTCCTGACGCGTAAGGTCTACGTTCGGCTGCTCGTGAGCAAATGGGCGCACACGTCGCCGCTCATCGAGCCTTTCCTGCGTGCGTTGCAACAAGCCGCCGAGGGCGGCCGGGCGGACTCTTATTTAACGGCCGGACAATTGGAGATCAAACAGTTCATTGTGCCGGGTTGGGACAGCACGACGGGCGCGCACCGCAAATATCCTGGTCATACGCGTGTCAATCACTGCAAGTACATCGTGACGGATCGCCGCGCGAATATTGGCACTTCCAACATGACGTGGGATTACTTCATTTCGACCGCGGGCAGCAGCTTCAACACGGATCACCCCGATTTGGTCGCGACGCTTCAGGCGGCGTTTGATCGCGACTGGGCTTCGCAGTACGCCTACCGATTGAAATGAGTTTGCTCACCGGCCTGGTTCGCCAGCGACGCGCAGCCGGGCCGGCATGGTGTCCCACACGCGGACCGTGCAGTCACCACAGGATGCCGCCAGCCGGCTGCCATCGGGACTGAACGCGGCCTGGTGATAGTACTGCTGGTCGCCGCGCAAATCGGCGACGTGTTCGTAGGACTTCGTATCCCAGAAGCGCATCGAGCTGTCGGCACAGGCCGCTGCGAGGCGGCTGCCGTCGGCAGAGAACGCGAGCCCATAAATCGGGGCATCGTGCTTGAGCAATGCGACTTCTTTCCACGTGGCGGTGGACCAGAGCCGTGCTGTCGCGTCGTACGAACCAGATGCGAGCATGGTACCGTCGCGGCTGAAGGCCACCGCGTTGCATCCGTGCGTGTGCCCGTCGAGTGTGCACACACGTGCCTTGCGGGTAACGTCCCAAATGTGCACGCGCTTGTCGCCGCCGTCCGTGGCTACCGCAAGCCAGCGACCGTCGGGGCTAAATGCCAGATCGCGAATCTCGTCCTTTTGCCCATCGAAGATCGCCACTTCTTCCCGTCGCGCCACATCCCAAATGCGAACCTGGCTTGGCCAACAGCCCGCCGCCAGCAGCGACCCGTCGAGACTGAAGCACAGGCGTGTATCCTTGTGGCCGCCGTTGGGAATCGTCCACCGATGCAATTCCGCGCCGGTGTCAACGTCCCAAAGCCGAATCGTCGGACGGTCGCGGGTGGCCAGTATCTTCCCGTCGGGATGGAATGCCACGGACGTGACGATCTTCTTGTCGCCATGGTTGAGCTGCAGCAGTTGCTTGCCCGTCGTCGCGTCCCAGATGCGCGTCGTGCTGTCCCAACTGGTCGACGCAATGCGATTGCCGTCGGGATGAAAGGCGACGCCATAGACGTACGAGGTGTGGCCGCGCAGGATTCCGTCGCCTTCGACAGTCCGTGCGTCCCATAAACGGATCTTGCCGTCGACCGCGGACGAGGCAAGGCCGCCATCCGGCAGAAAACGAACGCCGCTGACCTCGCATGAGTGGCCGGGGAGCACCGCAACTACGTCGCCGCTCGGCAAGTCCCAGATGCGGACCGTCCCGTCGGCGGAGGCCGAGGCGATGCGCTTGCCGTCGGCTCGAAATTCGATTTCGCGCACCAGCCCCAGGTGCCCGCGCAAGGCCGCCACCAATTGTCCATCGCGAGCATTCCAGACACGCACGGTCTGGTCGACCGACGAAGTCGCAACGTAGGCGCCGTCCGGGCTGAACGCTCCTTTCGTGATCGTATTGCGATGACCGCTGAGCATTCCGATCAATCGTCCCGTCGACGTTTCCCACAACCGGGAGCGATTGTCCGGAAACGGCTCGATCGTAAGTACCCGGTTGCCGCTTTGGTTGAACGTCGGACCGAAAGTTCCGCGATCATGTCCGCCGAGAACCGATACTTGCTCGCCCGTCTCGGCATTACAGACGATGACGTTGAAGGCGTTGTCCTGGTCCGTCGCGACGAATTTGCCGTCGTGACTGATTTGCACGCCGCGGATCACGTCGGTTCGGACGGGGAATTTGCCAAGAAGCTTGCCATCGGCGATCTGCCAGACGCGGACGGTCCGATCGTCGGTCAGCGTGGCCACTCGGCGTCCGTCGCCGGAAACATGAATCGAGCCGATTTGCCCGGGATGTTGCGGGAGAACGGAGATTGTCTTGTGCGTGCTCGCGTCGACGATCGCGACGGATTGATCCGGCTGTACCAAGACGATCTTGCTGTCGTCGTCGCAAAACCGCAAAGGGTACTCCGGCCACGGTTCGCCCACGAGTTGGTGTTTGACCGTGTCCCAGATCACTTGCGTATGGCCAAAGCTCTGGCGAATCGCATACCGGCCCGTGGGACTGAACGAGACGCGGCCATTGTCTGGGTCGATCCCGTCCGCAACGTGCAGGGCCAAATCGAGTCGACTCTGGAAGTGAAACCACTCCCAATTGCGATGCTCCGACGGGGCCGCGAAGAGTGCGCGCCGTGCGCTATCGACATTGAAAACGTGCATGGCGCTGGCAGCCGCGGCGATGTTCGCCCGATAGCTTTCCGCACGCTCGGCCTCGGCACGCTGTTGCGCCCGTTGCCGTTCGGCATCGGCTTGCCAATAACTGCGCGTCACGGCGGTGAACGCCAAAACGAAAATGCTCAGCACACACGCGATGGAAACGAATGCGATCGGGTTGCGCCGGCACCAGCGCCGCGCCTTGCCCATGCTGCCGACACGACGGGCCAGGATGGGTCGATGATCCAGGTGCCGTTGCAAGTCGTCCGCCAGGTCGTCGGCACTCGCGTAGCGGCGATGCGGGTCCTTTTCCAGGCACTTCAGACAAATGGTTTCGAGGTCGCGCGGCAAGCTTGGCTGCAACTGGCGCGGCGACACCGGGTCCTGATACCGCACCAGGTCCATCGTCTCGTAGGGGCTCGATCCTTGAAATGGCACGCGGGCGGTCAGCAATTCATAAAAGATGATGCCGAGCGCATAGACGTCGACGGCCGTGGTCGGCGTGGCGCCGGCCGCTTGCTCGGGCGCCATGTATTCGGGTGTACCCACCACCGTGCCGGCCAGCGTCAGGAACCGCCCCGAATTGTCCATGCTGGTGGTGAGTTGCTTCGCCAGGCCGAAGTCCGCGATCTTGGGTTCGCCGGCGCCGGTGAGCAGCACATTTGCCGGCTTGAGGTCGCGGTGCACGACGCCGACGCGATGGGCCGCGGCAACCGCTCGGGCCAGCTTGACGACCATGGCCGCGGCTTCGCGCGGCGGCTGCGGCTTGCTGGTCTGCTGCACGAGGCTGCCGCCGTCGACAAATTCGAGCGCAATGAATGGCGGCGCCTGGCCGTGGCCCGATACCTCGGCCGCGCCAACCTCGAAGACCTGAACGATGTTCGGATGTTGCAACTGGGCAACGACTTCCGCCTCGGTTTGGAAGCGGGTTCGCGTTTCGTCGTCGGCAAACGCCGGGCCGCGCAACGTCTTGAGTGCGACAATGCGATTGAGATTGCGCTGGCGGGCCTTGAAGACGATGCCCATGCCGCCGGTGCCGACCAGCGAGAGAATATCGTAGCCGCGCACGTGCGGCCGTTCGGGCTCCAGCCCGGTGGGAGTATCGTTCGCTCGGCCCGCCCTGATGACGCTGGTCGCGCGCTCGGGCACCAGTGCGAATCCATGCGACGGATTCAGAAGCGTTTGTCGGTGGGAAATTTGATGCGACGAAGGATGGACGGATTTCACCGCAGGCTCGCCTTGGGGTAGGAACGGGAAGCTCGCCTGGCGAACTATGGTTCAAAAATGCGGTTATGGCAAATATGAGGGTTGTGAGGACCGAAACGGGGTCTTCGAGTCAAGAAGGAAAGGGCGCCAATCAAAGAGCGCCACGAAGAGCGCCAGTGGGTGCATGGGGTTGGCGCTCTTTGGGACTGTCGCATTCTGACGGGGATCGATTTGACAGTTGCCACTGGCGCACTTCGGTCCAGTTAACGAGTCGTAACCAGTTATCTCCAAAGCTGTTATTCGCTGCATTGAGACAGGCTGCTCATGGGACCAACTGTCAA
>DATANR010000255.1:0-6848 GCA_036266155.1 Gemmataceae bacterium | reverse complement strand
AAGCGCTTAATTCTGACGAATCCAGCTACATCATCATCCCTCGACGCCCGTGAACATGCCCATGTAGCTGTGGTAGCGCCGAGCGCTAATTTGTCTTCGATCGACGGCCTTCTTCACCGCACATTTCGCTTCATGCGTATGCGTGCAATCCGGGAATGCGCACAATGCGACAAAGGGCCGGAACTCCGGAAGAAAGCCTTCGACCTCCTCGGGAATGACATCCCAGAGTTGAAGCTGCCGCACGCCGGGCGTGTCGACGACCCAGCCGCCGAAGTCGAGGCGGATCAACTCGGCCGTCGTCGTCGTGTGCCGGCCCTTTTGCGTCTGCTCGCTGACCGTGCTCACCTTGAGCGCGAGGCCCGGTTGGATGGCGTTCAAGAGCGACGATTTGCCGACACCACTCTGCCCAGAGAACACCGTCGCCCGATCCTTTAACAACTCGCGCAATTGCTGGACGCCCTGCCCCGACTTCGCGGACGTCAGCAGCGTTGGAATGCCGAGCTGGCTGTACGCTCCGATCAGCGATTGCAAATTGGCATGTTCGACGAGGTCGGACTTGTTCAAACAAAGAATTGGCGACAGCCCGCCTTGCTGGGCGGTCGCAAGATAGCGATCGATCAGGTACGGCTTCAGGGCGGGCTCAACGAGCGACATCACGATGATGAGCTGATCGACATTCGCGACCAGTACGTGCTCGCGGCGACGGGACGCACGCGTGAGAACACCATGTCGGGGTTCGACACGCTCGATCATTCCTTCACCGACACCGGCGTCGCGGAACCACACGCGGTCGCCGGTCGTGACGATGCTCCGCTCGTCAGTAGTCAGGCTCTTGAGCAAACGGCGAACGGCACATCGATACAGCGTGCCATCTGCCGCTTCGATGACGCTTTGCAGGCCATGCACGCGAATCACCCGGCCCGCCTTGCAATCGGCTGGGCCGGCCGCGGGCATCCCATCGGACGGGCTAGCGCCATCGACCGTGGCCCCTTCATCCTGAATGATCGTGCGCCGTCGCGACAGGTCGCCCTTGGCCCGGACGCGTTCGTCGGCCGATGCGCCTTCGTCCTCGCGGCCGGGCTCCTGAAAGACCTGCGTCCAGTTCCGATCACGCGGCGGCTTCGTGCGGTTCTTCCGCAAGTCGACGCGAATCTTCTTCTTGGCCATACCTACAGGATAAGCGCCGGGACATTCGCTCACAATCGGCAATGATTCTCAAATCGCTTATTGATTCACGAGGTTGTGAATGTTGCCGTCCGGATCCTTGAACCACGCGACCTTCATGTCGCCACACGCGTGAATGTCCCCGGTTCTCGTCAGTCCCGGAATGTCGTAGTGCTCGAACGCGACGCCCTTGGTTTTCAGCGTCTTGATGATATTCTCCAAGTCACTGCCAACTCTCCACGTGACTGCGGTTGCCAAGTTGCTTCCGGCGAATTGCGACTGATAGACGTTGATCACGCTGTTGCCGCTCCGAAAAACGACCAGTTGGTCGCCCTCCGTGTCCACCGGGGTTAGGCCGAGCGTCTGCTCGTAGAACGCTTTGGCGTGTTGCAAGTTCTTCACCGCGATTGTGGCGATGGCGTCTTTGTTCCCCAGCATGGTGATCTCCTCGCTTCGAGATTCGAGCGACGATCCATTTGCGGCAGGTATCATGCCATCCGGCACAAATGGCATTTGGTTGCGCTGATTGACTCCTGTCCTTAAAAGCATGAGGCCCGCGACTTGCGTCGCGGGCCTCGGCCGTTTCAATCTCGCGAACCGATTAGTGGTTCAAGATGAACTCATTCGTATTGAGCAGCGACCAGAAGACGTCTTCAAAGAACGCCTTCCACTGCACTTGATTCGGCCCGTGGGCTTTCATGTTCGTGACCTGCTGCGCGAGGAAGCTCGCTTCGCTGATCGGCCCGGTCGTGACAGGTTTGCCCTTGGCGTCGAGCTTGTCCTTGCCGGTCTTCGGGTCCTTCACGGGCAGGTAGATCGTTGGCTGGCCGCTCGGCTTGCGAGCCAGGGCCATCAGATACAGTTCGTTGATGACGCCCATCTCGTTGTAGCCGGCGCCGCTTTTGTAGCGATTCATCGCTTTGTCGACAGCACTGGTGCCATCCTTTCGGCTGACTTCGCTGTTCAGTTCGCCGCCATTCATCATGAGCAGGGCCTGGATGATCGTGCCGTTGAAGGTGACCTCGTTGCCTTCGTCGTCGCCGAAGTTGCGGGTCAGCTTCTCCATCCACTTTTCCTTCTTGTCCTTCTTGGCGTCCTTGTCCGGCGCCATGTCGAGGCGGGTGGCGACCTCGAGTGATTCAAAGAGCACTTCCGGCGACATCGACTTGAGCTGCATGCGCGTGAAGTACGGGGCCGCCTCGTCCTTCGCGTTTCCGCCCTTGCCGTCCGCCAGGCCGTTCGCCTGATAGGTCAGGCTGTAGGCGTCGCTGGAGCAGATCCACTCGATGAGCTTCTTCGTGTCGTAGCCGCTCTCGACGAACTCGGACGCGAGCTTGTTCAACAGGTCCGGGTGAACAACTTTGTTGTGTCCGCCAAAGTCGTCGGCGGCCGGCAACTCGTTCATGCCGCGACCGAAGAAGTGCGCCCACATCCGGTTCACATAGGCCTTGGCAAAATTGTCGTGTTGCACGATGTAGTCGGCCATCACCTCACGACGGCTCTTCGAACTGTCGTTCGGCACGGTCCGACGGGGCATCGAGCCGTCTTTTTCCAACTCGGCCAGGTTCGGCAGGAAATTTGGCTTCTGGGCATGCATGATGCCGCTGCGCCGTTCGAAGAAGATGCGGGCGCCCTTGTTGAGTTCAGGATTGTCGCGGAGAGAAACCGGGAGAGCGGTCATCTTCTTCTTGCCGACGTTGCCTTCCTTCGGGGCCGGTGTGCCGTCGCGCTCGATTTGCCGGAAGAAGGCGTTCATGCCCCAGTAGTTGTCCTGCTTCCATTCCGGGTTGAACGGGTGATCGTGGCACTGGATGCAATTGGTCTGCACGCCGAGGAAGGTCTTGGTCACGCGCGAGGTGATCGGCACAGCGTCGAACTTGCCGTAGGCCATCTGGTCCTTGGCCGGAACGGCTTCGCCGAGGTGCGACATGATGAAAGCGACCGCCCCGTTCTCATTCGTCTTGCCGGTCGCGGTCAACAGCTGCTTAACGACCTGGTTCCACGGCGTGTTCTTGGAGAACTGATCTTCGAGCCACAATTCGAGCGCGTCGTGATAAACCTCGGCAACGCCGCCGCGGGTCATCAGCCAGACGCCCCAGATGTTCGAGAAGTTGCGGGCATACTCGCCGGCGTAGTCGTAGGTGATGGCCGTCTTCGGGTCCTTCGGGTTGACCCGTTCAACAACCCGCGGGTGATAATCCTTGTCGTAAAGCAAACGGTGAACGAGCTTGGCACGCTTGTTCGCTTGACCGTCGACTTCCGCGAAATCCTTGACCTCTTCGGCCGTGGGAATGCGGCCGACGATATCGATGAAGACCCGGCGAACGAACTCGTAATCGCTGGCCTTTTTCGAGGGTTTCAAGTCGACAGCTTTCCAGGACTTGGTCAGCTCATCATTGATGGTCGCGGTTTGCGACGGGACCGTGTCTGCCGCTCGGGCGGCGCCGGCTGTCGTGGCGATGGTGGCAACAAGGGCCAGCCGCCAGGTCCGGGTCAGGTGGGTCATGGTTTCCGTTCTCCTGCGGTCGGGACGGTGATCGTGTGAGTTTGACCCGATGATTCGGGCGTTGGCGGGCAGGTCGGCGGGTATTTTATGATCGGCGCTGAATTCTCGTCAAACAATTCAACCCCCGCCGCGTTCGGTGGGTCCGTGCCGGCGCTCTTCAGATTAGGACGAAAAACGGATCGGATTGGTTCCCAAACTGGCATTTGCCCCCGAAAATAGATCCAGCGGAGGTAAATGGAATGCGCTTCAACCCCGAACGCGTGCAAGCCAACGTTCGCCGGGCCACGACCGACGACCTGATGGACCGCGTGACTGCCTTCCGCGCCGGCCTGGAACCCGCGGCATTACCGATCATCATGGAAGAGCTGCGTTCACGCGGGATTACGCCGGAAGCGATCGTCGATCACGAGGCGCAACGCCAGACAGCTGTTGCAGATAAGACAGGCGTCGCCCGGTACTGTGCCCGTTGCCGCAAGCCGGCCGTCACGCGCGAATGGGGCTGGCACCGCCTGTTCGGTAAAGTGCCGATCTTTGTCCGACCACTCTACCTCTGCGAGGATCACCGCCAACCGCAGACCGAAGGCCCGGATGTACAGGGCTAATGCTGGCAAGACTGTGAACCGCCTCCGTCGCCATCGGTCGTTTGGCATCAAGGTTTTCCACCGAGCTTTTGGATCGCGCCCCGCATCTCGCCCTTGGCCCCTTCATCGCTCTCGGCCTTCAGTGCTTTCTCCAGAACCAGCAGGGCCTTCGGGTCGCCGACATTGCCCAGGGCGCGAGCGACATAGCCGCGCCGATGCCCGTCGGTTTCTTTTTCGAGAACCTCAGCGATCTCGGTCGAGGCGACCTTGGCCGGCAAGCCGATCATGCCCAGCGCATGTGACGCCTTCATCCGCACTGATGCGTCGTCGTGATGGAGGAACTTCCGCAGCGCGGCGATCTGACCTGGCACATCCTCCGCCATCATGGCAAGCGCCCCCAGCGCCACGGTTCGCGTCACCGGATCGGCGTCGCTGGCGGCACACTTGGTCAACGGTTTCACCGCACTGCGATCGGTTGGAACCGCCTTGCCGATGCGACCCAGCGCACGGGCTGCTGTTTCGCGCGCCTCTTTGAAAGTGTCCTTCTGCATCTGCGCGACCAATGCGCCGATCGCGCGCTCAGCCGGCGCGCCCAAGTTGCCGATCGCGGTCGCGGCAGTGGCCCGGACCTCATCGTCCGCGTCTTTGAGGCAAGCCTGCATTTCCGCCAGCAACTGGGCGGACAGCTCCGAGTGAATCAGCGCCTTGATGGTCGTTCTCCGGACCTCGACTTCCCGGCTCGCCAGATCGGCGCGGGCTTTGGCCAATTGCTCCGCACTCGGCTCGGCGCCGATGGCGGCCGTAAGTGAAAGGAACAGGAACGTGGATGGGACCATGAGGGATGCTCCGGAATCGTCATGTGATTTTCTACTTCGCCGCTTCCGGGGTAAACAGGACCTCACGCCTGTCACCACCTGTCGCATGGAATGAAATGCAATCGTCCGGAGGGTGTGGCAAAACCGTGGCGATCTTGGCGACCTTACTCAAAAACCCGCGGAAAACGCACTTTTTCAAAAAGGAAGATCGCCAACTGCTGGCATCAAAACCTGGACCGAGTTGCCATTGACGGCGCGTGAAACGAAACGCAACCTTATGCCCCCGCGGCGGCCGCGTGGCCCGTGCTCCCGAAGCCGCCGCGGACCACACCAGACGAATTGGCAGGTCGCGAAGAGCTGCCGTAAAGCCAGGCCGACCGGCCGTAATACGCACGACTGTAGTAGCCGCTGCTCGTCCGCGTGTACCCGCCGCTGGCGATCTGCGCCCGTGGCACAAGGCGGTGCGTGACGATCGGCGGATGGCTGAGCATCCACCAACCGACAAACGGAGCGCCGAAGAAATGACCGGTGCCCTCCGGCGGCGGGTCCTCGTCGATTTCCTCAATTTCCTCCATTGGCTGCGGCTGATCGGCCGGCGGCGTCGACGTGGTCCCGCCGCAACCGCCACAACCGAGAGCGGTCGGCAGGCTGCCCAGCAACACGAGGCGAATGTGCCTGGACATCCGCCGGCGCGGTTCATCGGCCATGGGTCGCCTCTCTAACTGACCACATGCGACGCGATGATGGCAATCGAAATCAACATGGCGGCGACGACGACGGCAACTGCCATGTTGCCCTTGTTGAGCTGTTCCTGAATGTCGATCCGCCGGCAGAGCCAGTCGAACAGGAAGTAGCCGATGATGAGCAACGCGATGCCAATGACGCCGAACACGAGCGACCCGCCGGCCGCCCGCAGGATGTGCTCGTTGCCGTCGGATTGACCGAAGAGGCTAAGGGACAAGTACATGGGGACCTCATGTAGTAGGGAAGCGAGGGAATATAATAACGTAATTGTCCGAGCGAGCAAACCGGCGTCATCCATGCAGATTGTGAAGTACCCGCACCCGGCCTTGCGCCACAAGGCAGAACCCGTCACCGCACTGTCGAAGGACATCGAACTGCTGGTGGGCGGCATGTTGGAGTTGATGTACAAGCACGAGGGCCTCGGCCTGGCGGCCCCGCAGGTCGCGAGCCCGGTCCGCGTGCTTGTCATGAACTTCCACGCTGACCCGGCCAAGAAAGAAAGCGAATTCGTTGCGATTAATCCGGTGATTGTCGAGGCGTCGAAGGCCATCATTGACGATCGCGAGGGCTGCCTGAGCTTCCCCGAGTTGTACGCCAAGGTGCGGCGCTCGAAGAAGGTGCGCGTGCAGGCGTACAACCTGAAGGGCGAGCTTTACGAAATGACCTGCGAAGACTTGCCGGCCCGCGTCTGGCAGCACGAGATCGACCATCTCGACGGCACGTTGTTCATCGACAAGATGGGGATGGTCGGGCGCATGAACAGCAAGAAGTATTTGAAGCAATTCGAAGAAGAGTTCTACGAGGCCCAGAAGAAGGGCGAGATCCCACCGGACTTGCCGCCGAAGTTCTAACGCCATCTCCTATAGGACCGATGGGTCCTATGGGTCCCACACGACCTATAGGGTCTTTCTTCTGAACTTCCCCGCAAGATGCGGAGAAGTTTTCGACTGCTGAAAGTCGTTGTAATCACGCCGCTTGGGCGTGGTAGCGGCGGTAGGCTTGGAGCGTTTCGCCCAAGATGCGTCGGCCGCGTTCGGT
>DATANR010000254.1:0-12188 GCA_036266155.1 Gemmataceae bacterium | reverse complement strand
CATGCGATGATTATGCCGATAGCCTCGCAGAACACTAGCACCACGGCCAGACTGATGGCGGCTTGCTTTGCCTTCATGGCCCGTCCCTCACAGCAAGTCCTTGACCGTCACCCCGAGCGCCTTCGCCAGCGATTCGAGCGACGACAGTCGGGGGTCTTTCACTTTGTTGAATAGCTGCCAGACCGACGCGCGCGCAGTCGCGGCCGGGTAGCCCATCTTCTGCCCGACTTCATCCAGGGTCATCCCGGAATCCTTCAGCAGCTTCTCGGCTTTCGCGAGCGCCTTCTTGCCTAGTACGCTGTCCATGATGGGACAGTATATATCTTCATTGACGGACAGGCAAGGGGGCGGATTTCTGGCATTCTCGCACAAGGCCGCCTTGACAATCAAAATCCTCTGGTTATTCTGGGGGTAGGAATATTTTTTGGAATGTTTGCCACTTGATTTGACACACAACCTTGACGTGCGGCCATGCCAATGGGATGCCTTTTCGACGAGACGCCTGAGGGTTATCTGTCCGAACAAGACGCAAAAAGAGTCATCGCCCCGTACTCAGAATTGCTGAACGAGGCTTGGCGCGATGGCTGGGAGGACTGGCTGTCGTTCGATGCAGTGAAGCGCAGCAGGTTGCTCCCGCGCACAAGAGCGTGCAGCGTTAATGATTTTGCCGTCGCACGCGCAAGGCAATTGTTCGGTGATCGCCCCGGCGTGCGCACTTGTGACGAACTCGGGTTTTTCAAACTTCGGATTCGCAGCCCTGAAGACGAACTGGTGATCGTGCGACTCAAGCGACTTGGAGTGGATCATCTTGCGAGAAACATCAAAACAAAGCAGCAAAAGGATTACTACAACCACGCTCCCGTCCCCGGCATACCGCTAGGGGCCACTAGGCTCACGGTCGGGTATGTTTTGGACGCCACTCAGACGCGCGTCGAATCGGTAGTCGCGAGTCTTCAGCTTGGTCTCAGGGACCTTATCTATTCGTTCGGCCTGGACGCCGAACCGGATATCAAGGGCCTTCCAGTGCCGTTGCCGCCGGACATGCCGGAAGTTCGTCCGCCAGTTCGCCTGAAACCCAGCAAGAAGTCCCAAGAGTCAGGGAAGACTGCCTAACCATGCTGCACGCACTACCAGACGACGATAACCGCGACGCCGCTCCTTTTCGGGGAGCGGCCAATCCGGCCTTGTTGGTCATTGCAAGGGAATCCCGAGCGATGAGCCAGATTGAGCTGGCGGATGCACTCGGGGTGACCCAAAGCAAGATATCAAAGTATGAGTCGGGAATGTTGGAGGTGTCCGACCTCGACTTGTCGCGGCTGTCACGGATTTTGGAGTACCCCGAGGATTTTTTTTTCCAGTCCGACATGGTGCAAGGTTTCGGCAGCGCGTGTATGCACCATCGAAAGAGGCAGAGTCTGCCCGTCAAGGAACTGCGGGCGATTCACGCGACCATCAATGCTTTACGCATTCAAGCGGGCCGGTTACTCGGCAGTGTCGAGATCGGCCACAACAACGCTTTTCATCGCCTAGACATTGACGAATATGACGGTTCCCCTGAAAAGATCGCGCAGATTGTGCGAGCAAACTGGGGAATCCCAATGGGGCCGATTCGCAATCTCGTCGGTGTGGTCGAAATGGCCGGGGGCATCGCGTTCCCTTATCCGTTTGGAACAGACAAGATCGACGCCGTAAGCCAGTGGCCCCGCAATGGCCCTCCCATGTTTTTCGTCAACAAGGATATTCCGACAGACCGCTGGCGGTTCTCGCTCGCGCACGAGCTTGGTCATGTGGTAATGCACCACGTCAGCACGATGAACGCGGAGAGCGAGGCTGATCGGTTCGCCAGCGAGTTCTTGATGCCTGCAAGGGAAATCGCCGACGAGTTGAATAACTTCAATCTCGGCACCGCGTCCCGGCTCAAGCCATATTGGAGAGTGTCGATGCAGGCTCTCATTCGGAGAGCATTCGACCTGAAGAAGATTACCGAACGCCAATACCGTAGCTTCAACTCGCAAATGAGCCAACTGGGGTACAAGAAGGATGAGCCATGTCCGATCCCCCCGGAATCGCCGTCCGTCTTGAATGACTTGATTGAGGTCTTTCGCAAGGAACTGGGCTATAGCCTTCCCCAGTTGAGCAAGCTGGCTTTGTCCGATCCGCACCACTTCGAGCGATTGTTCCTTGCCAAGAACGCTCCAAGATTGCGAATAGTTTCCTGAAGAATCCGTAAATATTTTCATTGACAGACCGTGCTTATAGTGTATATTGATTTATATACACAAGAGGGCACGACGATGGACGCTCGCGAGCAAAGAGGTTTGGTTATCGCGGCCACGCAAAAGCTGGTTCAGAAGGGCCAAGTATGGGTCGTGCCGTCGCAGACCGGGAACGGCGAGAAGTACACCGTCCATCCCGACAACGCGACCCCGTTCTGTTCATGTCCGGATTTTGAAGCGACCGGCCAGCCGTGCAAGCACGTTCACGCCGTGCGGTTCACGGTGCGACGTGAGCGCCAGACGGATGGCACCGTTGTTGAGACACAAGAAGTGACGTTCACCAAGAAAACAACGTATTCGCAAAACTGGCCGGTCTACACGGCTTGCCAGATGACGGAGAAGGACCGCTTCTGCGAATTGCTGTTTGACCTGTTGGCGGGGATTGACGAGCCGGAGCAGCCGAAAACGGGCCATCGCCGAACGGCCATGAAAGACCAAATCTTCGCCAGCGCCTTGAAAGTGTTCACCGGGTTCTCGCTTCGCCGCTACGCTTGCGACCTGAAAGACGCGCACGGTCGTGGATTCCTGTCGCACCTGCCCCATGCGGTTCACGTCGGGGCTTTCATGGAATCCGAAGCGATGACGCCGATCTTGCAGCAGCTTGTCGAGCGTGCCGCCCTGCCGCTCCGGTCCATCGAATCTACGTTCGCGGCCGACTCGACAGGGTTCAGCACTTCGCGGTTTATTCGCTGGTACGACGAAAAGTACGGGGTCACGAAGTCCGGGCGCGAGTGGGTGAAGGCTCACATCATGACTGGGGTCAAGACGAACGTCATCACCGCGTGCATCATCGAAGGCCCGAACGCTGCCGACTGCCCGCAGTTCAAGCCGCTGGTCGAGACGACCGCTGCCAACGGCTTCAAGTTGGGCGACGTGTGCGCCGACAAAACGTACCTGTCGAACGAGAACCTAGAGTTGACCATGAAGCACGGGGCTACGCCGTTCATCCCGTTCAAGTCGAACAGCGGGCCGGGTGCAGCCGGATCGCTTTGGGAAAAGATGTACGGCTTCTTCATGATGAACCGGCCGGAGTTCCTGAGCCGCTACCACCAGCGGAGCAATGTCGAGACGACGATCAGCATGGTAAAGGCGAAGTTCCGCGACAGCGTGAGGAGCAAGACGGACGTGGCCATGAAGAACGAAGTGCTGCTCAAGTTCCTCTGCCACAACATCGTCGTGGTTCACGCAGCGATTGCGGAACTCGGCATCGAAGGGGCGTTTTGGAAGGAACCGGCGGGGGCGCAGGCTATCGCGATCTAGGTGCGAGACGAAAACAGGATGCCTTCCTCTTTCAGTATCTCTTGCACGGTCTTAGGCACAATGACCCGCCGTCTCTCTCGCTCAAAACGGCGGATTTCTTTGAGGGCATCGGATGTGAAATCGAACGCGACGAAGAACCCGATTGTCCTGCCTTCGCGCTCCATCGCGGTCTCGAATAAGTCAATGTCCGGCCGGCCAGCTTTATCTTTTTGCTTTACCTGGACCGGATACCATTGCTCCATGAACAAGCCGGGTCCATCGTTCTTCGATTTGCCGGTTCCGGGCGATCCGGTTCCGATGGGATAGATGCGCCCGTCGATTCCCATGTCGCCACTCTTCACTGGATTCGGAATTCGGTGCTGTCCTAGGATTGCGGAGTTAGGCCAAGCTAATCCGTGCCAACCGTCAGGACGGCTTTTCGATTAGGGTTTCCGGTGACGCCAAGCCGACGCGGTCAGCGGGCAAGAGGCTAGTCCACGCTTTTTCGGTTGCCTTCCGTTGGTTCTCGTAATCTCGCAAATGATCGCGCAGGCCAACGACGCCGCGAAGCCCATTCGACCAGACTTGCGGTTCGCCCGGATTGCCAATCGTCGCGGCGGTTGCCTGCCAATCCTTCAAGGTGCTGTTGAGTCCGGCTAACTCGGCAATCGTCGCTTTGAGTTGCGTCTGCATCCGAACGAGCGCCCGGAACTTCTCAAGGTAGTCGGCTTCGGGGTTGGACATGGATGGTCTTGAGTCAAAGAAACAAGGAAGGGCGGCTACCACTAGGATAACCGTCCCGCCAAGTCATTTCAACGAGTGTTGATTCGTTGCCGACAGAGATTCATGCGCTGCCCACGTCCAATAGAATCCTCCCATCGGGTCGGTCGGCTGATCCCCGACCGAGCTTGTCCCGCCATCGTTGCTCCAACTCCGCGCGATGACGGGCAAGCTACCCGACAGGAGTTGGCCCATGCCGTTGCCATCGTCGGCGACTGTCGAGAAATTGTTGCGCACATTGGAGGAGAGCAAGAAGGGGTTCTTTGCGACTCTTGAAAGTGGGTTAGCTACGCCAACGGGAGATGCGACGACGGACGCCTTTGTTCAAGGCATTTGCGACCATTTTAAGAAGTTTGGCACTGAGCATTACCGGATGGTAACTCTGCTCGCAAGGCAACTGCTCGACACACTTCAAAAACTAGAGAAGCATCGCAGGCCAAAGAAGAACGGCGAGCGGGACGCGGAAATCATGCGCTTGCATGGTGCCGGGAAAACCGCTGGCCAGATCGTGCTCGCCCTGGCTGCGCGATGGGAGTTGTCGGACAAGAGCGTCAACGCCGTCATTTCTCGCGAACGCCGAAAGAAAAAATAGCCACGACACGTTTGCTAATGTGTCGCCACGGAAGCAAACGTGTTGGCACAAAAGCAAACGTGTTGGCACAAAAGCAAACGTGTCGCCACGATAGCGACCATGCCGATTCTCAAGAACACGTTTGCAAGCGTGTCGTTTCAATGGCGATACGGGAGGTCTAGGATTTGATTGTGAAAGGCAGGTGCGACGTGATGATAACGAAAAGGCCCGTCGAGGTGGTCGCCGCTCGACGGGCCGCAAGAGGCCAACGCAGGCTAGTCACGGGGCCATCGGCTCACAACCCAACCCCGAAGGCAAGGCGACACTTTGATCTTACTTGCCGCTGCGGTTCGACTTCAAGGCTCGTTTCGCTGCCGAGTTGAGCGTATCGCGAATCCAGTCGGATAGGCCAACCTGGGCGGCGTCCGCAGCCCTCAAGTAAGCGTCCCGCTCGTCGGGCAGCGCCCGAATCTCAATCCGTGTCGTCATCGGCGACTCGCCACTCTTCGGCGGTCGCCCAGCGCTCTTTTTCATGCCCTAACTGTACGGACAAAATTCCCCAAAAGCAAGCCAACGGACATTTCCTTCTGGCGATTTTGTCCGTACATTATTGGTGTCAAGAAAAACCCCGGACGTTGCTGAAACAACGGCCGGGGGTGAAGCACAATCCGGCGGTTAGGCCAGATAGCGACCTCAGCAATCGCATCTTAGCCGAGCCGCCCATACCTGAAAAGGCGGCTCGTCATGAATTGCCCCCATTGCCAAGGCGAAGCGAAGAAGTGCGGCAAGAACCGGAACGGTTCGCAGCGGTATGTCTGCGATGCTTGCAAGAAGAAGTTCACCGACGAAACGACGCGGCCGGCGGATCGTCGCGAGGTTCCCCGCGACAAGGCCATCATGGTCCTGCGGATGCTCTTGGAAGGCTCGTCGGTTCGCTCGACCGAACGGCTTACCGGAGTCCATCGCGACACGATTCTCGCGTTGCTAGTCGATGCAGGGATGGCGTGCGACCGCTTGCTTGACCGGCTCGTCGTGAACCTGCCCGTCGAAGATGTCCAGGCCGACGAAATCTGGTCGTTCGTCAAGTGCAAGGAAAAGACACGCCTCTTGAAGAACTACCCGGAATGGGTTGGCGACTCGTGGTGTTTCGTCGCGATGGAGCGCACGAGCAAGATCATCCTCGCATGGCACATGGACCGCCGAACGCCAGAAGCGACCCGATGCTTCGCCAACAAACTTCGCAAGGCGACGGCCGGACGGTTTCAGCTGTCCACAGACGGCTTCCGCCCTTACCGCACGGCCATTTGGGACACGTTCGGGCCGGACATCGACTTCGGCCAGTTGGTCAAGGTTTACGGGAATCCCCCGGAGGGTGGGGCGCAGGCCCGCTACTCGCCGGGGGAGGTTATAGGTGCCGAGCCGACGGTGATTATCGGAAACCCGGATGACGACAAGATTTGCACGAGTCATTCCGAGCGGCAAAATTTAAGTATGCGTATGACGCTGCGACGACTAACGCGCTTGACGAACGCACACAGCAAGAAGAGCACGAACCACTACGCGGCGCTGGCCCTGTACTTCGCGTTCTTCAACTTCTGTCGCGACCATGAGACCTTGCACAGGAATGCCAAGGCAAAGTGTACGCCAGCGATGGCGGCGGGGTTGACGGACCACGTTTGGAGTGTGGGCGAGTTGCTGGCGAATGCGGTTTAGCCTTCAGCCGCGAGGAATTCAGCGATACAATGGCGGTTCTGTTGGGAGAGCCGCCATGCGCCTTTTTCTAGCCGCGTTCCTTGTTGCCCTGACTGCCATGCCTGCCCGCGCCTCGATCCCTTTCGATAACCAGACCATTTGCAGGAACGAGGAAGGCCGACAATGGGAGTGGAGGAGGAACCGCCTGAATTGGGACGCTGCGAAAATGCGCCGACAACTCAATAGACCATTTGTCGATCAGTTACTTTTGAAGATCTTGTGCAATCCAGAGCGGCATTTGGCGGAATCACTTGGAGTGTTTGTTGTTGGGCCGCGAAAGAAACTTGGACGTGGGATGCCAGGGTGCTGGGAGATTGATTTGGCCATCTTCCGGATTCTGGTTCTTAAGTAGTCGGCAATTTTTGCAAAGCGGGGGTGGTCATGTTCACGTTTCTTCTGGCTCTCGGTGTGGGTTTTCCGTTTGGCATAATTCCCGTGCCTGTTGCGGACGCCAATCGACCACGGATCGAGTATATCGGCCGGTACAGCACACCCAGCCCCAAGAACCGAGAGCCGTTAATACTTATCCTTTCCCCAACGGGCGGCTTGAGCGGTGCGGGGGACGTGAATGAGGACCACCTGAAAGAGTTGGTCAAGCGGGAGTGCCACAAGCACAAGAAGGTGATGTTCATCCTGGGTCTGGACCAGCCGGGCGAGACCAACTTCCGCACCATCCAAGCGACGGTGGACCGGTTCATGAAGTACGTCCCGAAGGGCACCAAGGTCACCTTCTACATCCGGGACGACGATTGACCCGGCCACGCCCCAGCCTGCGTTTAGTTTCATTTCAAAGGGTTAAATTTAAGAACCGAGTTCTATCGCGAAGCCTGTCAGACCTCCGCAAAGCTAGGACAGTACCCGGAATTCCGCCCAGCGCAATGACGGCCCAGTTTTGAAACTCAAATGGTGGAATTACGCGCAATCGCTTTGCGTCCCACGGCAGATCTCGCACCACAAAATCCGCACCTTCGTTCATCATGCAATCGCGGGACAATCGCTCTGCCATGACTCGGCATGCGGTGGGCGAAACGTCGATGCCGATCCACCGCCGTCCGAGTTGCTGCGCGGCGGTAATAGCCGTTCCGCAGCCGCAAAAAGCATCCAAAACCACCTCGCCTGGATTGCTGCTTGCTTGCACAATCCGGTTTAGAAGCGAAAGAGGCTTTTGAGTCGGGTAGCCAAGTCGCTCTTGCGCTTGCGAGTTGAGAGGCGATATGTCGGCCCAAACGTCGTCAATGGGCCGTCCCTCTTGTTCGTCCAAGTATCGTTTTAGCTGAGGCACTGTACCGGGCTTCGTTTGGATCACCAAACCGGCCTTATACGCCTCTTCCATTCGCTGCTTTGTCCATCGCCAGACCTTGGTAATGCCAAGAAACTCGTAGGTCAAATTGGGCCGGTTGTGATTTGGATTGTTCAAATCGCTTAGTCGATAGATTCTGCCGTCCGGCTCTTTGTGGCAGTATTTGCTCGCCGTTTTTTCGTCTAGGTTGCTCGAATCGTAAGGGATGTATGGCCGATTCCACGCGAATTCTTTTCCGGCCGTGTAGTAGAAAATCGTGTCGTGGTTATTCGGGAATCCTTTGAAGGCGAGTCCTTTGGCAGCGTTTCGACGCCAGATGATCTCGCTCCGAAACTGATTCTCTCCGAAAATTTGATCCAGCATCACCCGCACATAATGACTCGCGTGCCAGTCGCAGTGGAAGTAGAACGAGCCAGTCTTCTTCAGAACCCGATGCAGTTCGACGCACCGTGGCCGCATGTAGTCGATGTATGCCTTTGTCGATTCGTGCCGATCTTCGAAGCGGCGTACCTCGCTCGCCTCTGGCCAGAAGACTTCGTAGTTCCGGTTGCTGTTGAACGGCGGGTCGATGTAGATTAGGTCAATCGAATGGTCGGGTATCTTTGGAAGCTGCTGTAGGTTGTCGCCGCAATAGACGACTTCGGTGGCCAGTCCGGGAGCCGGCCCTTTGTGTTTGGGCAGAAGCAGATTCGGAGTTGCAGACTTGGCGCGCGGGGGCATGGTTATGGGTCCAGCGTGGAATCCTTCCCTTCACTGGTCAGGGGCTGCCGGATACCCGAACGATGGAACGATTGCAATAGATACCTCCTCTGCAAGAAAACTTCCCCATTCTGCAAGGTAACCCACCGGCGTGAAATGTAACGAATTCGTTTTCCTACAAGGCCGGTCGCCTTCGTCAGCGTAACGCAACAATTCAACACGGCGACTTTGATGGGCCGGCTGGTCCTGAACGTCTTGCTGTCCTTCGCTCAATTTGAACGCGAGTTCATCGCTGAGCGGACCCGCGACAAGATTGCGGCGATGCGGCGCAAGGGGCTGTGGTCGGGCGGTTTGTGCCCGCTCGGCTACGACGTCGATCCTGCAACCCGTCGGCTGGTCATCAACGAAACCGAGGCCGTCCAAGTCCGGGCCATCTTGCATGGCTCAGGAGGGTGGTAACATGGCCGACGACGAGCGAAGTACGCGCTATCATGCGGGCCTGAGCGTCGAACTGGCCGATCTGATGCGCCGAATCGCTGACCTGGTCGAACGCAATGGACGCCAGCCGCGGCGGTCGGATGCGAAATTGTCTTGTAAAGGTCGACAGATGCTGGATACTCAATTCAACGGGCGACCCTCCACGCCTCCACTCGCACTCTCTTTGGAAGCCGTAAATCCAATGTTCAATTGCTTAAAGATGCGCCGTCATACCAATGTCCATTCATCGAAGCTCTCGGTTCGACAACTTGAGGATCGCACTGTTCCAAGCAGTGTCGTGGCCGGATTCAATGACGCATCGGGGATCAACTCGGACGCGACGGCGAACAGCCCATATCAGATCGGCAGCGTGATCGGCGGCCAGGGTCAGGGCGAACCGGGATGGCTCACTAATTGGGTGCAGAACATTGGCAATGTCGGCGATGTCGTTGTCCAATCCAACGTCGTCTACGAAGGCGACGGCGCGCTGCAAGTGCTCGGTGGAACGACCGGCGCCGAGCGTGATTGGAACAACGGCCAGTCCTCCGGCACGGTCCTCGTGACACAATACGTTTATGTCCCGCCCGGCGGCGCGGTGGCCCAGTACCTGCAAGATCGCAGCATCGTGGACACCGCAACCGCAACTGCCGCCCAATGGCGCGGCATTGCTTCATCCAATTTCGAAGTGCTGGACAGCGGTGTGTGGGAAGACACGGGCATTCCGGTGCCCATCAATCAGTGGGTGCGCGTCGACATTCGCGTGGACATGACGGCGCGGACCTACGACTTCTTTATCAACGGGCAGCAATACAACGCACCTGATCCGATCGGTTTTCGTGGCAACCCGGTCACGCTGAATCGAGCGAACTACTTTATCACCAACACGCCCGGCTTCTATGCGGATGCGTTCCAGGTGACACTGGGAAATGCTCCGTTCGACGATCAGTACTCCGTCAATGAAGATACTCAGCTCACCGTCAACGCTCCGGGCGTATTGACCAACGATCTCATCCAAACGGCAAGCCCGCAGGCCGTGCTGGTCAATTCTCCCGCGCATGCGCTTCAATTCACGTTGAAGGCCGATGGTTCGTTCAATTACACGCCCAAGCCTGCCTTCAACGGCAGCGATTCATTCACCTACCAAATCGTCGATGGCAGCGACACGAGCGGTCTCGCCAGAGCCACGATCAATGTCCAACCGGTCAACGACCCTCCCGTCGCTTTTGCCGACGCCTATTCGTTGCCGCCGGTCTCACCATTAAACGTGGCGAAGGCCCAGGGTGTTCTTGCCAATGACACAGACGTTGAGGGCGACACCTTGCATGCCGTTCCCGATAATCCGCCCTCGGTCGGAACTCTCGATTTGCACGACGACGGGTCGTTCACCTACACCTATCCCCCGGGATTGCACAATCCGGTCACGTTCACCTACAAGGCATTTGACGGGACGGCTTACAGCAGCCCAGTGACGGTCACGCTCATCCGCGAGGCGGTCGTTGATATTGCCGGCGACACGCTGACAATCTTGGGCTCACTCGGGTCGGATATCATCCGGCTCACCCCGGCGGGACGTGGCATTCTTGTCGAAATGCACACGCCGATTCGCATCATTCGACAAGTCTACCAACCGCTTGCAGGCACCCCGCAGTTTCATTTTGTCGACGTGTCGCTTGCGACTGGCGACGACCGATTCGATTCGACTTCGTTGAAGCTCCCGATTCACGTCGTTGATGGCGATGGCAACAACGTCATTAACACTGGGGCCGGGAAGGACGTCATTATGGTTGGGGACGGCGACAACAGCATTGCAACAGGCGCCGGCGACGACATGGTGACCGCCGGGAATGGCCGCAATGAGATCATCTCGGGGGCCGGCAATGACACGGTGACGTCGGGCAGCGGTGGCAGCTTCATCGATGCTGGGACAGGAAATGACACCGTTACCGTGGCGGGCGGCGGGAACTGGATTCAAGGAGGCTCGGGCAACGACGTCATAGTTGGCGGCGCCGGCGATGACTTGTTGCTGGGTGGAACTGGGAGCGACCTTATTGTCGGTGGCCTGGGGAATGATGTGATTGAAGGAGGTGCCGGCAACGACATTCTCTTTGATGGCACAGTCGCGCTTGCGAACCCGAATACCGATTCCTTGGCCAATGTTCTCGCCGATTACCGCCCGACGAAGGTCGCCTCTCTGCAGTTGATCTCGTCTCGTCTAACGGTGACCTTCGATACGAACCATCAAGACTCCCTGACCGGTGGCAAGGGCACCGATTGGTTCTGGAGCAATGATGGACTTGATGTGCTCGATGTTTTCGGCAAGGAACCGAAGAACTCGATCACCTAAGGCGTGGCTGAACACTGAGGGCCGGTGACATCGGTGACGAAATCGAACGGCGCACGAGCTACTACGCCGGCCTCAGCATCGGTCCGGCCGGGCAATTCACCGGCTTGGCGGTGTTGGAGAAGCAGTTCTCCTCGGTCGAGTACGGGCACCAAACCGACACCAGTTATGCCGTTCGACATTTGGCCCGGTTCCCACCATGCACCGCGTATGCGCACGCCGTCGAAGCCGTGCGTCAGGTCTTCGCTGATCCTCCGGTGTGGGGCGCGCGGTGTGCGAGTCGTTCCGCGATGCGAAGTCCATGCGACTGTCCGTGGGGTCACTGTGTCGGCTGGCCATGCGGTTGCGTCCGACGAGCGGGGTGGATGGCTCGTGCCCAAGAAGGATCTCGTCGGCATCTTGCAGTTATTGCTGCAAGAGAAGCGGATGAAGGTGGCGCCGGCCTTAGAACAGATGAAGACGCTCGCCGAGGAATTGCAGCAGTTCCAGATGTAGGCGAACTCGCTTGATCCTTCGGCAGTCGAGTGGCGTGAGCGACCGCATGATGTCTTGGTGTTGACCGTCGCAGTGGCGGCGTGGCAGTCGGAGCAGCATTCGCCCGCCTTCGTCTTGTTTGTTGAGTCCGGGCCGCCGCCGGAGCCACCACCGTTGTTTTCGCGGCCGTGGGCAGGATGGTAATGGCGGTCGCGTTGCGTGAGCGGCCACATGATGACTTGGTACTTGCCGTCGTGGTGGTCGCGTGGCAGTCATGGG
>DATANR010000253.1:0-16429 GCA_036266155.1 Gemmataceae bacterium | reverse complement strand
GCCGCTCGGCCGCATCCTTTCAGGATGCCCAGCGAGTTAATTCGATCCCGATTCCCAGGGCGTTGCCCTGGGCTATCCTGCCCGGCCCCTTCGGGGCAAAACCGGGTAAACTCGGGCGTGAAATCCTTCACGGCGTTGCCCGTGGGGGCTGAAGAGATCTTGAGACGCATCTTCTCCAGGGGCTTACGCCCCTGGCTATTCACTACCGCCCCTTTGGGGCGAGGACGGGCCTGCAAGGTAGCTCCAACGGGGCGTCCGAAAATAGCCAGGGGCGTAAGCCCCTGGAACTCACGTCTCGCCCGGCCCCACCCATTTCCCGATCGTCGGCGGCTTGTAATCCGAAAACGCATCGACCACCGCCGTCGGCGTCTCGCCCACAATCAACATCTTTCGATGCTTCCTTTTCAGAAAGCCCGCGGTCATTGACGCATCGAGGAACCGTATGAGCCCATCGAAATAGCCGGCCACGTTGACCAGCCCCACCGGCTTCGTGTGCTCGCCGAGTTGGCCCCAGGTCCAGACTTCGAAGAACTCTTCCAAGGTGCCGATGCCGCCGGGCAGGACGAGGAAGGCATCGCTCAGCGACGCCATCAACGCTTTGCGCTCATGCATGGTGCGGACGGTATGCAATTCGGTTAGTCCGTCGTGCGCGACCTCACGATCCTTCAAAGCTTGGGTAATGACGCCGACGACCGAACCGCCGGCCCGCAAAGCGGCGTCGGCGACAACACCCATCAAGCCGACGTGCCCGCCACCGTAGACGAGTCCCAATCCACGACGGGCAATGAGGTCGCCGGTCTCGGCTGCCGCATGCGTGTACTCAGCCCGCACACCCGAACTCGACCCGCAGAAGACGCAGACCCGTTTCATTCGGACTTCGCCTCATTCTTAATGGCGCGCTGGATGGCCGTCACAAATTGGTGGGGTCGATAGATGCCACGTAACCGCAGCGGCGGCCGGCCGGTCGACTCGATGATCACCGCCCCGACGCGGAACAACCGTCGCAAGGCCCAGGCGCGGGTTTCCACTCGCGTAATATCACACAGCAAAATCGGCGGCGCCGGCCGGTCGAACATTCCAAAGTCGACGAACAGGTGTGTTGGAGTCAGTCGGTACACAAAGCTGGCGCTACGGTACGCCCAGACGACACCGGCTGCTAACCAGCCGAGCAGAACAACCCAGAAGCGAATGAGCGCCGTGGTTTCGGGAGCAAGATGCATCCACTCGCCTGCCGAGGTCAGCCCAAACATCACAATGGCGGAGAGCACAAGGCCCATGAGCACGCCCGGCATCATCGCCCAACCGCTATGACCGGCCCAATACAGGTCGGGCTCGGCGGGGTCGGTTGGATCTGTCGGAGAGGCCATGCCAATGAACTCGGGTCGTGTAGCTGGATTCGTAAGAATTCAGTAACTGGGACGCTGCCAGCCTCCTGAATTCTTACGAATCCAGCGACGACACCTTCCATCGCAGACCATTCCGATTCGCGCGATTACACCGGTCGTGAACCCGCCTGCATATCCGGACCGTCACTTCCATCATGGCAATGGTAAGCATCACTCGGGGAATGCGTGTTGGTCCAGCTGGCGTCAATATCCGGGTTCCGGACGCAAAGGCACCCCATTTCAGGGCTTAAATCGGTTCGTTTCGTGACGGATGTACGCGAAGGATGTACCATGGCGCGCGTGCCGGGAGCGCGCAGGGAAACCGGATAAAAAGTGCCGGCCCATCGCCTGCGCAGCTGGTCGTCGTGGCGTATGTTTCCGCAGGCACTCCGCGACCTTCGACCACTCGGTCGCCAACAGGAGGGATCGAAATGTTGGTTCTCAGCCGGAAGCTCGGGGAAAAGATCTACATCGGGGACAATATCTGCATAACGGTCGTGGACATCGACCGGGGCAAGATACGTCTGGGCATCGAAGCGCCACGCGACGTGCCGATCTACCGCCAAGAGTTGTTGCCGTTAAACCACCCACGGCCTGACGCCGTCGCCGCACCCACTGCCGCCGCCTCCTGAGCCGGCCGCGTCGAGTGCCCGGGTCGGGAGGGTCCCTCCGCTCTTATCCGAACCCCAGCGTGGGGGACGGGCTTGCGAGCCCGTCCCCCACGCTGTTTTCGGTA
Source organism: Gemmataceae bacterium (assembly GCA_036266155.1). Taxonomy (GTDB): domain Bacteria; phylum Planctomycetota; class Planctomycetia; order Gemmatales; family Gemmataceae; genus SIAJ01. The sequence goes on along the minus strand of DATANR010000253.1, from coordinate 14,308 downwards.
ACGATCCCGCATAAGCCGAAGAAGAACAGGGACTGTCGCATGCAATGAAACGCAATCTTCCGAGGGGGGTGTGGCAAAACGGTGGCGATCTTGGCGACCTTACCCAAAAACCCGCGGAAAACGCACTTTTTCAAAAAGGAAGATCGCCAACTGACGGGACGCAAAACCTGCACGGACTTGGATATTCTGAAAGACTGCCCCAAGCGACCGCGCCCTTCAAATTGCGTTCAGATTTCGTTTAGGGGGTGTGTCACTTCGTGAACGAAACGTAATTGGCCGTTGTGATTCTTTTATCTGCCCAACTCCGCAACCGCGATCTCACGCATGCGGAACTTCTGCACCTTGCCCGTCACGGTCATGGGGAAGGCGTCGACGAACTTCCAGTGGGCTGGGATCTTGTAGGTGGCGATGCGACCGAGGCAGGCCGAGCGCAAGTGCTCGCCGGTCAGGTTGTGGCCATCCTTGAGGCGGACCCAGGCCATCACTTCTTCGCCGTACTTCGGACAGGGGACGCCGATCACCTGCGCCTCCGCGACGCCGGGGACGGTGTGCAGGTATTCCTCGACTTCACGCGGGTAGATGTTCTCGCCGCCGCGGATGATCATGTCTTTCAGGCGGCCCACAATGCGGACGTAACCATCTTCGTCCATCACCGCCAGGTCGCCCGAGTGCATCCAGCCGGCCGCGTCGATGGCCTTGGCCGTCGCCTCCCGATCTTCCCAGTAGCCGAGCATGACCATGTAGCCGCGCATGCACTGCTCGCCGGGCGTGCCGCGCGGGACAACGTGGCCGGTCGTCTGATCGATGATCTTGATCTCCGCATGCGGATGCGGCCGGCCCACCGTCTCAACGCGCTTCTCGATCGGGTCGTCGAGCGTGGTCTGCGTCGCGCTCGGCGACGTCTCGGTCATCCCGCAAACGATGGTCACGCCCTGCATGTTCATGCGCGTCTGCACCTGGCGCATCAGTTCGACGGGACACGGGGCGCCGGCCATGACGCCCGTCCGCAGCGACTTCAGGTCGAACTCATCGAAGCGCGGATGGCCGAGCGCGGCGATGAACATGGTCGGGACGCCGTAGAGCGACGTGCAGCGCTCGGCCGCGACCGTTTCGAGCACCGCCAGCGGATCGAAGGACTCACTCGGCACGACGATGCACGCCCCGCGGCAGGTGCAGCCGAGATTGCCGATCACCATGCCGAAGCAATGGTAGAACGGGACCGGCACGCATACGCGGTCGTCCTCCGTGTAGGCCATGTGGCCGGTCGTGAAGTACGCGTTGTTGAGGAGATTGTGGTGCGACAGCGTGGCGCCCTTGGGCGCGCCGGTGGTGCCGGACGTGTACTGGATGTTGATCGCGTCGTCGAATTGGAGTCGCTGTTCAATCGCCTCCACGTCGGCTTCGCTCACCTTGGCGGCTTCGTCGAGAAAGGCCATCCACTCGGTATCGAACACAAGCGTGACGCGCAGGGCCGGGCAGCGCGAACGGACTTCGGCCAGCGTGGCGATATAGTCGGTCTGACGGAATCGGCTCGCCAGCGCGAGGAAGCTGACGCCGCTCTTGCACAACGAGTATTCCAGCTCGGTCGCCTTGTACGCCGGGTTGATGTTGACGAGGATGGCGCCGATACGAGCGGTCGCGTATTGCAGGACCACCCACTCATACCGGTTCGGCGACCAGATGCCGACGCGGTCGCCGGTCTTGATGCCACGCGCCAGCAATGCGCGAGCAGCCAATCCGACGAGATCGGCGAGTTCGCGATAGGTCGCTCGAAAGTTCTGATGGCGAACGACGAGCGCCTCGCGATCGCCGAAGCGCTCGACGGTGTGGGCGAAATTCTGGCCGATCGTCTCGCCGAGCAGCGGGACCGACGAGGAGCCGTGGGCGTAGGAGAGGGAAGGCATGAGCGGTTCCGAGAGAGCTTCAGTACAGTTCGTACACGTGTTCGCCGCCGTGGGCCGGGTTGCCGGTGAGCGTCCGGTTCCGCAGGTCAACGACGAGATCGAGGTGCTCGAGCGGTAACTGGCCGATGAGCGGCGGGACGGAGTCCGGGACCTCCATGACGTCCATTGTGCACGTTCGACCCTGAATGGTAAGCCGAACGGCCTCATACATGGAAGCGGTTCCAAGACCGATGCTGCTCGACACCCGCTTGGATGATGTCTGCGCGAGACCGAGTTGGCGGATCAGGCGCGTGGGAAGCGAAAGCAAGGTAGCGCCGGTGTCGACAAGTGCATCCGAGACGATGACTTTGCGGGCCTTCTCGGTTGGAATCAACCCGCGCTCAAGGTCCCAGGCATCCTTGAGATTTTCGATTGTGGCTTCCGTCAGCACTCGGCCCATGGCATTCTCCATCGGCGCATCCTCGTGGCGTGGACACGGTTATTCTACGCGCACGCCGCAGTGAGGTCGGCCCGGCTACGTCTGGAGCGTCGAGTACGTGAGTTCCATCGGCGTTCTACGGATCGAGCCGACGTGGCGGTGGACCCGGTTCACGGGGCGGGTCGTCCAGAGTTTTCAGCAATAGTTGAAAATCCGGTCGGCCACGCAGCGGGTCGAGGTCAGCGTCCTTTTTCATGTGGGCCGAATCGCGGTAGCCCGCCGTCACGGCCGCCTTCAACACCACCATGGCCCGGTCGCCCACGACAGCAGGGCTCAACTCAGCATTGTCTTTGCCGATCAGCGGCACGCACAGGGACAGCCCGCAGGCCACATCGTAAAGCCCGTTCGCGTTGCCTGCCCGCAATGCCACGCACTCGGCCAACGCCGCGAGCGCATCCGCCGGTCGCTTTACTTTGCGACTCGCCTCGGCGACACCCAACAAGTTCTCCGCAAGCAAGTGCCGATAGCGCGGCTGACCAGGCTGCCGAGCCAAGGCTGCCTTCTGCGCATCCACCGCCTGGCGATACGCCTTCAGTGCGTCCGCCCAACGATCGAGCTTGCCGAGCGCGATGCCGCGATTGTCCCAGACATTGGCGAGCCCGGTCCAGTAGCCGGTGTTCTCCGGCTCGTCGGCCAAGAGCTTGTGGTACTCTTCATCCGCGTGGTCGAAGTTCACGAGCGCCTGCTCGCCGTCGGCTCGATCCGATTGCACAGCCCCAAGATTCACAAACGTCAAAGCCAGGTTGGCACGCGTCGCCGTGTCGCCGGGGACCTCGCGCATCAGTTGTTGGTACACCTCGAGGGCGCGATGTAGCGCCAGTTCAGCCTCTGCAAATTGGTCGGCTTTCTGCAGCATGGCCCCCAGGTTCATATGCGCTCGCCCCAACTCCTCTCGATACGGCCGGATGCCGGGATTATCGCGAGCAATCTCCTCACGTAGTTCCGTGGCCTTCTGGAATGCGTCCAGCGCCTTCGTTTGCCGTCCGGCGTCCGCATGCACAATACCGAGGCCATTGGCAGCCTCAGCGAGCAGTCGGCGATACTCGGTGACCTTCGGATTCTCACTCACCAATGGACCGAGCAGCGCCGCCGATTGATCGAGGGCCTGAAGAGCCTCCACGGGTTTTACGGTCATCCGTCGGAGCAGACCAATGTTGAACAGCGTCTTTGCCAATTCAAAACGGCGCAGGGCCGAATCCTGTCGCGACCGCAGTTGCCCGCGGAGATTGCGCGCTTGCTCGTAGTAATCCAGGGCATCTTGTGGTCGACCATTCCGATAGTGCCACGCGCCCAGGTTGTTGTAGGTGTCGCCCAGCTCGTCTTGAAATGCGAGATTGTCCGGCTCGGCGGCGGCCAGTTGCTTTCGCAATTCCAGCGCGAGTTCATAGTGTCGAAGCGCTTCCGATGCCGGCGCCCCGCCATGCGTCGTGTCGCGATCCAGGATCGACGCCAGATTGCTATAGGTGGATGCCACGTTGCGCCGATAGGCCCGGCTGGTGGGGTCTTGACGCGTCAACTCTTCACGCAATTTCGCCGACCGTCGAATCAACGCCAGGCCGGCTTCCGCATCGCCGGTGCCGGCCAGCACGAGGCCGAGGTTATTGCACGAAGCGGCCAGGTCGTTGCGAAACTCCAGCTCGTCCGGGTGCTCGCGGACAAGCTGTTCCTGGATCTCCATCGCTTTTCGAAAGGCTGCCGATGCTGCCTCCGGCGTGCTGATCTCATTCAGGATGGCGCCGGACCGCCAGTGCGCCAGAGCCAGTTCGGCCCGCAACGCTGGGTCGTCGGACCGGTCGGCGACAAACTCCTGGTAATACTTGAGGGCCGCTTCCAGAAGATCACGCCGGATCGGTTGAAGACCCGGGCTGCCGGCCAATCGGTCGCTGAAGCGGGTGTAGACTTCGTCCACCGCCCGACGAGCCTGGCGATAACTGACATCAGCTCGATCGCGTTCGCGGTTGGCGGCGTCGCGTTCCAAAGCCGTTTCACGATTGGCCCGTTGAAGCAACAGTGTGCCGATTGTCAGCGCCGCCACCGAGACGACGAGCATGGCCGCTGCGCCGGTAACGAGCGGCCGATGCCGTCGACCCCAGCGGGCCGCACGCGTCCAGAGCGGCTCGCGATACACGACGATCGGCTCGTCGGCAAGCCAATGCTGAACTTCGAGCGCCAACTCGCCGGCAGTCGTGTAGCGGCCCTCGCGCTTCTTCGCCATCGCCTTGCGACAGATTGCTTCGAGGGCCCGCGGCGCGTTGGGCCAAGCGAGTCGCGGTGAATCCGGGTTCAGCGTTCGCACGCGGGCCAACACATCCTGAGTATCGTCCCCCCCGAAGGGCGGCCTACCGGCTAGAAGCTCATAGAGAATTGCACCGAGGCCGTAGACATCGGACCGGGCGTCGAGCAAGTCGAGTCGGCCCTCGGCCTGCTCGGGCGCCATGTACGCCGGCGTGCCGAGCACCTGGCCCTGAACCGTGGCGGCTTCTGCGGGTTGGGCGTCCACGTCGATCGGCAGATCTTCAGGCGCGTCCGGACTGCCGATCACTTTGGCCAGACCCCAGTCGAGCACCATCACTTCACCGAAGTCGCCGAGCGCCACGTTCTGCGGCTTCAGATCGCGATGCACGACGCCTTTCGAATGGGCGTAGGCGACGGCATGACAGACGCCGACGAATGCGGTCACCAATTGGCGAAAGTCGAGCGAGCCGCCTTCGTTTTGCCGGCGGCGCTGATGGAAAGATCGAGCCGCCTCCGCAAGGGTGCGCCCGCGGACGAAGCGCATGGTGTAGTATGGCGCCCGGTCCGTCGCCCGGCGCGCCAGCTCGTAAACGGGAACGATGCCGGGATGCTCAAGTTGCCCCGTTATCTGCGCTTCCTTGAGAAAGCGCGACCAGACGGCCGGATTGTCGGCACGCTCCGGGCGTACTTCCTTCAGCGCGACGTCGCGATTGAGCGGTCCATCGTGGGCCAGCCAGACGCGGCCGAGCCCGCCGGTGGCGTGCAGTCGCGACAGCTTGTATCGATCGCGTGACTCTGGGACAAAGTCGCCTGTTGACACAAGCACCGACCGCGCTGGCGGAATGAGTCCGGCAAGCGACGCGTGGATGGCCGAGTCCGTACTTTCAGCCAACGACGCGCGAATGGCGTCGGAGACTACTTCGGCAAGGCTGGCACGCACGTCGCCATTGCGCTTTTTCAGTTTGCGTTCGAGCAGCTTCACGACGTCAGCGCAGTCCACCGGCGTGAGCCAGCGCCGCTCAACGAGCAGATCGGCAAGCGGATCAGTCTTGCGACTTGCCCAGGCCGAGCACGCTTCGGCGAACTGCGCCGGCGTGATTAGATCGGCTTGGAGCGCGAGTACGCCAAAGAGCAGATTGCGGTCGGTATCCATCGCAGACCCCGGAGGAGGCGGGGACAAATCGCGAGTCGAAGATCAAGCAGCAGCTTAAGCGGCCGACGATCCGGCCGCAAGAAAGGAATCCGATCAAGTTAGACCCAACCCAGCACGCGGGCGGCAGTCACCAGTCCCAGACTCAGCGCTCCAACGGCCACTGCTGTCGCCAGACCCACCATGAGCGGGCGGAGTCCAAGCTTGCGAACGTTTGCCAGGCCAGTTCCGAGTCCGACCGCGACCATCGCCAGGGCGAGGCACTTATTCGAGAGCCATTCACCGGCCTTCAACACATCGGCCCAATTGTCTTTCGTCAAGATGCCAAACGGCCGATCACCGACGTCGCCGGCCGAACGAATGCAGGCCGCCACCAGGAACGCCGGCACAAAGAGCGGCAACGCCTGGGTCCAACTGACGCGGCCCTTCGTTTTCGGTCCGGTGCGAAAATACACGACGGCCATCAGCGGAATCACCGCAGCCATGAAGGTGTTCCGCATCAGCTTCGTGACCATGGCCGCGATCGGAGCCTGCGTTGCGTCGAATTGTTGCTGATAGATGAGCCCAGCGCCGGCGACCTGGGCCGTGTCGTGGATCGCCGTACCGAGAAAGATGCCGGCCGCCGATTCATTGCCGGCGCATGCGACGAACGCGAAGAATGGATAGCCCAATAGGGCGAGCAGGCCGAACACGGTGACGCAGGCAACCGCATAACTGACCTCGTCGTCCTCAGCTTCGATAACTGCTGCTGTCGCACCAATCGCGCTGACGCCGCAGATGCTCGTGCCAACCGCGATCAGGATCGTCAGTCGCCGGGGCAGTTTGAGCACGCGTCCGAGCCACTTGGCTGCGACCAGTGCCGTGATGATGCACAACACAATTACTGGAAACGCAACGAGCCCGACCTTCCAGGCCACCGTCAGGCTGAGCTTAAGCCCCAACAAAACGATCCCGGCCCGCAGCAGCGTCCGCACGCAAAGCTTGAGCCCCGGTTCATAGATGCGCGGCAGGCCGATGACATTACGCACGAGCAGGCCGAGCAGAACTGCTACGGGTACGGCACCGATGGGGCTGTGTTCGAAACCGAGGACCGCCGTGCCGAGCCACGTGGCGAACCGCTCACCGGCGAATGCCAATCCCAGGGCAAGCACAACGCCAGGGGCCAACTCACCGACGCGCTCGAAGTAATGAGCGACGCGCGGATGCACGCCGGTCGGCGGCTTGCGGACCGGAACATATTCCGGCACGCCCTCCATGCTGTCGAGCCATTGCGCCCAGTCCGGAATGGCAGGCGTCGCGGTGCGGCCCATTGGGCGGTCCCTTTTTAGATTCCGCCACCGAGAATGAACACGTCGTTGACCGGGTCGTCCCACTCGCGGACGGCCGGCGTGTCGAGCGAGAACATCTCCATCCGCAACAACGGCGGCGCGTACACGTGCAGCGTGACCAGATCGGCGCCGCCCGCCTGCAGGTTCGACACTTGATGAATGTCCTCGTCCACGGACCCGCAAATGGAGCCTTCGCTCAGGTCGCGTGAACCAGTCGCGACGATCATCCCATTGGGCGCGTGCGCAAATATTGTTTCGGTAACGACACCGCGAAGAACCTTCACCCCGCAGGCCGACCCGCGGTGATTGTGAATTGGGCTGCGTTGGCCGTTGCGCCAGCAAAGCGCCAGCGCTTGATAACCAGGCCCGGCATAGATCAGATTGCGAACGTACCGATCTGGCTTGAACACGAGGAAGTCGGCAAGGCGATCGGCCGTCAATTCCGTGGCACGCAACCACTGTTCGATCACGGGAAGGGACAGAGTGCCGCCGTGCCGATCCAGGTCAGCGAAAAATCGAGCGACGGGATCGCGCATACGGGGCCTCCCGCAGGCACCGTAATCAAACCGGCCACGGAAGTCAAATCGACTCACAACGAATTCAAGACCGAATCGTAGATCAGGTTGTCGCGGGCCGGGTAGCCACCGCAAATGGCGAACTCCATCTGGCTCGGTTCATATGGTTGTCGCGAACTGTCAACGTTCCAAATGGCGGAAACGCCGGCCGTTTGCAGGTTCTTCGGCAAGGACACCTTGATGGGCGCGATCGACTTCCAATCGATCCACGCCGAGGCTTGCGAACGGGGCACGATGCGAATCTCAACGGACTTTTGATAGCCCAGCACTAGCGCCAAATGATCGGCATCCGAGATAAACCGTGCTTCGAGGGCATTGAACAAGACGGGCTTCGGCGCGCCCTTGGGGCCGAACGAGTATCCGACTTTGGTTGGCGTCACGCGATAGAGGTACTGCGTGCCGACACTCCCATCTTCCCGCCAAAGGTCGAGCGGCGACCGTGCGGTCTGCGGGAAGATCGGCGTCCATGCGCAGGCGTTGCCCAGCACCAATGTCGCGGATACAAGGTAGCGCCCGCCGGCGGGGAACTCGCCCGAGTAAGCTTCGCCGATCATGCGGAGCCGATTCTTTTCGTCGAACTGAGCGCGCACGTAGCCGACGTCCGTGTAACCGCCGAGGCTGATGGTCACGGGCCCGTTCCAACCGCGCCCGGAATTGAAGCAATGCGACCAGGTGCCGCCAGTGCCGTTGGCGCCGACCGTGGTCCACCAGACGATCCGCGTATTGTTGTGCCACGCCGCGCCCACATAGTTGGCCTCGCGGCCGGGAGTGATCGCGACGCCGCCGGCCGTAATGGCATTGCTCGTCGATCGGTTGAAGCCGGGATGTGTCGTGTCGAAGTACGTTTCGATCACAGTGTTGCGTGTGCAGCCGTAGGAGTAGATCACCTTGCCATTCGTGATCGTGGCCATGTTCTGCTGGATGCCGGCCGGCAGATTCACGCTGCCGACGGGACGCCAGCCGGTAAGGCCGAACTTGTAGTAGACCATTGATGTATTGGTCGACACGTCGCCGCCCGTCTCGGCCGCGAACCAGCGCGAGCCGTCGTCCATGACCAAGATGCTGCGCAGCGCCGGGTTCCAGCCGCCGCTCATTGTTGGGCTATTGCGATTGGTGGTCGTCAACGGCGCGAACTGCACGATCGACGAGCCGTCGATCGGTGTCGGCGGCGGGGCGACCGGACCAGTGGTCGGAGCAGTTTGCTTGGCGGAAGATGCGGCACTCGGGACGGTGGTCGCCGACTTGGCGTTTGAGCTACCGTTGCTAGCAACTGCAGCTGACTGCGTTGAGTTGGACGTCACTCCTGTGAAATAAACAGCGGAGGTGGTCCCGCTGGGTGACAGATCTACCAAGCCAACTCCATCCAGAGCGGCCGGTGTGCCGGACGATTCGATCGCGGCCGGTGATTGAACTGTCCGAGATTCGGATTGAGCCGGGCTGGCTGCACCGATCACCGAGCTGGACTGTTTCGACAGGATGCCGGTGTGTTCCTTGGTTGGCGTCGCGACATCGGGAGTGTTGGCGCGAATCGTTGGTGCCGCCGCGGCCTGGTGTTTGGGGACGAACTCGTCGAGCAAGCCCGTCAGGGCCACGCCAGTACCCGCAACGAGCGCCGCGGCGACCGGGGCCACCTGCCCCGGCGGCAAGCGATCTTCCAGAAGTTCCAGCCGAAGCGGCGAGCGCGATGCGGCGCGTAGGCGCACGGAAGCCTGATCCATTACCAAACCTTTCCCAATTGTCGCGCTGGGCAAGCCCGGAGATCAGTCGAGTCGGCTTGCCCGAGGGTAGGGCCGGACAAACTGTCCGGAGTTCGGGCCGAGAATCATTCTCTGTGCGTCCGGGTGTTCCGTATCCTTATCACCCGGTTTGGTTTCCGTCCACTGACGGACTGCCAAACGTTTACATGTCGTGGAGAACTGTGCCGCTACAAAGCGAACCGGTCTGTCGATGCCGATTGCTCGCAAACAAAGTTGCGATGAAGCACCTGGAAACGGCAGCAATTGAAATCGATGCTGCTGCCAGCTGAAATCAGCTCGCCTGCGGCCGCCAGAACAGAATCTCGCCTTTGCCGGGCACGGCCGAGTCCCCGAGATGCCGTTCGTATGAGCCGGCCGCCGGGTCCGTCGGGATCGCGAAGCCGAACTTTTTCAGATGAGTCGCATACATGCGGAGGAAGATCGGGTCAAAGGAACTGCAGTAGGCGAACGTCGGCAGCAGGCGCACGGGTGTCAGGCAAACGATGGTGCCGCGGATCATCCAGGCGCCGGTGCGAATCTCGGCGCCACCCATCAAGAAGAGCGTGCCGCCTTTCATCTGCAAGCCGGCAAAATCGCGCACGGGGCCGCGGACGGTGATGATGCCGCGCTTCATCCGCATGCCGACTTCGATGCCAGCAGATCCCTCGATGAGGATCGTACCGCGGTTCATCCCCCACGGACTGCCGCGATAGGCCGCCCCCACTTGCCCGCCGGCGTTGCCGCGCACGTGAATGAGCCCGCCAGTCATCTCGCCGCCGACCCAATCCGCCGCGTTCCCCTTCACCTCGATGGAGCCGCCCTTCATATGCGCGCCGAGGTGCATGCCGGCGTTACCGTAGATGCGGATGCTTCCGCGCGTCATCGCCTTGCCGATCCACTTCACTCGCCCGAGGTCGCCGTGCAATTCCAGAACATCGTCGGCCGAACTTTCGATGTCGAAGAAGTCGTCGAGGCGCAGGCAACGCTTGCCCAGGAAGACCGGCAATGCCCGTACCTCATCGGGAGACTTGCCGGCCAAGACGTCGGGCGACAGCGTCTCCGCTTCGAGGGGGACATCCGGCTGCCGTTTGAGCGTGAGGATTGGCATGTCTGAAGTTGTACCGCGCCGGCTACTGGCCGAGGTCGTTCACTTCCAACCCGTGAACGCGTTCCAGTTCGACCGGATAGTTGTCGAACGACATCGTGTACTGTTGCTGGAACACCGGCCGGAGGAATTTCTCAATCTCTTCGTCATACTGTGGCCGCACCGCATAGCCGTGGCCATCGACCACGTTACGCAGTTCGCCTTCCTCGATGACGATCTCGCCGCCCTTGACGACATAACGGGGATACGCGAACATCTCGGCGACGTTCGGGTTCTCGTCGAAGATTGCGACGTCCGCGTCCGCTCCGATGCCGAGATGACCTTTGTGCACTAGCCCAAGCGCACGCGCCGGCCCCGCCGACGTGATGATCGCGATTTCCGATAGCGTGTACCGGCGATCGAGGTCGGCGAGAATGATGCGCTCACGTGCCTTGGGCGGCAGCTTTTGAATCTGCTCCTTGCGGAAATCCGCGTCCATCAGAAGCTGGATGATCTCCGGGTAACGCCAGAACGCAGCGCCATTCGGGTGGTCCGTCGTTAGGTAGACGCGCCACGGATCGTTGATGAGCAGCAACAATTCCAGGCCAACCGCCCATTGCACCGCATTGACGAGGTTCTTTTCCTTGTAGACATAAGGCACCACGCCGCAGCCCGTCTCGTTTTCGACGTCGAGGTTGGCCCACTTTCGGCCGGTGAGTTGGTAGAGCAAATGCTGCCAGGGGCCGTCGGCCGTGATCGTAACCGTGTTGCCGAACAGCACGGCCCCGGCATCGGTCGTCAGGTTCGGGTGTGCGTTGAAGTAGTCGGCGATGACGGCCGCTTCCGACTTCAATGTGAACCAGTCGTCGCCGCCGTACGCGTGATACTGAAGGTGAGCCATGTGGGCCCGGTTGCCCTCCAGCACCTTCATGGTCTCGAGCGTCGTCGTGTAGTTGCCCGGCGCGCCGAGATTGTTGCAGTGCAGATGCACCGGATGCGGCAGTTTCAACTCATCGACGATTCGCGCCAGCGACGAGATGATCTTGCCTGGCGTAACGTTCTTGTACCCCTCGACCGCGTCGCCGAGTTGCTTGGCGTCCTTACCCCACTTCCACGCCGCCACGCCGCCGGGATTGACGGCTTTCACGCCATACGCCTTGGCCGCCCAGATGGTCCACGCGACCACGTGCTTTGCTCGCTCGAACTCACCAGCCTCCAGCAAGTCGAGAACAATTTCATTGTTTGCCATTAACACGCAGCAAGTCCGATCGACGATCGGCGTATCGTGGAGTTCCTCGTGCGTGTGTTTGGCCGACAGCACCGGCACCGCGGCCTCGTTGACGGTCGTAAAACCCATCCCGGCGTAGAGGTAGCCAGTCGCAAACGTGGACGGCGTCACGCCGCCCATCCCTGATCGCCGACCGGGCGCCCGCATCATGGGAATGGACTTGCGATGCTGCTCCGGGATCAACCCGCGAGCAAAGTTTAACGCGGCACCGGCCACGTGTGTATGCACATCAACGCCGCCGGGGAAGACGATCATCCCGCGCGCATCGATCGTGCGCCCGCCCTCGCCCGGCACATCCGCGACGATCTTGCCGCCGGAAATGCAAACGTCGCGCACGACGCCGTCGACGTTGTTCGCGGGATCGTAGACTTTGCCGCCGGTGATGCGAAGCATGAGAGGCTGTATTGTTCCCTGGCAAATAGATGCTGCGAGACCACGCCCAAGACTTTAGTACGGGGTTTCCCTGCCCAGTTTTGAGGCCACATTCATGGAAGACCGGAGGACTGCATCCTGCTCGCGATCAGCTAACTGTATTGATCTCCGGCCCAGCAAGGTCCGTCGCGAGTTCAAGGACAAGACTCTTTCCCAAGGCGCGTGCGATCCGAAACAGGGTCGAGAGAGATGGATTCAAGACGTTCCCACTCTCCAGCCGCGCATAGGCCGACGCCTCCATGCCGGTCCGTTCGGCGACGGCCTCGGATGTAAGCCCTTGTGTTTCTCGCTCGCGTCGGATTGCCGCCACGAATTGCATCAGGTTAACTACGTCGGCACCTGTGATTGTTTCCGCAGGGACCTCTCGAATGGGATTCTGCCGGTGCATCTCCCGTATGCGTCGCTCCTTCGCCTTTTGCTCGGCGGTTCGTTCAATCTTCGGAACTCTGGCCATTTCGTTCATGAGCACTTCCTCGCGTTCAGGCGGGCTCCGGTACTTCGTAGGCGGCGACCGGCCGCACGATCATAGGATCGATCGGATTCAGAGTCTCGTCAACAACGATGATGAATCGCCCGGTATCCGTGGTCCCGAATGCCGCAGGTCGAGCTGTCGAATCGCTGATGCCAAAACTCGCGTTCCTGTCACGTAATACCGATTCAACCTCCTCCGGCGTCAGTCCATGCTCCGCAATATGTGCAGTATTCCCGTCGGGATCGTCCGCGTCGTCCCAATCGACGAGGGCGTCTTCCATCCCAACCTACCTACTCAAGATCGCCATTCGATCATTGTACCGCCTGATCCTCACCCCGCCTGCGCATACCACGCCGGCTTGCGCTCAACCGCCTCCTTGATTCGCCGCATGACCTCCTCATCCGTCGGATATGGCGACTTCAGCGGCGGCCGCAGCGGCAGCGGGATTTCGTCCATGCGGTAGACGGTGCCAGGAGCGCTGATCCCGGTCACGGCTGTCGTGATGTGCACCTTCGCCAGCTTGCTCGTGTGCGTCACCTTCGGATCGAGCACAATCGTCGGCGTCCGCTTCAAGTGGTCGATGGCTGGTTGCGGCATCGTCGCGCCGGGGTCGGCGCCGAGGACGAGCGTCGCGTCGTTGTCGCCGCGGACGAGCAGATCGATCGTCGAGAACTCGCCGGGGTTGAAGCGCGGATAGCCGCGACACAGGTTGATGCCGAACGGATATGCCGTCGTGTAGCGCAACACGACGTCGGCACCGGTCACGTTGCCGTGGCCGCGCATCGGCATGGCGACGAACTTGGTGAACGCGTTTAGCTCGGCCGCGAGTGTCAGAGCGGCCGCCGAGTTCATGTGCTTGCCGCGCGTCATCGACAGGCCCATGCCGAAGAAGAGCACGCCGAATCGGCATGTCTTCATCCGGTTCACGAGGTCCTGAAGCTGCTCGAGCGTGAGCCCCGTCTCCGCGATGCCCGCCGGGTCGACGCGTTGACCCTTGACCAGCGCCCGCAAGATCGACAGCACTTCAAAATCCTTGCCGGGCCGCACCTGCAAGAAGATGTCGGACGCCTTCTCGCTCGGCGTCTCGCGGATGTCGACGAGCACCATCGTGCGGCCTTTGCGGCCGTTGGGCACGTGCTTGCCCTTTTGCATGATCGTGTACTTGGTGAAGTGCCGTGGATGGCACTCCGCCGGGTTGCCGCCCCAATAGATGATGAGGTCGGCCCGATTCTTGACTTCACCCAGCGTGCAGGAAACTTTGCCACCCAACTGGGCGGCGATCTCGGTTGGGCCGTGTCAAAGCGATGTATGGCTGTCGATCACCGCTCCCACGAGTTCCGCGAGTTGCACCGCCTCACGCGTCGATTCGCACGTCGTGTTGCTCAGGCCATAGATGAGCGGCATGTTCGCCCGATAGAGAATGTCCGCCGCCGCCGCAACGGCTTCGTTGACCGTCGCCGGCTTGCCGTCGATCAGCGCGTCCGGGTAATGACGCCCCACGTCGTGGTTCTTGAACCACGACTGACCGAGGATGCACGCGCCCTTCGTCTCTACGATGCGCTCGTCATTCGAGTGTAACTCGATGTCGTCGCAGACGCACCCGCAGAAGGTGCAGGTCGCGTTTTT
>DATANR010000252.1:0-18659 GCA_036266155.1 Gemmataceae bacterium | reverse complement strand
CCGTGGACGTTTCGCCAACTCACCAACTGGATCGCGACCGGCCGGCCCGGCCCACGCGGCACCTACGATGAGCGGCTCAATTTCATGGTCGCGCACTTCCGCCGGCTGATCGACTGGCGTGGCGAATGGGCCGCGTGCGTGCAGTTCCGCAAGATGGCCGCGTGGTACTGCAAGGCCCTGCGTGCCGGCAAGTTGAACCAGCAAGTCCTCGTCATGCTCGACAAGCCGCAAACCCTCTACGACTTCGCGGAACGCCTCCGCGACCAAGGCCCGCCGGCCGGGTGGCACGAATCGGACGCCCTCGACGCCAATGTCCACGTGCCGGCGGGGCCGATCGCGCACTGGTGAGGTGGCGATCTTCCTTTTTGAAAAACGCTGTTTTCCCGAAGGAAATGGGTAAGGTCGCCAAGATCGCCACCGATTTGCCATACCCTCCCGATGCGTTGCATTTCGTTTCACCCGGCGAGCGATCTTACTCCCTCTCCCCCCGCTTCGGGGGGAAAGGGTTGGGGTGAGGGGGTTGAGGCTCGGGCGGACAAAAACCAGCGTTTTGACATAGCGAGCCCTCACCCCCTCACCCTAACCCTCTCGCCCAAAGCGGGGGAGAGGGGACAAAACCGCGGCCGCGAGTCGCCGCCGGATTCACTGGAATTGGCCCAAAAGGCGGAACTTCAACTTGCGTCATGCGCACAAGAAATTACTCCATATATGGTGAACCGCCAGCGCCATGTTGAAGCGGGGCACCGCATGGGGTCGTGCCATGACCGACTGGACTCTCGAACGGGCGAGCGATATCCGCCCAACTACTCTCGACTGGCTTTGGCCCGGCTATCTGGTCCGCAGCAAGCTGGCCCTTCTCGACGGCGATCCCGAAATGGGCAAGTCGCTCCTGACCATCGACATTGCCGCCCGCCTCAGTCTTGGCGTGCCGATGCCCGATGGTGCGCCGGTCGACCGGCCGGGGACGACGATCCTGATCTCGGCCGAAGATGGCGCCGCGGACACCATTCGCCCCCGTGCCGATGCAGCGGGCGCGGACCTGGACCGCATCATCCTGCCCGGCTTCGGCGATCGCCTGCCCGTTCTGCCGGACCACATCGCCAAACTGGAGGAAATGATCCGCACCGTCGGGGCCGACCTGCTCGTGCTCGATCCGTTGATGGCGTTCCTGCCGCCGCGCGTGGCTGCGAACGTCGACCAGTGCGTGCGTCAAGCACTTACCCCGCTGACCAACCTCGCGGCCCGGACCGGCTGCACGATCCTGCTCGTCCGCCATCTCGCCAAGCGGAACGACGACCGGGCGGCCCATCGCGGCGTCGGTAGCATGGGCATCCTCGCGGCTGTCCGCTCGGCCTTGTTCGTCGCGCCGCATCCCAGCGATTACACGCTCAACGTGCTGTCCGCGTCGAAACTGAACGTCGGTCGCCGGCCGCCCTCGCTCGGCTACCGCGTCGTCGCCCAGCCCGCGAGCCCGGCGACCATCGAATGGACTGGCCCGATCGACCTGACCGCCGACGATCTCTGCCGGCCGCCCAAGTCCACCGAATGCAAGATCCGCGATCGCGCCATCGACTGGCTCAAATGCGAACTCGCCGCCGGCCCCCGCAAAGCCGCCGACATTTATGCGGCCGCCGCCCTCGCCGGCATCCCCGAGCGCACCCTGCAACGAGCGAAGTCCAACATGCCCGCCAAATCCCACCGCGTCTGGGATCAAAAAACTGAACGCGGCGAATGGTACTGGTACGACAGCGACGTGCCCTGGCCGAAGAACGCCCCGTTCAAGAAGCCGTACGAGTTCCCGCCGGTGGAGGGGCCGTGGTGAAGACAGGTTCCGTTTTTGTAAGTAACAAAAAGTTGCCGAACTCCGCCACGAACTGTGGAGTAAATCTGGCGGAGAACCCTATTGTCGCGCTGGTTCGTTGGCGAGCATCCGTTGGCGCCAGGCGTGAATGCTCTCCATGTCGAGCCGTTCACCACGAAATTCAATCTGTCGCACCGGCTTTGTTCCGTTTTCGCTCAACCGCCTGAGTTCACTGCTAATTTCCATCCATTGCACGTCGGCGAATTCCAGCCGGTCTTTTGCACGGGATCGCTCATTGCCTTCAGTGAAGGTGCCGATCACCAGCATGACGGGATGCGGTTGTTGAAGCCAGTATCTCACCCATTGCTGCTTCTTAATCTTGAATACCTCGACACCGTCCTTTTTTCGCTTGGCCAAGAAGGAATTGCCCGATTTGAGCTGCAAATAAAGCCGACGCCCACTGCCCTTGCCATCGTCGTCCGTGAATTCCAATTCGACGTCAATGCCTTCGTCTTCTTCCTGCGGGATTTCATGCCACTTTTGACTCGCACTGGTAATCCGTGCACCTACATCCAATATGAGTAACTTCCTTTTGCGTCGGGAATCCGTTTTCAATAGATCGTCGGCGTTTAGTTCTTCGACCTGGATGCGAATCTTGTCGCTGGCGAATTTCTGCTCCAGTGCGTCCCAAAGGAGGAAACGATTGCCGCACTTGTCACATTCCGTATCTGCTTTCTTTTTGAGTCTTAGCAATTTGTCCATCAACACCTGGGCGTTGCCTTTGGGCGTTTGGCACTTCTGACAGACATAATGCCGCAGGCGCTGAGCCTGATCACACGTCTTGTCAAGGTGCCAGTGGATATAGTTGGCGAAGATCACTTGTTCTTCTTTCGTCACTCCTGTGCCGAAATAGACGCTGATCTCGCCGGAACTGGCGGATTCCCGCGTGAGCTTAATGCCCATGTGATGATCGTCGACTAGGGTGACGAAGTCGGCCGCATCGCGCCACAATTCCTGAAGCTGGAACGATTCGCTATAGGCCAATTTGACGACGAGCGTGGCGTAAATGTCATCGAGAAAGCCCTTCACCGCGTAGCTGACGAACACGGCAGGATGTTCCTTCGTGTCCGATCGGTCGCGGCCGCAGTGGCTGGGAAAGACGAGTTTATCTCCCTGACGCAGACAAAGGCCGCGCTCCTCGAGTTGCCGTTCCATTTCGCCAAGAACGACGGCTTCTTGCGCTGGGGGCAAGCGCTTCATCTTCACTTGCGTTCCGCCCCGGCCGATACTTTGGTAGATCAGCTTCCCTTCCGCGATGGTCCGAAGCGGTAGAGTGCCGAGATCCTTTTCCGCACTGCGTAGCGTCCTGACGACAGCTTGCGCGTAGGCGCTCACCCACTCAGGTGCCAAGAGGATGTAGGTTCCGAACGCGAGTTCCTTTACAGCGCCAGGGCCGTCGAGCAAGCTGATCACGGTCTGCAATGTATCGTCCGAGAAACGCGGCTCATCTGGGAGCCGCCTCCATAAAAGTTCGCGCAGTTCCTTAAATGTTAGCAGCACTTCTCCTTCATCCCGCAGCTTCAAGATTTCGTCCTTAATGAGCTTGAAAATGCGCGGCGAAGTGTGGGCGGGGCCCCATTCGACGGCGGCGATCAGTTCCGCACGCAGTCCAACGCATCCTTCTCCGGTAATCGCGCTCGTTTCGTGGTATGGGAGCTTGTGTTCCTTTGCGAAGGCCTTCAGCTTGCGCCGGCTGGCTTTAAACCCTGCGTCGATCCGGCCTGCCACGAGAATGTGCGGGATTGCCGTCTTAACACAACGACGGAGGGCAGTTTGCCAGTCGCGAAGTCCTGGGAGCACATCTTCCTTGTCCGCGCTAAACAGAAGCAGAATCAAAGCGGTTCTATCCATGTAAAGTTGGTGAATCAGGCGCTGATCGGCTTGACCGCCAAAATCCCAAAGCCAAATTTCGCGCTCGACGCCCGGCTCGGCAGTGGGATCCTGCAAGCTCCATTGCGTGGACCACGCGCCGACCGTCGAGTCACCGCTCGCTTTCCAACTGCCAGTTGCGAGCCGGTGAGTCAATGCAGTCTTGCCTGCGTTTGAATCTCCTACCAACAACACCTTCGCGTTCGTGTATTGTATGTCGCTTAAGGTTGCTCTCGCTGCACGCGTAGCCGCGATGAGTTCCGAAATATCCCACGCCCGCCAGACGCCATTCTGCGCCCCCGAAAAAGCGCGCCCGGCACCGGAAAAAGAGACACTGACAACTAGGTCTGAGTGACCTTCAAACACGCCAAGACACTGACCCGTCATTGCATCCCAGACACGCACAGTCTTGTCTTCTGATCCCGACAGCAGCTGACGACTGTCCTGCGACCAAGCCATGCTCAAGACGCTAGCCGTGTGCCCTTCAAGTACTCGCTCGCACTTTCCCGTCATCGCTTCCCAGACACGCACAGTCTTGTCTTCTGATCCCGACAGCAACTGACGACCGTCCGGCGACCACGCCACGCTCAAGACGCTGGCCGTGTGCCCTTCAAGTACTCGTTCGCACTGTCCCGTCATCGCATCCCAGACACGCACAGTCTTGTCTCCCGAACCCGACAACGCTTGACACCCGTCCGGCGACCACGCCACGCTCAAGACGCGTTCCGTGTGCCCTTCCAGCTCTTGCTCACACCACCCTCTCATCGCGTCCCAGACACGTACTGTCTTGTCTTCTGATCCCGACAACGCCAGACTACCGTCTGGCGACAACGAGACGCCCCAGACCTTCTCCGTGTGCCCTTTCAGAACTCGCTCGCACCGACTTGTCGCCACATCCCACACGCGCACTGTCGTGTCTTCCGATCCTGACAACGCCTTACGACCGTCCGGCGACCACCACACGCTCAAGACGCTACCTGTGTGCCCTCCCAACACTCGCTCGCACGTTCCTGTCATCGCATCCCACACACGCAATATCTTGTCGTCCGATCCCGACAACACCTGACGACCGTTCGGCGATCCCGACACGCTCAAGACGCTGCCAGTGTGCCTTTCGAACACTCTCTCACACTGATCTCGTAACGCATTCCATGCACTTGCAGTCTTGTCCCACAATCCCGACAGCGCCTGACGACCATCGGACGACCATGACGCGCTCCAGACTCGTCCCGTGTGACCTTCCAGCACTTGCTCGCACTTTCCCGTTATCGCATCCCAGACACGCACCGTCTTATCTTCAGATCCTGAAAATGCCTGACGACCGTCGGACGACCACGATACGCTCCAGACCCGTCCCGTGTGCCCTTCCAGCACTCGCTCGCACTGACCCGTGATCGCATCCCATAACCGCACCGTCTTGTCCTCCGATCCCGACAACGCCCGACAACCGTCTGGTGACCACGATACGCTCAACACACGCGCCGTATGCCCTTCCAGCGCTCGCTCGCACTGGCCCGTCGTCGCATCCCACAACCGCACCGTCTTGTCCTCCGATCCCGACAACGCCTGACAACCGTCCGGCGACCACGATACGCTCCAGACCTTCTCTGCGTGCCCTTTCAGAACTCGCACGCACTGACCTGTCATCACGTCCCACACGCGCACTGTCGCGTCTTCCGATCCTGACAATGCCTGACGACCGTTCGGTGATCCCGCTACGCTCAAGACTTGCCCGGTGTGCCCTTCCAGCACTTGCTTGCAGTGACGCGTCATCGCATCCCACACACGCACCGTCATGTCGTCCGATCCTGACAATGCCTGACGCCCGTCAGGGCTGAATGTAACCGAGCGGATCGTCTTAGTATGGCCGATCGAGAAGACGCGATTCTCGAATTGTCCTGGAATCGATTGTGCTTCCGTTGCCGGTATCGCGACAGGCGGCTGGCAAGCATCGCGCAGCTTTGCGTATTCCTGATCCCGCCGGGCCGTCGTCCAGTTGATGTAATGGAACTGCGCAAGCGACCCTTTAACCGGGGCTTTGTCGAGCCGCAGGGGAATGAATCGCCGCTCCTTGTTCAGCGGGTCGCGGAAGCGGAAGGTATAGCTCTCTAAATGTGGCCAATCAGCACCGAAAGCGTTCTTCGACATGCAGAGCACGAGAATGCGAGAGTTTTCCAGGCCCTGGTCGATCTTGTACGGGATGTTGTCGCCGCCTTTGATCTCCCATTCATCGAACCAAACGCGCAGTCCGTCCGCGCGGAGGCGTTCGGCTAGCGCGCGGACGATGTCCGCGTCCTTCTTGCTGTGGCTCAGGAATACATCGAAGGGGAGCAATTCAGCCATCGTGGGCACCTGGCGAGTTGGCAGGCTGCGAATAACTGGCGTGGTTCTGTCGATATGTTACTCAAGGTCGGGCGCACGTGCTGCCCCGCGGCGGAGTTCATCATGCGTAGCTTGCTCCTCGGCTTGTTGGTCTTGCCGATTGCTTGTCGCGCTCTTGCCGACGACAAGAAAGACGTCCCCGCTCCGGCGCGGGTGGTCGTCACCGGCAAGGCGACGGCGTTTTTGCAGGCGACGAGCGTCAATGTCGCTATTCAGGGTGGCGAGGATGTGCAAAAGAAGATCGCGGAGGCGACCAAGAAGGTGACGGCCACGGCCTTCAAGATCGACGACCAGTCGGGCATCGTCGTCGTGCTGCCCGCGAATAGTTTCGCGGTCGGCGACGCGCTGAAGCTCATCGGCAGCCAATACGCCGTCGAGGGCATCTTGACGTCAACGGATAGCGGCCTGCTCATTGCCATCACCGGCGACAAGACGTCGAAGCGGGTTCCCTTGCTGATCGCGTCGAAGGTCACCGCGATCGACGACAAGAACAAGGCGGACTTACCGGCCGAGAATCACGCGTTGATGGAGGGAACGGTCAAGAAGGGAAGCTGGAAGCTTGGAACGTCGACCGGCGAATGGTCCATTCAAAACGCCAACGGCTCGCTGCCGTTCGTGGCGCTGAAGGACGCGAAGATTGACGACGGGTCCAAACTGCGCGTCAGCGGCCCGGTTCGCGTCGTCGCGGGGGAGTGGTTGGTTGAAGCGCAAAAGGCGGAGTTGGTAAAGTGACTTTGGCTGCCATTCACACGAATGGGTTCACGCTCCGGAGCCCATCGAAGTCGGTGCCGGCGTCCATGTCTTCTGAGTAAAGCGTCGTCACGCCGGCTTCCTTGCACGCGGCCAGAAGCATGCAGTCCCAGTGGGAGAGGCTAAATCGCGAATGGAGTTCAAAGCACGTCTGGAACAGTTGAGCCGAGGGGATTGGCCAGCGGGAACATTGCGAGCAAGTTACGAAAGTGACTATCGACCTGCTGAGCGGTGATCCGTTTGGTTGATTCCCGCTTGCGCAAATTGGCGAGAAACTCTCCCGCGACTTGCCAGGGCGTGACCGTGGAGCCGGCGTCGGTTACCAATCGCTGTAGGAGTTCAATCGCTTTGGCGTGCTTGATTGGGTCATCGACATCCAGGGAATAGACGAAGACATTGGTGTCAACGGCGTTCATGCATCTCGTCTCGTGTCAAGCGTTCGCCGCCTAGGTGAAGCGGCTTCTCCAGGATTGACGCCTTGAGCCGTTCCCACGCTGCACGCCCGCTTTCGGGCGTCCACTCGGCGACAATTGGCTCGATCGTGAGACGTACACGCGTCTGCTCGGCCAACGTCACGGCCGAATCCGGCATGAATGTGCCGTTGGTCCAGGTGGCTGATACTTGCGTGGTCATCACTTGCGCCTTTGTGTCATTCGCTCAGCGAATTATAACGCAACAGCGACGAAAGTGCGCTGCGATCACCCCCGGCAATCCGCCAGCACATCCGTCAGCGTCTGCTCAACCGAATGTTCCGGCTTCCAGCCGGTCGTTTGCTGGAGTTTGCGGATATCCGCCCGGCTCACGGCCGTGTCGGCTTGGCGGTTGGGGTCGGATTGATCGTCGATTTGAAGTGTGATGTGTGCCAGGGCCGCGAGGCGATTCAAGATGTCGCCCATGCGGTAGGTCTGGCCGGAGCCGGCGTTGTAGACTTCGCCGGATTGGCCCACTTCGAGCAAGCGGATGTACGCCTTCACCATGTCGCGGACGTCGGTCAGGTCGCGGCGGGCGTTCAGGTTGCCTTTGACGATCACATGCGTTTGCAGTTCACGCTCGACGGCCACGACCTGGCGGGCGAAGTTCGCGACGGCGTAGTTCGGTAACTGGCCCGGCCCGATCTGGTTGAACGGGCGAACGTAGACGATGTCGAGCGGGAACTCGCGGCTCAGTTGCTCGGCCGCGACCTTGCTTTCCGCGTAGGGCGAGGCCGGTCGCAGCGCGTCGGTTTCGGTGAAGACATGCTCGCCCGGCCCCGCGTCGCCGTAGACCAGGCCGCTCGAAACATAGAGGATGCGCGGCCGCAGTTCTGCTTGCACCATGGCGGTATAGAGGCTACGCGTGGCGTCGCGATTTCCGGCCCAGGCCGCGGCCGGTTCTTGAAACGATCGGCCGTTGTCCGCGTAGCCGGCGAGGTGGAAGATCCAGGCGGGTTGGATTTGCTTGAGGAGAGTTGTCGTCGCGGGCGTGTCGTTCAGATCGAGGGTATGAACCAGGATGTCAAGGTCTGCGGACTCCCGCGCCAGGCCAACGACTTCGTGACCGGCCGCGCGCAGTGCCGCGATCAAGTGTCGGCCGACGAACCCGGTCGCTCCCGTGATCAGGCAACGCATCTTCCGCTCTTTCGGCAATGATAAATGCGAAATGATAAATGATGACGTTTTTTTCATTTATCATTTCGCATTTATCATTTGTCTTTCCCGTACCGCTGCAGGTCCGCGTCCACCATCATGCGGACAAGTTGCTCGAAGCTGACTTCCGGCGTCCAACCGAGCGCCTTCTTGGCTTTCGACGGGTCGCCGAGCAGCAGGTCAACCTCGGCGGGGCGGATGAACGCGGGGTCCTGCACGGTGTGCTTTTGCCAGTCGAGGCCGACGTGGCCGAAGGCGATGCGGACCAGGTCGCGGACGGTGTGCGTCTGCCCGCTGGCAATTACGTAATCATCCGGCTTGTCTTGTTGCAGCATCAGCCACATGGCGCGCACATAGTCGCCGGCAAAGCCCCAGTCGCGCTTGGCGTCGAGGTTGCCGATGCGGAGTTCTTTTTGCAGGCCGAGTTTGATGCGGGCGGCCGCGTCGGTCACCTTGCGCGTGACGAACTCCTTACCGCGCCGCGGACTTTCGTGGTTGAAGAGGATGCCGCTGACGCAGAACATGCCATAGCTTTCGCGGTAGTTGACCGTGATCCAGTGGCCGTAAACTTTGGCCACGCCGTACGGGCTCCGCGGATAGAACGAGGTCGTCTCCGTTTGCGGCGTCTCTTGCACCTTGCCGAACATTTCGCTCGACGATGCTTGATAAAACTTGACCCCCTTCGGGTCGACGAGGCGAATTGCTTCGAGCACGCGGGTCACGCCGGTGGCGGTCACGTCGGTGGTCAGGAGCGGCTGCTTCCAGCTCGTCGGCACGAAGCTCTGGGCGGCGAGATTGTAGACTTCTTGCGGGCGCACTTCTTGAACGACGGTGGTCAGCGACGCGAGGTCGTTCAGGTCGGCTTGGTGTAGCGTGATGCGGTCGCCCAGGTGGCCGATGCGCTCGAAATTCTCGGTGCTCGATCGGCGGACGACGCCGTGAACTGCATAGCCCTTGGTGAGCAGCAGCTCGGCGAGATAGCTGCCGTCCTGGCCGGTGATTCCAGTAATGAGCGCGGACTTCATGCGGAGGCCCCGAACGTTGAATGACGGGGACAACGATACGGGCGGTCGCGGCGGACGGCCACGCGGCAGGCGGTCGCCTTCGTAGCTGGATTCCTAAGAATTCAGCTTCCCGGCCGGCCAAGCTCTGAATTCTTACGAATTCAGCTACACCAACCTTATGCGCTACATTATCCCGCTTTTGATTACGCTTCCCGCCGTTGCCGCCGAGCCGGTGCTCGAGAAGCAAGTCGTCTTCGAGGCCGGCACCGGCGGGTATTTCACCTATCGCATTCCCGGCCTCGTCGCGACCGACAAGGGGACGCTGCTTGCCTATTGCGAAGCGCGTAAGACCTCGGCGAGCGACTGGGGTGCAATCGACTTGCACTATCGCCGCAGCACCGACGGCGGGAAGACATGGAGCGACGCGAAGAAGTTCGACGTCGGCAGCGGCTTCGAGAAGAATCCGATAGCCGTCAATTTGAAGCTCGGCAAGTTTCCAGACATCACCATCAACAACCCCGTCATGATCGCGGATAAGGGCGTCGTGCATTTTCTGTATTGCGTCGAGTACATGCGCTGTTTCTACACGCGCAGTGAGGACGACGGCAAGACGTTCGCCCCGCCGATCGAGATCACGCCGACGTTTGAGGCATTGCGGCCCAGCTACGATTGGAAGGTGATCGCCACCGGGCCGGGGCATGGGATTCGGCTGACGAAGACGGGCCGTCTGATTGTGCCCGTCTGGTTATCGACGTCCGAGAAGGGCGGGCACAAACCGTCGGTCTGTGCGACAATCTTCAGCGACGATGCCGGCCAGACCTGGACGGCTGGCGACATCATTGGCAAGCCTTCCGAGGTGACCAACCCCAGCGAGACCGCGGCCGTAGAACTACCCGACGGCCGAGTCATGGTGAACATGCGCCACGAGACGGCTACGCATCAACGGGCCGTGAGTTTCAGCGCGGATGGCGCCACCAAGTGGTCGAAGCCGACGTTCGACGCCGCCCTGCCGGAGCCGATCTGCATGGGCAGCCTGGTCCGTTGGGACAAACGCGTCCTGTTCTCGAATCCGCACCACGCGGACGGCCGCGAACGGAAGAACGTGTCGGTGCTTGCGAGCGAGGACGGCGGCAAGACGTGGAAGTATTGCCGTGCCATCGAGCCCGGCCCCAGCGGCTACTCCGACCTCGCAGTCGGGCCCGACGGGAGGGCCTACTGCCTCTTTGAAGCCGGCACCCTGGAGGGGAAATCGTTCCGTGTGAAGTCGCTGACGCTGGCGAAGTTTAATGAGGAGTGGCTATTGAGCGCGAAGTGATTTCGCGCTTGACCCGAAGGCCCCCGGTCGGCTACAGACCTCCCCATGTTGCGACTAGTCTCCGCTGCCGTGTTGACGATCGTCCTTCCCATCCAAGGCGAGGAGCGCACATTTACTGTCACGGTTGATGGCAAACCGGCAGGCGAAATTGTTTTGGAAATCCAGAAGCGCGCCGATGGCTCGACCGTGGCGACCATGCGCGAGAAGTATCAGTCCGATGGATCGACTCATGTTTCCTTCGACTTTCGTGGCATGGAGACCTGGAAGGAAAGCCGCGTCGTCCGATTGGAAGGGATCGGTTCCGAGAACGGTCGCAAGGGCGGAATCACGCTCATTGCGGGGAAGGATGCCTACTCCCTCAAGGCCGGAGTCAAGGAAGTGAGCATCCGCGACGAGGTTTGGCCCACGACCGGAGTGATGCCCCCGATACCTGATCGCAAGACGCTCGTGGTCGAGGCGATTAGCGGGGATGTGTTGCAGGCGAAGATAAAGAAGATTGGCGCCGATAGCGTGGACGTCGCCGGCAAAGCAATCACGACAACACACTATCGCGTGACTGCCGGCGCCAGTCGTTGGGACGTGTGGTACGACGAGAATAATTGTCTGGCAAAGCGGAGCTGGGTGCGCGATGGCCGGACCGTCATCGCGCACTTGACCCAGATCAAACCGGACCAGTGAGGCTACTTTTTCTTCTTCTTGTCCGACGCGGCCTCGACTGGCTCCAATTCCTCTGCCTCTTCAACTTCATCCGGCGCCGCTTCGCCGCCGACGACGCCGGCCTTGGCCTTCTGAATCTCCAAGACCTTGGCCCGCACCTGATCGGCGAGGCCGATGTTCTCGCTCAGGAACTGCTTCGCGTTCTCCTTGCCCTGGCCGAGCCGCTGGCCGTTGAAGCTGAAGAACGATCCGCTCTTTTCCAGGGCGCCGCAATCAGTCGCGATGTTGACCAGGTCGCTGAATGAGTTGATGCCGCGGTCGTGCAGCACCTCGAACTCGGCCGTGCGGAACGGCGGGGCGATCTTGTTCTTGACCACCTTGACCTTGACCTCGGTGCCGATCACGTCGTCGCCATCTTTGACCGCCGGGCCGCGGCGTACTTCCAGCCGGCACGAGCAATAGAACTTGAGCGCCAGTCCGCCGGGCGTCGTTTCCGGGTTGCCGTACATGACGCCGATCTTCTGGCGAATCTGGTTGATGAAGATCACGCACGTCCGCGTCTTGCCGATGATGGGGTTCAAGACGCGCAGGGCCTGACTCATGAGCCGGGCCTGCTGACCGACCGACGGCTCGCCGATGTCGTTCTCGGTCTCGTTCTTCGGTACCAGGGCAGCGACCGAGTCGATAACGATGATGTCGACGGCGTTCGACTTCACCAGCATCTCGGCAATGCGGAGCGCTTCCTCACCGAATGCCGGCTGGCTCACGAGAAGGCTTTCGAGGTCGACGCCGATGCGCTTGGCCCACGTCGGGTCGAGGGCGTGCTCGGCGTCAATATACGCGGCGACGCCGCCTTCCTTTTGTGCGCTGGCGACGGCATGCAGGGCGATCGTCGTCTTGCCGCTCGACTCATTGCCGTAAATCTCGATGATGCGCCCACGCGGTAAACCCTTGCCGCCCAGGGCCACGTCGAGGCTGAGCGATCCCGTGGAAATACCGGCAACGTCGTTGTTGGTGGCATCGCCGAGCTTCATGATGGAGCCCTGGCCGAACTCCTTTTCGATGGCCGCCAATGTGTTGGCCAGTTCTTTGTCCGTCGTCGCCATGTGGGGGTCCCTTTCGGGGTAAAGCGGGCTTGGCCCGCGGAGTGATCGTGGATTGCCGAATCAGCGCTGTAGTGAATGGATGTATATTACCCACGAACGGGCAAAAAAGCGATGTCGGTGGAAAAATTTTACGCCGACCGGGCCGTGTGACAGCGCCGGTCGTTTGCGGTATGCTGGCAGGGAAGGAGAAACCGCATGAGTGCTGTGCTGACCGCGCCGCCAGCGAAAACCGTTACACCGGAAGACTTGCTCCGGATGCCGGATCACGGCCAAGGCTTTGAACTCGTGGACGGCGAGTTGAAGGAGCGAAACGTGAGCTTCCTTTCCAGCTTTGTCGCGGGTGAGGTTTACGGCCAACTTCGCGATCATGTGAAGTCGCGCCGGCTCGGCTGGATATCGCCCGAGGGCACTTCATTTCGCTGTTTTCCAGATGACGAAGGCCGAGTCCGCCGGGCTGACACGGCCTTCCATCAACTCGATCGCCTGTCGCCCGAGCAGGCGCAATCCGAAGGCCATTGCACTGTCGTACCGGATTTGGTGGTGGAAGTGATTTCGCCGAACGACCTTGCCGATGACGTGAATGCGAAGCGACTGGAATGGCAGGAGGCGGGGGCGAAACTGGTGTGGGTGATTCATCCCCTTCAGCAAACGATTCATGCCTATCACACGGACGGGACCGTCAAGCAATTCCGCCGCGCGGACATCCTGACCGCGGAGCCGGTGCTGCCGGAGTTTCGCGTGCCCGTGGCTGACTTGTTCAAATTGCCGAGCGCGGGGAATTGATCCGTTTACGGCAACAAGTCGCTTGCCGGGACCGTCGCCACGGTCACGCCGTCCAATACCAGTGGCACCGCGTCGCCCGGCTGATACGTCTGAAAGGCCCCATACGCCGGAATCTCCGTCGGCCCGCTAGGCTGTGAGTACACTTCAATCCGTCGATCTACGAGGTTGATGATCCAATAGACGGGGATGCTGGCACGGGCGTAGATGCGCGTCTTGTCGCGCTGGTCGCGAAGAAGGGAGGAATCGGCAACTTCGACAACAAGCCCGGCGTCAGCGGCGGTGGGGTGACGAGTTACAAAAGTCCGCGCCATGCCACGCACGAGAGCAAAGTCAGGCTCGGGTTGGCTGTCGGACAGAACGAGTGAAAGTTGCACGCGCAAGCGCCAACCATTCGGAACGAACGGACGGAGTGCTTCGTCCATCAAGTCGATGGTGCCGTCGTGAGGCGGGTTCCTTGGCATCTTCAGAACCAAATAGTTCTCGAGCAATTCGACCTTGTCCTCAGGCGAAATGGCGCCGCTCTCGATCATTCGCTGATAACGAGCGACCGAGAATTTTGCGAGTGACGCGGCATCCCGATACGTGGCCGGCGTGATTGTCCCAGTGGACATTCATCTCCTCCGCAATTTCCAAATGACGACTATATCGCCCACACGTACGCACTATCAACCCCGAACCACTAACCCTCCGCCTCCTTCAACTCCGGAAACACGTCCCCCGGCAAGCCCGCGGCGCGCACATGTTCCGAGAGCTTCTTCACCGCCGCGAAGCGATAGTTCGCCACCTGTTGCTCGCTGACCTTGAGCAGCTTGGCCACATCCTTGTTCGCCCAGCCCTTGACGAACAACAGCTCCAGCACCTGGATGCGTGCGAACTCGCCCTTGTCGCGCCAGTGGTCGATCATCTGCCGAAGGGCGCGTGAGATGGCTGCCGACTCCAACTCCACGCGCTCATGGCTGCGGGCCAGGCTCGACGCTCGACGCTGGCGGTCGTCCGACTCCTCGGCCATGCGCTCGGCGGCTTCCTCGCCCGTCTGCGCTGGTCGACGGCCAGTGCGACGCAAATGATCCGTCACCTTGTACGAGGCAATCGTGAATAGATACGTCTGCAATTCGCGCTTCTCGTCGAAGTTCGGCAGCGAGTTGAGGAAGCCGACGAATGTCTCTTGCACAATATCCTCGGCCGCCGACCGATCGCGCACACGGCGCACGGCGAAAGCGAGTAATCGCCCCTCATACAGGTTGATGAGCCGCTCCCAGGCCTGCTGATCGCCCTGGCGGATCTGCTTGATGAGCAGCTTTTCGGATTCGGTGGACATGCGTCGGCCCAGACCGCGAACGGGATCGATGTCCCGTGATTGTACCGCATGAGGCGGCCAGTACATTGCAGTCGGACTCAATTCGTTCAGAACAAACGCGATCCCCGATCACTCGGCAAGGGGCAAATGCACCCGCACTGTCGTCCCGCGGCCGGGAGCCGTGTCGACGTGCAGTCCGCCGCGATGGGTGCGCAACACGCCGAGGACGACCGGCAGACCGAGGCCGCGGCCCGGAAACTTGGTCGAAAAAAACGGTTCGAACGCACGTTTCAGGGTCGATGGATCCATACCGGGACCGTCGTCGCGCACCTCCAAGGTCACGCACTCGAATGGCGACAGTCCGGGGGTCTGCTTGAGCTGCGCCGCCGTCTGGGCATCAAGCCGATCCGTGTAGACGGTCACCCGGACGCGACCGTTCGTATCCGCGACGGCTTCGACGGCGTTGGTCACCAGGTTAACCACAAGCTGCCGAAGTTGCTCAGCATCGCCGCGCACGGGCGGCACCGACGCACCTGTGTCGACTTCGATGGTGGCATCGCCGTTCAGCCCGGCCACGACTTGCGTTATCAGTTGCGGCAATTGCACCGGCTCGACGACCAGTCGGTTTCGACCGGCATAGGCCAACATTTGACGGCACAACTCGGCCGCGCGCAGTCCGGCGGTTCGGATCGGTTCGAGATGGGCCTGAGCTAGGCGAGGCTCCGGTAACTCGGCAATGGCGAGGTCCGCGTGACCGAGAATCAGTGTGAGCAAGTTGTTGAACTCGTGGGCCATGCCGCCGGCGAGCACGCCGATGCTCTCGAGGCGCCGGGCTTCGCGGAGTTGCTCTTCCAGCGCTTGACGCGCTTCGGCCGCACGCTTGCGTTCGGTGACGTCTTGACACGTACCCCACACGCGGAGCGCGGCGCCGTCGGCGTCACGTTCGACGATCGCTTGCATGTGGCACGATCCGACCGATCCCGATGAGTACATGAACCGATGTTCGGAGTTGATCGAAGTCCCGACCGCGAGAACACTGGCGATCGTCTCATTCACTTGGCCGCGGTCGTCCGGATGCACGAGTTCGAGATAGGATTCCAGGTTTGGGTGAAAGGTGGCTGGGTCCTTGCCATATCGGCGATAGAGTTCTTCGGACCACCAAACATTTCCGGTCCGCACATCCCAGTCCCAACTCCCGAGCCGGGCCGCTCTCTGCGCTTCGACAAGGCGTTCTTCGCTCCGTCGCAGCGCCGCGTCAGCTATCCGCTGGTCGGTGACATCGGTCGCCAGGACCACGATCGTCGGACCGTTTTCTCCCCGAACGCGACTGGTGGAAAAGGCGAGCAACCGTTCGCTGCCGTCTTTGCGCGTGATCGGCCATTCCACCTGACCCAGGTCTTGGCCGGCAATCAGTTCCTGCATCCCCGCCATGGCCCGCTGTCGGCGCTCCGGATCCGGGAAGATCGTGTTTTGCCAGCCGCGTTCATTGATCTCGGCGACTTCGAATCCCGTCAGTTCCGTCATCCGATCGTTCCAGATCAGGATGCGGATGAATGGGAAAGTCGGGATAGGGACAAAGGCGCAGATGCCTTCGGCGGCCGTGCCAATGACCGCCTGAAGGAACTCGGCTGCGACAGCGAGGCCGGCCCCTCCCGGTTCCCGAGGAGAGTGCTCGACGTCAGTGGATTTGGTCAAGTCCGTTCTCAGGAGCGAGTCTATGGTTGTGGGCGAACCACGATGAGACGAACGACTTCTTAGCCTAGCCTATGGCTTCACAACGACATGGCATCCATTCGCCGATGGAATTCTGGGGACCATTATTTCGTATGAATTTTGCCGCATGTTCCGGGGCCTCGGCAATTCGTCAGCCGGCAACGTTCGCCGGGCCCTTCCATAAGACGAACCTAGTCAACACTCTTCGATCAAGGGTCGATGCAATGAGCGACTTCATCTCTCGTGCCGAAGCGATCTCGCGCTCCGTGCTGGTCACGCATGCAGGCGACGTCGACAAGCAAGCGCGCTGGCCGGCCGAGAGCATCGACGCGATCAAGACGAATGGACTGCTCGGGCTCGTCGTCCCCACATCGCATGGCGGGGCCGGCCAGGGCCCGCGCGTCTTTGCCGGCGTGATGACGAAGCTCGCTGAGGGATGCGCATCGACGGCCATGATCTACTTGATGCACACGTGCGGAACGGCCGTCGTGATCGCGGCGAATATGTTTACCGGGCGCGATCGCGTGCTCAAGGACATCGCGGCCGGCAAGCACCTGAGCACGCTGGCGTTCAGCGAAAAGGGCTCGCGCAGCCACTTCTGGGCGCCCGTGAGCCAGGCGGTTGCGAACGGCGACGGCTATCGAATCACCGCGGACAAATCATGGGTAACCAGCGCCGGTCACGCGGATGGTTATGTTGCTTCAACGCGCACCGCCGACGCCGCCGCGTCGACGGCCAGCACACTTTATTTCGTTCCCAAGGGCGCTGCTGGCATGAGCGTTGCCGGCCCCTGGACCGGCCTCGGCCTGCGTGGCAACGCCAGTGCGCCAATGAAGTTCGATAATGTTGCCGTCACCGCCGCCGACCGCATGTGCAACGAGGGTGAAGGCTTCACGGCCATGCTCAACGTCGGCCTGCCCTTGTTTCAGCTGGGCAGTGCGGCCGTATCGGTCGGCATCTCTCGATCAGCCGTGAGCGCCGTTCGCTCTCATTTGCTCGAAGCCAAACTCGAACACATGGGCGAAGCGCTCGCGTCGCTGCCGAACCTCCGCGCGCAATTGGCGCGAATGCAGATCATGACCGACGCCCAGGACGCGTTCCTCGATCACGTGGCGGGGAAGATGGAGAATCCGCAACCGGATACGCTGCTGGCGGTCCTCGAAAGCAAGGCGTCCGCGAACGAAGCGGCCCTCGCCGTCACCGACCTCGCGATGCGGACCTGCGGCGGCACGGCGTTCAGCGGTCGGCTCAGCGTCGAGCGCAATTTCCGCGACGCTCGCGCCGGTTCGGTGATGGCCCCCACGACAGACGTGCTCTACGACTTCGTGGGCAAGGCGGTGTTGGGGCTGCCCTTGTTTTAGCCGTCAGCGGTCAGCGGTTGGAATCGGACATATACGTCTCATAGGACCTATAAGTCCCATTGCGAAACTTGCCCGTCGAGGAAGAAATGGACCGTCCCATCCTGATCGGCGCCGTCGCCTACGATCCGCGTGTCGTGCCCATCTGGGAACTGATGCGCGACTACTTCCGGGCCAATGGGCCGGCCATCGACTACGTGCTGTATTCGAATTACGAGCGCCAGGTCCAGGCCCTGCTTGATAAGCAAATCGACATCGCGTGGAACACGAATCTCGCATGGGTGAAGGTTCATCGCCGCACCAATGGTCAATGTCGAGCGCTGGCCATGCGCGACGTCGACGCCAACTTCACGACCGTGTTCGTCGCCCGGACGGACACGGTCGTGAAGTCGCTCACCGACGTGCGCGGCAAACGGCTCGCCCTCGGCTCGGCCGACTCCGCACAAGCGGCGATTCTTCCCATCTACTTCTTGCAGCAGGCAGGCTTTGATCCCCTGAGCGAATGCACGCTGTTGCGCTTCGATCTCGACGTCGGCAAGCACGGCGACACCGGGACGAGCGAACTCGAAGTCATTCGCGCACTGCGCGACAACCAGGCCGACGTGGGCGCGCTCGGCGACACCACGTGGGCCAAATTGCTCGCTGAAGGGCGTGTTGACCCCGCGCAAATTCGTTCCATCTGGACGTCGCCCGGCTATTGCCATTGCAACTTCACCGTGCTGGCCGACTTCCCAGTCGATGTCGGCAATGCCTGGACCGAATCACTCCTGAAGATGCGTTACGACGATCCGCAATGGCGCGAGTTGATGGACCTCGAAGGCCTGAAGCGCTGGCTGCCGGCGGATGCGAACGTCATGAAGGGTTACGACGCGCTAGTCCAGGCCTTGGCGAGCGGAGCGGCGTAAGCCGCCCGATGCTGTCATTATCGGGCGGCTTACG
>DATANR010000251.1:0-13214 GCA_036266155.1 Gemmataceae bacterium | reverse complement strand
CCCTCCCAGTGGAGCTTGCGATAGTCGTCGATGTCAATATCGGACCGGAGTGTTGAAAGAATCGCGCTTCCGGTGGCCATGTGTCTCTCCTAGGGTCATGGGCCGGTGCCACCCGGCGCTTCATCGCAGGAAGTAGAACAGTCCGCCGGAGAAGCCTGAAGGTTCAGGGCCTAGCGAGCGGGCCAAGGCGCCCGAATGTGCGAGACCCATCCGGCAACGCTGCATTGCAAATATTGTACCCCTGCGCGACGGGCGAAGTAAACCGCGTCAAGGGCCCGGCCGAGACCGGCTTCGTCCACAGTACAAACGCCCCAGGCCGCAAAATCGACGTCGGCCAGATGGGAGAGGGGCAACGGGCGAACAAGTTGTATGGATCGGAGCGTTCTGCTCGTAGCAGAATACGAAATGGAGGGCGGGGTCTGTCAAGATGGGTTTGCCATCTGGACCGCCCGGCCCAACCGCGGTATAAGATTTGGCCGCCCGGTGAGGCCGGGACGGAACCCCCTGTCGGAGAGGAGTCTGACCATGAAAAATATCCTTGCGCTCGTCGGCGCCGCCGTCGTCGGCTTTCTGGTCCTCGGTTGGTATTTGGGCTGGTATCAAGTTTCCAACGTCAATTCGCACGGTCAGCAATCGGTGAACGTGAGCTTCGACCCCAACAAGATTCAAACCGATGTGAAGAAGGGCGTCGAGCGCGGCGGCGAGATCGTCGACAGCCTGCGTGAGAAAACTGGCGAGCCGAAGCCCGACGCGACTAAGGGCCCGGCGACCAACTTCTTCACGCCCACCGAAACGTCCACAAGCACGACGACAGCCGGCTCGTCCGGCGGCTGGAAGCCGATCGCTCCGAAGTGAAACGCAGACGCACGAGAATGCCGACGTCCCGCGAAACTAACTGTCCACATCCGTTGCTCACAGGCTGCCCGCGGACCCACCGCGGGCCGTTTCATTGAACAGGGACGCGTAGAAGTCTTCAAATCGCCGAACCATCGCGGCACGACTGTAATACGTCTCCGCACGCTCGCGTGCCGATGCCGCACACGACAGGGCCAAGGCCGGCTCGCTTAAGAATCGTTGAATCGCATCAGCGATCGCTATCTCGTCCCCAGCCGCGACGATCAAACCATCGACGCCGTTTCGTACGACCTTCGCGTTCGCTCCAACGTCAGTCGCCACAATTGCCCGCCTAGCGGCCATGTATTCCAGAAGGGCGTTCGACATCGATTCCGAGTGTGAGGGCAGCACGGCGATGTCCACGCTGCTGAGGAAGCGCGGCACGTCCGCGACCGAGCCTCTCAAGTTGAAGCGATCGCACAG
This sequence comes from Gemmataceae bacterium, assembly GCA_036266155.1. Lineage (GTDB taxonomy): Bacteria > Planctomycetota > Planctomycetia > Gemmatales > Gemmataceae > SIAJ01. Next base: position 11,897 of record DATANR010000251.1, on the reverse strand, counting down.
ACCGTGCTGCTGAATGAGCGTTTCAAGGGCAACTCGCTGAGCGCCTTCACCAGCCACTTCAAAGCGAACACGCGGGTCGTTGCGACATACCGTTGCCGCGACGCGCACGAATGCGTCAATGTTCTTCACGGGCCGCAAGTTCGCGACCGCGCCCACGCGAACCGTCGGTGCGACTGTATTCGCAGGTTGCAGATTGCGAAAACGATCGAGATCAACGCCGTTTTCGATGACGATTACGCGGTTTGGCTGAAGGCCCTCGGCCTCAAGGAGAGCTTGGCACGCATCTTCACTGTTCGTCAGCGTCTGAGTGGTCAATCGGCCAACAAGTCGCCCGAGAGTCCGATGTCGTCGAGTGAGCCAGTACCCGAGATTGTTTCGCACCCGGATCACTTGACGGATTCCGCATAGGCGCGCGAACGGAACGGCGAAATAGGTGCTGTCGTTGAAATAAGTTTGAACAACCTCAATCCGGTTCCTTCGCCAAAAGCTGACAAGCCGAGCCGCGGCTGAAATCGACTTTAACGACGTTAGCTTCTGCAAGTTCAGATCGACTGTTGGACAATCGTCTGGGAGCAAGCTGCGAGATTCACGATCCGATCCGTTCAGCAGGCACAAGGTTGGGCTAACGCGGCTGCGATCCAGATGATGAATCAGGGCAAGAAGCTGAGTCTCCGTACCCGCCCGGCTAAGCCGGTCGATCACGAAGCAAACGCGAACGGGCTCTGTGCCCGTTCGCCGGGTCGGCCGCAAGGGGAAATTCAAGAGATGCATGATGTTGCCGAACGATTGGGGATCGAGTCGGCCTGCAACTCGGCGAAGAGCGCCTGGTATTCCTGGGCCTGACGTGCGAATGAAAATTGTTCTTCAGCAAGGAGTCGGCCGGCCCTACCGAACATGCGTGCCCGTTCGGTGTGTGCGAGCAAGTCGCTCATTCGATCGGCCAGTGCGATGGGATCAGCGGGGGGCACCAGGAAGCCAGTTCGGCCATCCACGACGATCTCGGGATTGCCGCCGACCGTCGTCGCCACCACCGGGACGCCCGCGGCCATGGCCTCCAACGCGATGTTCGGCAGGCCTTCCGTGAGGGAGGGGAGCACCACCAGGTCGGCCCAGGGCAGCATGAGGTCGAGGTCGCGTCTGAAACCCGGCATCCGGAATTGGTCGACGATGCCGAGTGAATTCGCGCGTTGTTGCAATCGGTCACGCTCGCTGCCTTCACCAAACAGAACGAAGCGCGTGGTTGGTGCAACTTTCAGAAGATTCGCGGCCGCGTCGATCAGGACGTGAAAACCCTTCTCGGGACTGAGTCGCCCCGCCGCGAAGACGATCGGCCCATCGCCGCCGGCGAACTCGCGAAGGCGTCGAAGGGCCGAGGGGTCAGGATTCGCAAAGGCATCGAGGCGGGCGGCGTTGCGAATGACGCGGATGCGTTCGGTCGGCACTCCAGCGCGCCGCACCATCCTGGCTTGTCCGGCTGAAACGCAGACGACTCGATCCATGAAGCGCAAATGGAAGCGATCGGCAGCCTCGTAGCACCAAACCTTCAAGTTCTCGCCAGTCCAGCCACGTGACACGCTGACGATCGGGATGCCACCCGAGCGTGCTGCTGGTCGGCCCAAAAGGTTCGATTTGTAGCCGTGCGTCACCAATACGTCGACGAAGTTGCCGCGCAAGAACGCGACCAGTTCGCTGACGATCGTTCGGAATCTTGGCGAATCGTGCTTTAGCTCGGCAGCGTCAAAGCCATTTGCGCGGGCGGCGGCGAGAAACGTCTGGCACCGACCGCCTTCGGAAAAGCTGAGAAACGTCGTTGAGAATTCTGGCGGCAATGCCTGCGCGAGCCCGAGCATTTGCCGCTCCGGCCCGCCAAAGAAGCTCGAGGCGGTCAAATGAACAACGTGCATACGACATCCATGTCGTCGGCGAGGGAATAGTGTAACTCGTTTCAATTCGTTACAACAAGGCCAGCCGCACCCCGACGCTGCTCACGAACAATTGCGTTGCAATTCAGCCGCGAATCAAATGCTGGCAGTCCAGCCCCGGCGAGTTGGCGACCTTCCTTTTTGAAAAAGTGCGTTTTCCGCGGGGATTTGGGTAAGGTCGCCAAGATCGCCACGCTTTTGCCACACCTCCCTATTGATTGCATTTCATTGCCTCCGACAATCACCAGAACCCAGAACTATGCTTCAGATACCTCCAGGAAAGTGGTCAGTGTCGCTGAGACGTAATTCGGACGAGAGACCGCATTAGGACTCAATTCCGTCCTGAACCGGAGCATCGGGCGTCTCCGGAGGAAAAAGGCCGGTGACTGGGAATTGGAAGCCGGGGAGTACGTCCTCGCCGTCCAGAGTCGCTCCCGAATGTAAAAAGACCGCCCGGTCAGGGTCGGTCCGGTAAATGCGCACGGAGCGGTCTAATGGATCGATGACCCACACGAGTTTCGTGCCCGCTTTCAAGTACTCCCGAATCTTGGTGTCGATTTGCTTACGCGTGTTGCTGGGCGACAGCACCTCGACGGCGAGATCGGGAGCGAGCTCGAAGTACCCATCGGGAACGAACGCTTGCCGTTTGAATGACCAATATGCCACGTCCGGACCGCGAACCGTGTCGGGGCCGCGCTCCAAAAGTACTCCGGTGTCGTTCGCAACAAGAATGCCCAATCGATGTTGGCCCACGAAGCCGCCGATCGCGATGGTCGCTTGTGCTGCACAGTAACCGTGAATGGCTTTCGGTGGTGGCATGGTGATGACGACCCCACGTACCAATTCCTGCTTCGATCCGTCGATCGGATTGGGCAGCTCCATGAACTCCTCAGCCGTCAGGAGCCGCCCTTGAGTCGCGGTTGCCATGCTAGTCTCCAACTACCCCTTTGCCACATTAACCCACTTCTGCATCTTCGCCGATTCCAGGATCGCGTCAAGCACCTGCTGCGTCTCCAGCGCATCGCGGAAAGTCGGCGATGCCGGCTTGCCGGAGCCGAGTCCGGTCAAGAAGTCGGCGACCTGGTGCGTGAAGCTCGAATCGTAGCCGATTGCCAAGCCGGGCACCCACCAGTTGGCCATGTACGGATGGTCGGGGCTGTTGTCGGTCACGTGCACCGACTTCCAGCCGCGGATCGGACCATCGTCCTTGTAATCGAAGACCTGCAACCGATGCAGATCGTGCAAGTCCCAGCCGAGCGACATGTTCTCGCCGTTGATTTCGAAGGTATACAGAGCCTTGTGGCCGCGAGCGTAGCGCGTTGACTCGAAGTTGGCGAGCGAGCCATTGGCAAACTTGCCGAAGAAGATGCACGCGTCGTCGATGCTGACCTTCTCGACTTTGCCCGTCAGCGTGTGCGGCCGTTCTTTCACGAACGTCTCGGTCATGCAGCAGACGGAATCGAGCTTGCCATTCAACCAGATCGCGGTGTCGATGCAGTGTGCGAGCAAGTCACCTGACACGCCAGCCCCGGCCGCATTGATGTCGAGCCGCCACAGGCCCTGGCCACCCTGGGGCAAATCGGCCTTAATGGTCCAGTCTTGCAAAAACTTGGCGCGATAGTGAAAGATCTTGCCGAGGCGACCGCTGTCGATGATTCGCTTGGCGAGCGTGACCGCGGGAATGCGCCGGTAGTTGTACCAGACGGTGTTGGCGACGCCGGCTTTCTCGACCGCGTCGACCATCTTTTGACCTTCGGCCGTGTTCATCGCGAGCGGCTTCTCGCACAGGATCATCTTGCCGTTCTTTGCCGCCTCGATGGCGATCTCCGCGTGCAAATTGTTCGGCACGCAGATGTCGACGGCGTCGATGTCCTTGCGGGCAACCAGTTTTTTCCAGTCGGTCTCGATCGACTCGTAACCCCACTGGGCGGCAAAGGCCTTGGCCTTGGCCTCGTCGCGGGCGCACACGGCTTTCAGGACCGGGTGATAGGGCACGTCAAAGAAGTGCGGCACCTGGCAATAGGCGTTGGTATGGGCGCGGCCCATGAATCCATACCCGATCATTCCGATGTTCAGCGGCTTCGCCATGGAGAGGTCTCGATGGTTGGAGGTTGTTGAGGGAAACTGGTTATTTCTTCGGTGGTCCCGCGGTCGACGCCGACTTTTGATAGTGTTCGACCACCGCGCGGGCGATGTCCGCACACAACTTGTTCCCGGCGTTGTCCGGCGTCCAGGTCTTGTCTTCGTTCTGCGAGGTCAGCACGACGAGGGCGATGGGGCCTTCCTTGAAATACAAGATGCCGGCGTCGGTCCGGGCATCGCTGACCGAGCCGGTCTTGTGCGCGATCGTTACGCCTTTCGGCAAGAATCGTGGGAACTTGTCCTTGTCATCGCACTTCTTCATGTGCTCGATCATCGCCTTACTCGCATCGGCCGACACGAGTTCGCCCTTGTGCAACATCTCGAGCAGCTTGAGCATCTCAGTCGCGGTCGAGGAACCCAGTCCAAACTTCTTGGTCCGTTCCGGATCGACCGAAGTGGTGCTGCCCTTGAAGACCTTGGCGTTGATCCGCGTCTCCTTCAGTCCCAGACCGGCCATCCGTTCGTTGACGGACTTGATGCCGGCCTTGTCGAGCACCAAGTTGGTGGCCGTGTTGTCGGAGTACACGACCATCAGCCGAACGGCATCGCGGAGCGAAAACGATGCTCCCGGTGAGAAGTGCTCGGTAAGAATGCCGCTGCCCTGGACCATGTCGTCCTTCTTGAGCGTGAGCATCTCGTCAACCTTGACTTTGCCTTCCTTGGCCTGGAAATAGACCTCGGCCATGACGGCCAGCTTGATGAGGCTGGCGGTGGGCATGACTTCGTCGGGCTTGCGGATGAAGGTTTCGCCGGTGCCAAGGTGCTTCACGGCGACGGCGACCGTGCCTTTGTGGTCGGCAACGAGAGCGTTGATTTGCGATTCGAGCGGGATCGGCTCGAAGCCGCGTGAAATCGTCAAGAGCAAGTTGAGAATGGCGAACATGGGTCTACCGCGGTTTACGTTTCTTCTTGCGACTCGCGGCAGCGAAGACTTCGCGAAGCATCAGGCGAAAACCCGGTAGTATCTTGCTACCCGTGAACTCGCCATCCACACCGATCTCGCGGACTCGGTGTCTTGATGTATAGATCGAGGCCGAGCGCTTTTTTGGATTGATCACCCATGCTTGCCGTACGCCAACTTCAAAATAGTGATCGAGTTTGAGTTCAATTTCAGCAAACGTATTGCTCGGCGACAGAACCTCAACTGCCAAGTCCGGGATTTGCTTGGCGATCGGATTGTCCGGGAATTCGTCGCCTGGGACCTGGTCCCAAGAAACAAAGCTCACGTCCGGATAGCGCACCAGGCCAAGCCTGAGTCGGAATGGACTATCCGCGCCAAAAACAAGACCGGCATCGTGTTTACGACAATAAAGTCTGAGGTGAAAGGCAACCTCTATGGCAAGTATGGATTCCTTTGCTCCCACGGGCTTCTCCACCAAGACACCGTCGATTAGCTCGACCATCCGTTTGTCAGGTCCGTCTAACCATCGAATAACATCTTCCTCGGTCGCCGTGCCGAGTGGAGGATTTAAGAGAATCCGTTCCGGCGCAATGTCGCCCAAGCGTCGGATCAGGTCTGCGACGGTATCGGTGACCGCCGGCAGGCTGACGACATCCTTGCCGGAGATCCGAGCATAGCTTGGAGCGGAGCGGATCGTGGTCATCGCTACTCCTTCAATTCACGCCGCCGCGTACTTGCCGCGCAACTTGTCCAGAAATTTCTTGCTATCCGCCGTCACCTCCCACGCGTGCGGCCAGAAGCAGAGGTCGATCGTCCACCAGTCGTGCGGCACGCCGCTGGCCTGCATGGCGGGGATCAGTTTGTCGAAGTTCAGCTTGCCGGTGCCGAACGGATTGTGCGTCGAAGTATTGTGCTCGTTCAGCGATCCGTCCGAGTCGATCAGATGGATATGCGTGACCTTGCCCTTGAGCTTCTCAAGCAATTCCAATTCGCCGCCGGGCAGGATCTCTTTCGTGCCTTGCTGATTGGCCCCAACTGTCGCGCACATGTGGGCATGACAGGTGTCGTACAGGACGCCAAAGTTCTTGTTGCCCTTTGAACGAACGCCGTCGACGATCGCGAAAATCTCGGAGGGCTTGTTGAAGACGAAGCCGGGCTCGAATTCCCAACAGACGTTGAGGCCGTAATCGGCCGCGATCTTGCTCGCTTTGTCCCAGACGCTGACAAAACGGTCCATGCCGGCCTGGATGCCGAGCTTTTTGCCTTCTTCCGTGTCGAAGTAGTTCGGCGCCAGCACAGTGTCGACACGGATCGTCTTGGCATCCAACTCGGAGGCGAACGCACACCAGCCGAGGAAGGCGGTCAGATAAGCGGACGGGACTTCTTCGAGGATCGACACCCCCGGCGACTTGAACGCCCAAAGGTCGACCGCGATTCCCGACAGGGCCAGGCCATGATCGGCGATTTCCTTGCGCAGTTTCTGTCGACTCGCCTTGGTGGGATGCGTGGCCGGCGACGGGTGCGGGCCGAAGCTGCCGAGTTCGACGCCTTCGTAGCCGAGGTCTTGGAGCTTATGCAAGATCGTGTGAAAATCGTTGGTTGGCTTCTCTTGGTTGAACAAATAGGCCCAGGTTCCGATCGACAGCTTGGCTTTCATGGAGAGCTCTCCTGGATGACTTTGGATGGCAACCCGGCGGGTCGTGATAGGTTTGTGACGGTTTAGCGGTTTCACGTAAGCCCAGCAAGGAGCAACTCGTTACGTGCCGGCAAGGGGCATGGCGAACTCGACGTATATATTAAGGGCGTTGCCGGCCAAGCTGAGTCACCCATGAGCGATACTGTCGAGGAGATCAATCGCCGCGCCCGCGAGGGTCGCGACCGACTGACGCCGTTTTTCAACGAGGTCGACAAGATTCTCGTGGGTCAGCGGCACTTGATACAGCGGCTCATTGTTGGCCTGCTCACCGACGGTCACATTCTCGTGGAGGGCGTGCCCGGTCTCGCCAAAACCCTTGCGGTGCGAACAGTTGCGCGGGCTCTCCAGCTGGATTTTCGCCGCATTCAGTTCACCCCGGACCTGCTTCCGGCCGATGTGGTCGGCACGCAGATCTACAATCCACGCACCGGTGATTTCTCCGTCAAGCGCGGGCCGGTCTTCGCGAACATCATCCTCGCTGACGAGATCAACCGCGCTCCCGCCAAGGTTCAGAGCGCTCTACTCGAAGCGATGCAGGAGCGCCAGGTCACGATCGGCGACTCGACCTATGAGTTGCCGCAGCCGTTTCTCGTCCTGGCGACGCAGAATCCGTTGGAGCAAGAGGGGACCTACCCGTTGCCTGAAGCCCAGGTCGATCGCTTCATGCTCAAGGTGATTATCGATTACCCCAGTCGGTCCGATGAGTTGACGATCCTTGATCGCATGGGCACGATCGAACCGAAACTGGAAGTGGCACCAGTGCTTTCCGCGGCCGAGTTGACCAAGTTGCGGCGTGCGGTGGATGCGATCTATGTCGACGAGAAGGTGAAGAGCTACATCGTCGATCTCGTTCAGGCGAGTCGGCATCCGGAGAAATACGGTCTGGAGTTAAAGGGCCTGATCCAGTATGGTGCCAGCCCGCGGGCGACCATCGCCCTGGTGCGTGTGGCCCGTGCACAAGCGTTTTTGGATGGCCGCGGCTACGTGACGCCCCAGGATGTCAAGTCGGCGGCTGCCGACGTATTGCGGCATCGATTGCTGGTCTCGTACGAAGCCGAGGCCGAGGAACTCAAGCCCGAGGATCTCCTCAAGCGGATTTTGGACAAACTTCCGGTCCCCTGAAACTATGCAGCAAGTCCTCTTCCACATTCCGATCCTGACCGACTGGTTCGGGCCCAGCGGCCTACCAATCAACGGCTTCGGGGTGATGCTCTTCATCACCTTTGTCGTGTGCGTGGCGTTCCTTTCCTGGTGGTCCCGAAAGACAGGCACGAACCTGCCGCGCGATCGCGTGCAGGACTTGGTGATCGTCGCCTTCATCGGCGGGTTGATCGGCGCCCGAATTACATTCATGATCCAGTATGAAGTGCCGATGCGTGAGATCATTCAAATCTGGAAAGGCGGCATCGTCCTCTACGGCGGCATCGTCAGCGGGATGCTCGCGTTTCTCGCCTTCTACCATTTCTTTCTCAAGAAAGCTGGCGTCTCGCTATGGAAGCTGGCCGACGCTTGCGGGCCCGGGTTGGCCCTCGGCATCGCGCTTGGTCGGATCGGCTGCTTTCTGAATGGCTGTTGCTACGGTCATGTGGCGCCGGAAGGGTGTCCTGCGGTTGCGTTCCCGCTCTTGACGTGTCCGGCGAGCGAAGTTGTGATCGAGAAAAAGGGCTATCAAACTCCAACTGGCTTCACGATCAAAGATCGACGCCCTTCGGAAGATCGACCTCGTTCGGAGGATATTCGTAGCGTCGTCGACCGCGTCGAGCCGGAATCGGCAGCAGCTCGGGCGGGCCTCCAGCCAAACGACCGCATTATCGGATTCAACGGACAGGTCAATGCGGGTGTCCTCATTGTCGCCGGGCCACCGGAGGTGCTTGAGCAACTAGCCCATGTGGTCGAAGAGCGCGGCGGAAGTGCCGACCAGGAAGCGATGAAGAAATCTGGGCATCTAAAGATATTGATGCCAGATATGCCGAAGTTTGAGATGCTTCGAAAGCAACTCCGTCTCGATCTGTCGTTGCGCGTTCTCGATGAATCGGACGCGTTCTCCTATGGAATCGATCCCCACAACTGGCCGCACGGTGACCAATCGCTCGAACTGACCGTCAATCGTGGAGGGCAGGAAGTCCACATCGGCCCATTCACGCCGCGGACGATTGGCCTGCATCCAACGCAGGTCTACGAAACCATCAGCATGTTGCTTCTAATGCTCTTGCTGCTCGCCTTCTATCCGTTCCGCCGGCACGACGGGCAGGTGTTCGAATTGTTCATTGTCGGCTACGCGGTTCACCGCTTCCTCAACGAAACCTTGCGGAACGACACGGCCATTGTCGGTATTCCGCAACTCCACATGACGCTGTCGCAGAACATCAGCGTGTTGATGTTGTTGTTCGCGGCCTGTCTGGAGATTGGCCGGCGACGATGGGGCAAGCCGCTGGCGGCGCCGTCTTCGGCCATCCCGGGCAGTTGATGCCGCAAACGCGCGAGGCCAGGCAAAATCATCGATTTGCACTTGCAGCTGGCAAAATCTCGGTTATAAGGGTGTGCCGGGCAGGAAGCCCGAAGCGGTCCTAGACCCCGCACGGAGGCGGCCCCGTGAGCGACACCATTTCTCTGGTCGATGAATTGTTGACCCGCGCGTGGCGGTTCGCTCGAATGGGTCGCCTCGCCGAGGCACGATGCCTCGGCAATCGTTTACTCGATCAGCCCGAACTCACCATCCAAATTCGTACGGAAGGCTTGCGCGTGCTCGCCCACGTCGAACTTGCCGCCGGTCGTTATCGCTGGGCGCGCCGGCATCTGGTGGCAGCCATCAGTCTAACGCCATACTCCGACGGACTGTACGTCGAATACGCACGGGCCGTCGATGCCGACCCGGATGGCGATCCGAAGAAAGCCGTGAAGGCCTTGCGAAGGGCCGTTTCGATCGACCCCATGGACGTACGGACGTGGGCGATGCTCGGACGCATGGCGGTGGCAGCGGGGAACCGTCGGGTGGCGTGGAAGGCATTGCGTCGGGCCGCTCGCCTTCGGCCGGACACGACCCGCGTCATTTCGGAGATCATCGAAGGCTTCCTGGCAATTGGTTTGGATCGCGAGGCTCAGCAGGTTCTGACGTCAGCACGCTTTCGCAAGCCGCGCGGCGTCGATCTTCAATTGCTCAATGCTGAATTCCACTTCGATCGCGTTGTGCGCGAGCAAGAGGACGCGCGGCACGACGGGCTCGACCAAATGGTTTTGCCGTTCCCGAACAGGCAACACGATTCGAAGACATTGGCCGCGAATCCGATCGTGCTGCGTGCCGATGGTCCCTCACGTTCGACGCCGCACCTGATTCGAATCTTTGGCCGCCGCATTGATCCGCGGCAAGCGCGATAGTCGTTCGCCGCGTCACGGGTTCCGCATGAACAATTGCGGCGGCGTTTCTGCGGTCATGGGTCGAATCACAAAACTCAGTTGCCCGTGGCCGATCGTCCCGAGTAAATGGCCGCCATGCTGAAGCACAAACGACTCGGCGTTCTCGCGCGTCAATGAACTCTGGAGCCGAATCGGCTCGCCTTGTTGCCAGAAGTCGACTTGTTCTTGAAAAGCAACGCTGAACGCCATCTTGAACATGGATGCGATCCACAACAAGTTCGCGGCTCCCGCCAGCGCTACTTCGAAATACCCACCGACGGATTGCCGCCAGTTCGCGTCGAGATCCGGTGCCACTTCAAGGCATCGCGCGACATCGGCATCGGCTTCGGGCGGATGCAGGAGTTGGACCAAAAGACGCAGGTATTCTGCTTTGCCATCCTCGTCGTGTTCTTGCAGCCAATCGGCGTAGACGAGCCTGGGCGCATCGTCGAACGGGGCATTCGTGATGGTTGCCAAAAACGCGGCCTCGTCCAGCGAGACGGTCACGACGATTCCTCCATGACTCTCCTTATTATGCGTTTGGACTCGATCGCCGCGCATTTCTACAACCGTATCAGACAACCGGGAGGTATTTCGATGCGCTTCGCCACGCTATTTGCATTGCTGCTATCGCTGCCGTTATTTGGTCAGACTCCCGGCGAAAAAAAGCAGACGCTGGAGTTTCTGGCGAGCCTCCAGCGGCCCGATGGCGGTTTCATTGCCGCGCCGATTGATCCGAAGTCATCGAAGCCGGCGCCCGTGTCGTCGCTGCGCGCAACCTCCGCGGCCGTTCGGGCGATCAAGTATTTTGGTGGTCGAGTTCCGAGTAAAGACGAGGCCCTGGCGTTCGTCAAATCGTGCTATCTTTCGGAGTCCGGCGCATTCTCCGATACGCCTGGAGGCACGCCGGATGTCTCTGTCACCGCGATTGGCATGATGGCGTCCGCCGAACTTCAGAAGGATCCCCGTCTCGATAAGTCCGTCGCGTTTCTGGTCAAGAACGCCAAGACGTTTGAGGAACGCCGGCTCGCAGTGGCGGGCATGGAAGCAGCCAAAATGTTCGATCCGATCATCAAGGAATGGTTTGCGGAGATTACGAAGTCCGCAAACAAGGATGGAACATTCGGAAAGGATGACGGTCGAGCCCGTGACTCGGGCGGCACCGCGGCGATGCTGCTCCGGGCGGGGGAGAAGCTGTACGACGAACAACGCAAGTCAATCGTGGCCGTCTTGAAATCCAGCCAACGGACCGACGGCGGATTTGGCAAAGCCGGCGAGAAAACCTCGGACGGCGAAACGACTTATCGCGTCATGCGCGCGTTCTATTTGTTGAAGGAGAAGCCCGGCGATGTCGAGAAGTTGCGCGATTTCATCGGGAAGTGCCGCAACGCCGACGGCGGCTATGGCGTCGCGCCAGGCCAGCCGTCAAGTGTGAGTGGTACGTATTATGCGGCCGTCATCTTGCACTGGCTGAAGTCGTGACAACGATTCGCCTCGCTTGGCCTTGCCTTGCGACCATCATATGCTAAGAATGCTGAACGTTCCTGGAGATGACATGGCAGTTGTGGTTGCGATTCGGCCGGTCGGCGCAGTGGCTCTTGTAGCCGCTCGTGCTGCCGTTGCCGCCGCCGCCAAGCTGACCATCTGACTCCGGGATCGATCTTGAATCACGATCGGCCCCGGAGTCAACCTCCGGGGCCGTTTTCGTTGTGTGCCAGGCATGTTGTGGTTGAGGAGGTGGAAGTCCTCCGCGGGCCGTGGTGAGCGGAACCGCAAGGCGAGGCAAGGGTGTCCGTCGCGAGGCGGAATCTGAAGGAAGCCGAAGCCCCCAGTCGGGAGCCGA
>DATANR010000250.1:0-16899 GCA_036266155.1 Gemmataceae bacterium | reverse complement strand
TCAGGCAGCAGGGGCAGAACTGGGACGCGCACTTCAAGTGTGGCAATCAACACAAGAGATACTTACTCCCGCCCGCCGATCGTGCCCTCTCCGCATTGATTGAAGACCTTGATCAGCGCGGCTTGCTCGACACGACGCTCGTGGTCGCGATGGGTGAGTTCGGCCGCACGCCGAAGATCAACGGCGAAGGCGGCCGCGATCACTGGCCGCATTGTTACACCGTGCTGTTTGCCGGCGGCGGCGTGCGTGGCGGAGCGGTGTATGGAGCTAGCGATCGGATCGGCGCTTATCCCGCGAGCGATCCGGTTACGCCCGGCGACCTGGCGGCGACGATCTTCTGGCGCTTCGGCCTCGATCCGGCGAGCGAGATTCGCGACCCGACCGGCCGCCCGCACCGCCTCGCGGCCGGCGAGCCGATCCGCCGGCTGTTTGAAACTGCCTGACTTCTCTAGAGCAAGCACCGTGGCCGAACATCTGCCGTCCGAGGTTCCCGATCGTCTGCGCGTCTGGTTGGCGAAGGCCGTCGACTTCGGCGCTTCCGACTTGCACCTCACGGCCGGCTATCCGCCGGCCCTGCGCTTGCACGGTGATCTCTCGGAGATGGAAGAGCCGGCCCTCACGGGAGCGGAGACCGATCAAGTCCTCGCCGGCATCGGCCCCGGCGACGTGTCGCGCCGATTGCGTGAAGAACGCGATGCCGACTTCTCGTTCGACATCGTTTTGAACGGCAAGCTCGCGCGCTTCCGTGCGCATCTGTTCGTCGCGAGCGGCCATCTCGCGGCGTGTATGCGCGTCATTCCGCCGCTCATTCCCGACTTCGAATGGACCGGCTTTCCCGTGGAACTGGCCGAGCGCCTGGCGTATTTGCGCGATGGCCTCGTCATCCTCACCGGGCCGACGGGCTCGGGCAAAACGACCACGCTCGCACTGATCGTTAATTTGCTCAACGAGACCGGTGGCTACCGCATCATCACGGTGGAGGAGCCGATCGAGTATCAGTTCCCGCGGGCACACAACTCGGTCGTCAGCCAACGCGAAGTCGGCAAGGACGTGCGCTCGTTCGCCGACGGCCTGCGTTCGGGGTTACGTCAAGACCCCGACGTCATCCTCGTCGGCGAAGTCCGCGATCTCGAAACGGCACAGATGGCCCTGAGCGCCGCCGAGACGGGCCACCTCGTCTTCACGACGCTGCACACGCGCGACGCCAAGGGGGCCATCTCGCGACTCGCCGACCTGTTCCCGCAAGACAATCAGTCGATGGTGCGGGCCCAGCTCGCGATGAGCCTGCGTGCCGTCGTGAGTCAGCGACTGCTGCCGGACGTCGACCGCGGCGCGAAACGGCACCTCGCTCTCGAAGTGCTGTGGAACACGCATCCGATCGCCAGCGGCATCCGCACGGGCAAGCTCGAAAGCATCGACAATTACCTGATGACCAATCGCGAAGAGGGCATGATCAGCTTCGACGAGTCGGTGCGTCGCTTGCTCAAGGCCGGCAAGATCACGCGCGAAGTGGCCGAGCGCAATGTCCGCGAGCCGGCAGTGTTGAATCGGTAACTTAACTGCACCAGGGCAATCACTTGAGACAACTGGGGGGACCGATCAATTCAGCCGGAAGCGTTACGTTTCATTGCCATTCAAGCGCACATTTGTCCGAAAAAGTTGGTTGATTCCAGCAATGTGGAATTCGTCTGGACATGGGGTGGGGCGCGCGGCTGGAGGAAATTTCTCATCGTTTTCCCAGACTCGTCCGGGTAGACTCCACCTACAAATCCCTCATCCTCGCCCGCCCCGCCCTGACCGCGTCAATTCGAGGGTGCGCGTCATGCCGACTGTCAAAGAGTTGAATGTCAACGGGGCCAAGAAGCCCGTCGACGCGGATGCGGAGCGCAGCCTGCTGAGCGTGCTGCGCGACGACCTGGGCCTTACGGGCGCCAAGTATGGCTGCGGCGAGGGGGAGTGCGGCGCTTGCACTGTCATCCTCGACGGTCGCCGGGTGCGCTCGTGCATCACGCGCGTCGGCGCGGCCGAGGGGAAGTCGATCCGCACGATCGAGGGCATCGCCGTCGGCGACAAGCTGCATGCGGTTCAAGAGGCGTTCCTGGAATGCGGTGCGCTGCAGTGCGGCTACTGTACGCCCGGGATGATCGTGTCCGCCGTCGGGTTTCTGGAATCCAAGCCGGCCCCGACACGCGACGAGATCGTGCAGGGAATGAACGGCAACATCTGTCGATGCGGGACCTACACCCGGATCGTCGCGGCCGTCGAGAAGGCCGCGCTGGCGATGAAAGGCGGTGGCAAATGAGACGCACCGACATCGACTTGGAGATCGAACCGGAACGCTACGAGTTGTTCGAGAACATCGAGAACCTCGAAACCACACGCCGTGAGTTCTTCCGCATCGCCGGCGGCGGCGTCATCATTGCCATGCTGCTCGGCGATGATGCCATTGCCCAGCGACCCGGTCGCACCGGCGGCCCCCAAGAAATCGGCGCGTGGGTACATGTCGGCGAGGACAGCACGATCACCGCATACTCCGGCAAGGTCGAAATCGGACAGAACGTCCGCACGTCGCTGTCCCAAGTCGTCGCCGAGGAATTGCGCGTGCCGCTCAAGTCGGTGCGCATGGTCATGGCCGACACCGCGCTGGTGCCGCCGGACGCGGGGACGTTCGGCAGCCAGAGCACACGGCAAATGGGCGGGCAGTTACGCCGCGCGGCCGCGGCCGCGCGTGAAGCGCTTGTCGATTTGGCGGCTGAGAAGGCGAAGGTCGAGCGTGCGACTTTGACCGTCGTGGAAGGTCGTGTCGCCGGACCGGATGGCAAGCCGTCGTTTTCGTTCGGTGAACTGACGAAGGGCCAGAAGTTGCTGAAAGTGATCGCAGCCGGCGCGCCGACCGCGAAGGCCGACGACTGGAAGGTCGCCGGCACGTCGGCTCCCAAAGTCGACGGCCGCGACTTTGTCACCGGATCCCACGCCTACGCGTCCGACATTCGTCGGCCGGGAATGGTGTTCGGCCGAATTCTGCGTGCCCCAGCGTATGGCGCGAAGCTCAAAAATGTCGACACGAAGCCAGCGGAGGGCGTGGCCGGAGTAAACGTTGTTCACGAGAAGGACTTTGTCGGCGTCACAGCGTCAACCGCTCATGAAGCGACGGCCGCGCTGACCAAGATCAAGGCCGATTGGCAAACGACGCCGCAGGTGGCTGGCAAGGATTTGTTCAAACACCTCAAAGAAAAGTCCGGCCGCGGCGGCGGCAAGGGTGGATTTGGCGGCGGAGGTGGCGGCTCGCAAGGCAACATCGAGACAGGCCTGAAGGCGGCCGATCAAACGTTGAAGGCGACCTACACGATTGCGTACATCGCCCACGTGCCGCTGGAACCGCGGGCGGCCGTCGCCGAATGGGTGGATGGCAAGCTGACCGTCTGGACCGGCACGCAGCGGCCGTTCGGCGTGAAGACGGACCTCGCCAATGCACTGGGCGTCGCCGCCGACAAGGTGCGCGTGATCGTGCCCGACATGGGTTCCGGCTACGGCGGCAAGCACACGGGTGAGGCGGCCATTGAGACGGCTCGGCTGGCCAAGGCCGTCGGCAAGCCCGTCAAGGTCGTCTGGACTCGCGAGGAGGAATTCACCTGGGCCTACTTCCGACCGGCCGGCGTGATCGACGTGATCGCCGGCGCGGCGAAGGATGGCACGCTGACGGCATGGGAGTTCCACAACTATAACTCCGGCGGCTCGGCCATCCGCACGCCGTATTCTGTTGCGAACGTGAAGACCGAAGCGCATGGCAGCGAGTCGCCGTTGCGCCACGGTTCGTATCGGGCGCTGGCGTCGACCGCCAACGTATTCGCCCGCGAGTCGGCGATGGATGAGCTGGCGGCCGCGCTCAAGATGGATCCGCTCGAGTTCCGTTTGAAGAATTTGAAAGATGCGCGACTACGGGCCGTGTTCGAAGCGGCCGCAAAGAAGTTCGGCTGGGGCGCGAAGCCGCAAGCGGGCCACGGCTTCGGCATCGGTGGCGGAACCGAGAAAGGGAGTTTTGTCGCCACATGTGCGGAGGTGGCGATCGACAAGGAGAAGGTCCGCGTGATTCGCGCCGTCACCGCCTTTGAATGCGGCGCTGTCGTGAATCCGGATCACCTGACGAATCAGATCGAGGGGGCCGTCATCATGGGCCTGGGCGGGGCGCTGTTCGAGCGCGTCGACTTCGACGAGGGCAAGATCTTGAATCCCGCGTTCTCGGGTTACCGTGTGCCGCGCTTCCGCGATGCGCCGGTCCTGGAGACGGTGCTCGTCAATCGTAAGGACCTGCCGAGCGAAGGGGCCGGCGAAACGCCGATCATCTCGATTGCCCCCGCGATCGGCAACGCGATCTTCCAGGCGACTGGCATCCGCGTGCGCTCAATGCCGCTCGCGCCGGAGGGATTGAAGGCCGGCTGATGGAGGGCTTGTGAGTTCCGTTCTTGCGCGATTGATCGCGACAATCGAACACGGCTTGCCGGTCGTCTATTGCGCCGTCGTGGAAACACGCGGATCGGCGCCGCAGAAGGCCGGGGCGTCGATGCTCGTGTTTCCCGATGGCAGCCAAGCCGGCACGCTCGGCGGCGGGTGTGTCGAAGCCGAGGTCAAGCGAATTGCGTTGGCCGCGAAGCCGGGCGCCACAATCCAATCATTCTTGCTTAACGACGATTACGGCTGGGACGACGGCCTCATTTGCGGCGGCCGGATGACGGTGCTCGTGCATCCGGTACACGACGATGTTGCTTATTATCGCACGCTGCAGTCTTGGGCGAATGACGGAGCCGGTTTCACGGAAGCGGTCGTCGTCAGTGAGGATTCGGGCTTGCCGCTCGGCGATCGGTATCTTTTCGACGCGAATGGGATACCGGTGACCGCGTTAGCCGCAATGCCCGTTTGGGAAACCGTAATCGCAAATCTGCCACGGTTGTCACACCGAGCCACGCCGGAAACGAAACGCGGCATCGCATTTCTGCCGACGATTCCGCGAGTGACGCTGCTTCTGGTCGGCGCCGGCCATGTGAGCGAAGCGGTGGCGCGACTGGCAGCCGAGTGCGGTTTCTCGATTTGGGTCATGGACGATCGCGAGCACTTTGCCAGCCGCGAGCGCTTTCCGGCCGCCGACCGATTGATCGTCGGATCAATCGGCGACGGCTTGCAATCGCTAGTACCGCAACTCACGCCGCAGGCCTACGCGCTCGTCATGACACGTGGACACAACCACGATGAGGAGGCGCTTTTCCATCTGGCCGACAGCCATTGCCGATATGTCGGCATGATCGGCAGCCGGCGCAAGATTCGGCTCATTTTCGATGATCTGGCCGCCAAGGGCATCCGGCCTGAGGCATTGGCGCGCGTTCATGCGCCCCTCGGCCTGGATATCGGCTCGCAATCGATCCCCGAGATTGCAGTGAGCATCGTCGCTGAGTTGATCGCGTGCCGAAATCTAGGAACAACAAGCGTGTCGCCACGCCAACGCGAGACCGTCGGATGAACTTCGCCATCGTCCCCGCGGCCGGCCTCAGCACGCGCATGGGCCGGCCGAAGCTGACGCTTCCGCTTGGCGATCGGACGATCATCGAGCATGTCATCAGCGCACTCCAGGCCGGCGGCGTCGAGCAAATTGTCGTGGTGACCGGGCCCCATGCGGAAAGCGTCAATGAACTCGCCGCTTCCGCCGGTGCAAACGTTGTCGCGCTCAGGGAGCCAACGCCGGACATGCGAACCACTGTTGAGCACGGTCTGGCGTGGATCGAGGCGCGATTTCACCCAAGGCCAGATGATCGCTGGCTACTCGCGCCCGGCGATCATCCCGCACTGAATCCCGCCGTTGTGAAACAACTGCTTGCGGCTGGCGAAAACGAAACTGTCGTCATTCCGACCTATCGTGGCCAGCGCGGGCATCCGACGCGGTTTGTGTGGAAACACGTTGCGGGGATTCGCCAACTGCCGGCACAACAAGGGATTAACGCATTGGTTCGCAACGGGTCCGCCGTGATCGAGTTGTCGGTGGACGACGCCGGAATCCTGGTCGACATCGACACGCGAGGAGACTACGAAAAAATTATGAGAAATACGTTCAAGGGGGTGTGGGGGCGTGAACGAAACGAGTTGGTGGGGCTCTAATAACTTGTCGCCGGCTTTCATGATCCTCTCACAAACGTCCTCGCATAATTTGATCCTACCTGGGCTCCCGCACCCCTGTCGACGTGTTTCGGCATGGGGCAACTCGCGGAAGCGGATTCACCGTTTCAAGGGAGGTCGCACATGCGGATGTTCAGTCGATTTGTTCTCACTGTCAGCCTGGCCGTTGCGTTGGCCGGGTCGGCATCGGCCCAGCGTCAGCCGGGCCAGGGTCGCGGCGGTTTCGGTGGCGGGTTCGGCGGCGTCGGCGGCCTGATCCGGATGGAGGCCGTCCAAAAAGAACTGAAGATGGAAAAGGAGCAGGTGGACAAGGCCAGCGAAGCCATCAAGACGATCACCGACAAGCACGCCGACGAATTCGCCAAGCTGCGCGACCTCGCGGTCGAAGAGCGCCGCACGAAGACGCAAGAGTTGACCAAGGTGGTCAACGAAGAAACGACCAAGGCTGTCAGCGAAGTCCTGAAGCCGGAGCAGATGACCCGTCTGAAGCAGCTCGAACTGCAACGCGCCGGCTTCGCGGCCTACTCCCGCGCCGATGTGCAGACGGCCCTCAAAGTCAACGACGAGCAGAAGGAAAAGATCAAGACGATCAGTGACGAAGGCAACAAGGCCATCCGCGACCTGATGCCGATGGGCACGGCGGGCGGCGGTCGTCCGCAGCGTGGCGCTGGCGGGGCTGGCGGCCGTGGCGCTGGTGGGCCGAACGCCGAGAAGATCACGGCCGTCCGCAAGGAAACGACCGAGAAGATCGTGGCGGTGTTGACCGACGATCAGAAGAAGTCGTGGAAGGAAATGGTCGGCGAATCGTTCACCTTCCCGCCGCCGACGGCCGGCCGCGTGCCGCCGAAGAAGGACGACTGAGTTGGCAGTCGATTGCGAAAAAACGAACGCCCCCGGCGAAATGGCCGGGGGCGTTTTTGTTGGCTGTCATTCAAGTCAGGCTCACTTCTTGAAATCCCCCGCCCGGATGATAACGAGCTTCTTCTGATCAACGTGCTTCTGCCACGCGGCCTTCACGTCGTCCGGAGTCAGCGCTTCGATCCGCTTCTCCTGCTCCGCCGACCATGCGAACGTTCGGCCGAGGTTCAGGTTCGAGATGATCTGGCCGGCGATCGCGCCGTCGGTCGTGCGACCAACCTTCGCAGCCTCAATGAACGCCTTCTTGGCGTCCGCCAACTCCGCGAGCGACGGGCCTTCCTTGACGAACCTGGCCAGCTCCTCGGTCACGGCGATGTCGACCTTGTCGATGTTGAGCGGGTTCGTGATGGCGTTCACACTGAGGGTTGCGACCGCGTCCTGTGTGCCGGCCGAGAACTGAGAGGTCACGCCATAGGACAGGCCCTCCTTCTGACGGATGCGATCGCCGAGCCGGCTCGATAGCGTGCCGCCGCCAAGGATGAAATTGCCGAGTCGCAGGGCCGCGAAATCGGGATCGCTGTCCTTGAGCGGGAACATGAGTCCGGCCACATAAACCGCGTTCGCCTTGTCCGGCGTTACGATGTCTTCCTTCTGGCCCGGCCGATCGACGGGCGGCTTGCGATCGATGCGCCGCACCGGGACCTTCGATTCCCAGCCCTTCAAGATGTCCTGAATCTTGGCAATGGTCGACTCGGGATCGAAGTCGCCGACGACGGCCAACTCCGCCTTCGACGCGCCGACCTGAGTCTCGTACAGCTTGCGGATCTGCTCGATCGTCACGCCCGCGGCACGGACCTGGCTCTCCTCGATCGTCGGCACATAGCGGATGTCGTCCTTGTCGTAAGGCGACAGGGCACGGCTGAGCCGATTGCCCGCAAGCACGGCTGGTTCTGTCGTCGAGGCTGCCATCCCAGAGATCATGCCGCGTTTGCGCGTCTCGAATTCGGACTCCGGGAACGCGGGCTCGCGTAGGATTTCGCCGAGAAGCTCAAGAGCCTTGGGCAACGTGTCGCGCTTGGCTTGTACTGAGAACGTGAGCTGACCGATCGTTCCGCCGCCACCACCTCCCCGGCCGCCGCGACCACCGCCGAGGCCGCCGACTCCCGGCGAAATGAGCACACCCATGGAATCGAGCGCTTCGCGCAGAGCTTGGCGATCGTGCTTCTTCGTGCCAGCCATCATCAAGCCCGGCATCATGCTGGCCGCGTTCGTGAGGCCCTTCAGCGATTCCTCGTTGCCATAGTGCAGCGTGAGAACGAGGTTGACCGTCTCGCCGCGATTCTTCTTGGCGAGCAGGCCGGCTTTGATATTGCCGAGATCGACGACCTTGAGCCGGGCGTCGAGGTTAGCGGGAGATGGATCGAATGCCTCACCCGCGGCGCCGACGACACCGCCCTTGAAATCCTTCACGACTGTATCAATGGGCGGAGCATTGCCGATCGCTAGTCGCTCCGGCTGAGCGACCGGCACGTAAACACCAACCGTTCGATTCGGCCGCTGGAAATACGTCTTGGCCACGCGGTTCACGTCGTCGGCCGTCACCGCGGCAATACGGTCACGCTGGATGAAGAGCAGCCGCCAGTCGCCGAGCGATGAGGCTGAGCTGAGCGCTTGCGCCATACCCGTGCTGTTCGACTGGAGACGTTCCGCATTACGTTTGCTGCGAACCTTGGCTTTCTCGACTTCGTCAGCAGCGAATGGGACCGAGCCGAGATTCTCAAGCGTCTTCACGAGCGTATCGCGAACCACGTCGAGCTTGTCCGGGTCCGCCTCGGCATTGCCGGTGAACAAGCCTGGATCGTGCGTGTTTTCCGATCGCGCGCCGGCCGACGTTGACAACTTCGACTCGACCAAGGCCTGGTGAAGCCGGCCGTTCGGCGACTGCGAAATGATCCCGCCGAGCAAGCTGAGCGGCGCCCAGTCCGCATGCGAGGCGGACGGCATGTGATAGGCCACGCCGACCGATCCGACCTTACCGACACGCCGCAGCGTCACAAGGCGCTCGCCATCCTGCGGCGGCTCTTCCGTATACGTCTGATCGAGCTTGCGCGTCGGCTTCGGGATCGAGCCCAAATATTTCTCGACCAGTGCGAGGGCCTTGGCCTCTTCGAACTTGCCCGCGACGATGAGCACAACGTTATCCGGCTGGTAGTACTTCTTGTAGAAGGCTTGCAGATTGTCGATGGGCACGCGCTCGATGTCGGAGCGGTTGCCAATGGTCGACTTGCCGTAGTTGTGCCACTCGTACGCGGCCGCACTGATTCTCTCCGACAAAACGCCTTGCGGGCTGTTCTCGCCGCGTTCGAACTCGTTGCGCACGACCGTCATTTCCGAGATCAGGTCCTCGCGCTTCACATAACTGTTGACGAGCCGATCCGCTTCGAGCTTGATACCGAACTCCAGGTTCTCGTCGGTGGCGGGCATCGTCTCGAAGTAATTCGTGCGATCGACGTTCGTGGTGCCGTTGAAATTGGCCCCGTGATCCTGCAACGCCTTCGGCACATGCGGATGCGTCGGCGTGCCTTTGAAAACCATGTGCTCCAGCAAGTGCGCCATGCCCGATTCGCCGTAGCCTTCGTGGCGGCTGCCGACGAGGACAGTCATGTTGATGGTGACCGTCGGCCGCGACGCTTCCGGATAGAAGAGCACGCGAGCGCCGTTGCCGAGGCGGTATTCGGTGACGCCTTCAACGGTGACGATTTTCTGCGGTCCATCCGCCGCCTGCACGACAACGGCGAAAAACAGAGGTAGTAGAGCAAACCTGAGTCGAAGCATGGTGCCTCCGGCAAGATGAGTATTGGAGAGAGGATTGTTGGGTGAGTTTACCGAATTCGCGATGTGAAGCGAGGTCGCGAAAACACAGTCATTGCGCTGGAAGTCCGCACTCGCGTGTGGTACCCTTTCATCATCCCGCCGTCCGGACCCGCCGCGAACTCTCCCGCCTTCGGAGCCAGGGATCGTGTCCTCGCTTCCCGTTTCTCGTCGAACCTTCCTCGTTGCATCCGGCCTCGGCGTCGCTGGAATGCCATTTGGCACCCCGGCGCTGGCGAGTCCGAATCGCGCGGCAACCACAGGCGGCAAAGCGAAGTCGACGATCCTCTTCTTCCTCTCAGGTGGCGCGTCGCACGTCGACACGTGGGACATGAAGCCGGATGCCGCGGTCGAGTATCGCGGCATTTTCCAGCCGGCCGCGACGTCGGCCCCCGGCGTGCGCCTTTGCGAACATCTGCCGATGCTCGCGAAGCAGGCCCATCACCTGGCCATCGTCAACTCGGTGGCCGGCTCGGTGAACACGAACGATCATCACGCGGGTTACTATTACAACCTCACCGGCCATGTGCCGGATCAGAGTTTTCTGACGCTCGGCAACAATCGCACGCCATATCCGGACGACTGGCCGTTCATGGGAACGGTCGTCGGCGCCAAGCGGCCGGCATGCGGCCATCTCCCGAACGCAATCACGTTGCCGCAGAAACCGAGCAAGGCCCCGTACACGCGGCCCGGCCAGTTCGCCGCCCGACTCGGCGTCGAGTTTGACCCGTTGTATTTGCAAGGCGATATCGACCATCCGCTTGCTTTTCGCGCCCCGGCCCTGACCCTGAGCGGCGACGTGTCAGCAGCCCGGCTCACCGATCGCCTGTCGATGCGCAGCGCACTTGATCAGGCGCGAGCGGAGTTTGAGACACATCCGACCTTCGATAAATTGCGGAATCGCGCCGTGACACTGCTCGCGGGTGCCGGCACTTCGGCTGCGTTCGATTTATCAACGGAACCAATTACACTTCGCGAACGCTACGGCCACACCGTCAACGGCATGAGTCTCCTGCTCGCCCGTCGTCTGGTTGAGGCGGGCGTGCCGTTCATCACCGTCTTCTGGATGGAAGATGAGGCGACCAACGACAAGTGCAAGAGCGGCGGCGGGTGGGACACGCACGGCAACAATTTCAATTGTCTTAAAGAAAATCTGCTGCCCGGTTTCGATCGCGGTTTTTCGGCCTTGATCAGCGACTTGAACGATCGCGGCATGCTCGATTCGACGCTCTTGTTCGTCACCAGCGAGATGGGCCGCAAGCCGAAAATCGGAGACCCACGCAGCGGTGGCATCGCCGGCGCTGGCCGCGATCACTGGACGCATTGTCTGAGCGTGCTCCTCGCCGGCGGCGGCATTCGCGGCGGCCACCGCTATGGCACGAGCGACAAACGCGGCGAATATCCGGCCGATCGCAAAGTGACGCCGGCTGACGTCGCGAAGACCGTGTATCACGCGATGGGCATCACCGACCTCGAAGCCCGCGACCGTGAAGGCCGGCCCTACAACCTCCTCGCCGACGGCGAACCGATCCTCGACTTGTTTTGATCGCCCGCTCAATCATCGCGTTTTCGTAGCTGGATTCGTAAGAATTCAGCAGGCCCGCGAAGTCCCAGAGCTGAATTCTCACGAATCCAGCTACAAGCTCATCGATCAACCATGACCTCCACACGTCTTGCCGCGCTCGCAGTTCTTGTCTTTGTGCTTCCCGCATCCGCGGCTGAGCCGGTCGTGCGTGAGGTCAAGGACGGCCTCGAAATCGAGACCGACCAACTCGTCGCCAAGATCAACGCGAAGGGTTACGTCAGCGGCATCGCGCAAGGCTCGTTCCTCGACAAGAAGACCGGCGCCCGCGATCTCGGCTTCGGCTTGCACATCATGGACTTCTTGATGGCCCCCGGCTGGGCTGACGACGGCTATCCGCGCGACAAGAAGCTGCACGGCGACCTGCCCAAGCACTATGTCGAAGGCCCGCAGATCTGCACGCAGGCGAAGGAACTGAAGCCAGAGGTGATCCACGGCAAGGATTGCGTCGGCGTCAAGCTGCGCTATACGTTCACGAAGCCCGGCATGGGCTTCAAGGCCGGCTCAGTTTGGGAGCAGACGCTCGTCTTCCAAAACGGCGTGCGTTACTTCTTGTCGTGCGAAACGATCACGAGCGCCAATGACGTCGATAATGTGTTCTATCGCATCGACATGCCGGGCCACATCAAGCACAAGGCTGGCGACACGTTTGACAGCGTCTACCTCAGCTATGTCGGCAAGCCGATCGCGGCGGCCGAGTTCAAGGACGACTTCGGACCCGACGAGAAGTTCCTCTACAAACGTGACGACAAGAAGATCCCCGCGCGCATGATCCGGGCCTATCGCGTGAAGCAAGACGGCAAGCCCGGCCCGTGGCTCGCGGGCATGACGCTCGACCCGGCCGCGACCTCAGAAGCCTGGTGCCATCAACGCGGCTACATCTGCTTCATCGAAGAACTGCACGGCCGGAAGGTGAAAGCCGGCGACAAATTCGGCGCCGCCTACATCGTCGGCTGGTTCGACGACGTGCCGGCGATGGAGAAGCCGTACGACCAGTTCAAGGGGGCGAAGGCGGTCGGGATTGTGGAGGGGAAGGTGATGGTGAAGTAGCCGACATTCGACAAATTGAGCGACATTGGGTCGCCAATATCGACCCGCAGTCGGCAGACAATTGTGAAGGAATGATGCCGGCCGCGTCGGCTCACCTTGTTTACGGGGTGGGCCTTTACTGGCTTACGGCAAAAGCATTGCATGATTTACGCGATCAAAAAGTCGGCAAAACGATATGCATCATCTTCCGTAATTACATTCCAGAAGAGCCAAAACCGTCGCCACGGTCAGTCGCGCTCAATTCGACGCCTTCAACAACCGAGATCGTCAGTACCGGCGATACAACGAGTTGGGCGATCTTGAGTCCCGCATAGACGGTGAAAGGCTCATCGCCGTGATTGATCAAGATGACGCGGATTTCGCCCCGATGACCACGGTCAATCGTCCCTGGGCTGTTGAGGACCGTAACTTGGTGGTTGAGAGCCAAACCACTCCGCGGACGAATCTGCGCCTCAGTATTGGAAGGGAGTTCGAGCTGGATGCCAGTCTTAATCAGGGCCGATCGGCTCGGAGGAATCACGGCGTCTTCGACGGAGAATAAGTCGAGGCCTGCATCACCTTCATGGGCATATGCTGGAAGCTTGGCGAGTGGGTGTATTCGCCTCACCTTGAGTTCGGCTGAGGACATCACCACTAACTCCTCAAGCTCAAAAAAGCGGACAGTGTCCAAGTGGATCGAGGAGGCCCGATTTGTGAGAAAAGCGACAGCCACAGACACTTCAAAGGTGTAGGGGCTGCCGCTTTCTCTTCCACGAGTTTAGCTTGTCACATTTCAGAGGTCAAGCGACCTAGCCGCAAACCGTGCAAATCCTGTACGGTGCGTTGTTTTTCAAGTCGATCTCGCTTTTTGGCGCACGGCTACGGGATTGGAACGCGAAAAGACGCCCGCAACCCGGGATAGAGTTCTCGGAGTGCCTTGTTACCGTAATCGAACGCGGCTTTGTGTCTAGGAATCCGGACGAATACCCCCTCGCCCTTCCGCAGCCCGGTGCACCGCTGTGAGTCGAGGCTGTGGACCACGAACCCGTAATAGGAAGGGGCGTCAAGTCGCTGGATGGTCTCGAAGAACGAGACGCCCTTAATGAAAAGAACGTCGGCATTCGACATCACGCCGAGTAACTCACGTGAGCAGAACGCAGGGTCGATGGCGGAACGAATGTTTCGCTCCTCGAATACCTCGAACCGGGGATCGTTTCGTAAGCTGCCCAACAGCGGATCCTCAAGGCAGGTGGCAAGGGTGGCGCTGTTCGAGTTGTTCGCAACGACCTCGGTCGAGACGACTCCGGTTACGGTCAAGCCGGGATTGGCGCAGAGCATTAGCCGGATCATCACCAAATCCCAGGCAAGCTCGCCGTTGTCATCGAACAGAAAGACCAGTCGCGAAGGGCAAGAGAGCGCCTCGACCGAGAAGCACTCAAAGTCATTCAAAATGAGTTCCGCGTCGGGAACCCGGTGGCCATGCGGATCGGACCACCAAACGGCCCCGGCGTGGATTTGGTAGGGTAAGAAGCTTAACGGGCTCTGGTCTTCTCCCTCTAGCAACGATTTCACGGCTAGCAAGCTGTGTCGGTTCGCGAGGTAGCCGTCACGGAGCAGATCATCTCGCCGCGCCGGGTCGAAGCGATTTAACAGTGAGAACGTCAGCGCGTCGAGGTCGTTATCAGTGCACAACCTCCATGTCGGCTCACAACCCCAAAGCAGCGTTCGCAGCAACACCAAGTAAATCCGCAGCAGGGCTGCGATGTCGCAGGCGCCGGGTTTGCGGTCATTCCTTCTTGCCATTGCATCCTCAAACCCGAGCTTGAGTCGTGTGTCCTGGTACAACAGGTTCAGCCGCACCTTGTCCTCTGGGGCATCCTTCATCACACACGGAAAGCGCGACACATGTCTCCGATCCTGGAACGCTTTAGGAGGAAAGACTTCGTCAAGTAACTCGCAATTCACTGGCTGGCCGAGCAGTTTGATCTTGCGCAGGGACTCGTCAGCCGCTGAGCGGGTAAGGACCTGATGTTGATCGGCGAAAAAGATGTCTGTGAGCTTGACCGCGTAGAGCCCCCGGGGACTCCGGCCCTTTATGGTAAGCATCGGATCTCCGACCATGTGATGCCCCGTAGTCACCGAATAGAAGATCCCGAGAGTTCGGGTCAGCCTAATTTGGCGTTCAAAAACAAAAAGATCTCATCGAAGTTCCGTTCCAAAAAGAGACTGAGTTTGCCGTCGGTCCTTTCCCTTTCGAATGCTTTCAAATCCATTTGTACCAAGTTGGCAAAGGGGCGCCGGACCTGAATCTGACTAATCTCCTCCGAAGTTAGCCGTAGTTCGTAGAGATGCGCGTACAAAGAATAGTCCGGCTTCTCTACAAAATAGTGTCGGTTATGGACCGAGTGCAACCGCCCTTCAGACACGCTTAAGCCGAGCTTTTCATCAAGGTATCGGACCCCGGCGCGGCGACACACCTCTAGAAGGCGAGTGGCGGGGATCGCGGACTTGGTCTGGATCTGGGTTATGGACGAAAAATCATCGGTAGCCCGCTGTCGCCTCTGGTTTGCTGCAGTGTCGTCTGCGGCATTTTTGTGGAGTTCGTCGAACGACTTCTGCATCTCATAAATGTGGTTCCTGTATGCGCGATGCGGAAGCGCTTCGATTGTAAAGAAATCTTCGTCGTTTACCTTGCCGGGCAAAACACCCAGTTTGAGAAGCTGACCGTTAGAGTTGTTCTCGTCGCGCATTTGGAGATATACATGTTTGTCGTCGTACAATAATATAAACGTAACAAGATGAGCCATTCGCCCAATACGCAGATCCGCGGAGTGCCTCCAATTGTTCTGAGGCAACAGGCTCTCAAATTGGAACGCTCCGTCAGGCGCACGACGTCCGATGACATTCGCGGTCAGTAATGGAGTACTTACGTTTCTGAGATGTTCGAAAGCGCCTCGAATCGCTTGGTATTGCTTGACCTCCTCGCTAGGATCCTCCGCGAAGGGGGGATGGAGACCCAAATTTGCCTCCGTCACCCTGCAGTTGAGGTAGCAACTTGTCTGGATGTCAGGCACTGGGAGCACAAACGCAACCCGGACGTGCGAGTAATCGTAGAATTGTCCAACAAACGGCAGAATGCGGTTAACGTGTCGAATGTCGAGGTTCTTAGCCTTCTCGACACTGCCCTGCAGGAAGAAATCAATTGTTCCTTTGACCCCCTTGTCCCATGCTGGTACGCGCTCGGCCCCGCCTTCGCGAAACTCTTTCACTAGGTGTCGCGCCTGAAAAAGTACGCGAATCTCTTTCCAAGCGCGCTCGTTCCGCAACGTGAAAGCGTGTCGGAGGTGCTCAACCAAGTGCTCGTTCGTAATTCCCACGATCCAAATTGAGTCGTAAGACACTAAATGATGGATGAACGCTTTCGAAGTAGAATCCAGCCAGCTCTTTATTTGTTCCTGGTCCGCCAATTTGCCCGAACGATACAGCTGAGACTCGACTTCTTTCGAGTAACTGGCCTGTACGAATCGGACTTTCATTGACGGTGCGAGTTGCTTGAATACTCGCTCCGTCATCGTCACCGTGTCCTGGTGGGCAATTGCCCGTTCGTGTTTCAAGAATTTGTTGAGGAATTCGCCATGAATGAGGCCTGGCTTCTGGTCGTCGATCGCCTCTCCATAGTCCAGTGAAACACGGATACGGAGCGGATGGCCCAATGCCGTTGAGCTTATGATCTTTTGATTCACGTCCGGCAATGAATCAAAAATCTCGAGGGCAGCCTGGCAGGCTTTGTCAAATTCGCTGTCGTCTGTCACCGGAAACAAGAACGCGCCGCCATCACCTTCCCACTTGAACGACCGCCCGCCATGGTGCTCCACAATTTGTTCCGTCGCGCCATGGAACAGGCGCTTGGCCTCGTGCTGGTCGCGGTCCGGCGCGCGCAATTTACCATGACCGACGATGTCGATCTGGAGGCACACGAAATTGCGCCGGTTCCCCGACTTTGGGGAATTGACTTTCTTCGCCATGCCTCTCCCCCTAGGTGCAATGTAAGTACACCCGACGAATTCAACTTCGCTCATCTTAGATTCGACAACCGACTTAAACTACTGGAAAGCGAAAACACTATCTGTATTCATGCCCGCGTCCTCAAGTCTTAATGTCCCCAGCATTGTCACTCGCCGGCTTCGGCTCATGCCCGAAAATGCAACTTGCCTGGAGTATGTGGATGGCTTCGCTCTCACGGCCGACCCGAATCACGGCTACGGCGAAGCGGCTGACGAGGTCTATCCTGATTTCGCGAGTGCGTTGCCGCGCATCTCCAGGTTGATCCAAAATCGCCTGGAGACCGTCCCGCCCTGTCAAGTGCGGATCAAGGCGCTGCGTGAGAAGGCAGGAAT
>DATANR010000249.1:0-13429 GCA_036266155.1 Gemmataceae bacterium | reverse complement strand
CATTATCGGGCCGCTCACGCGGCTCCGCTCGCCTCGCTGGATCAACATGGCCAACGGCTTATATGACGCGATTGTCGTCGGCTCTGGACCCAATGGCCTGGCGGCCGCCATCGCGCTGGCATGCAACGGCCATCGCGTTCTCGTCCGCGAGGCTGCGGCCACGATCGGCGGCGGCACGCGTTCCAAGGAACTCACGCTTCCCGGCTACCTGCATGACGTTTGCTCCGCCGTGCACCCGATGGCGCTCGCGTCGCCATTCTTCCGCACGTTGCCGCTCGCTGAACATGGATTGGAATGGGTTCAGCCGCCATTGCCGTTTGCACACCCGTTGGACGACGACTCGGTATTTCAAGCCCGCTCCGTCGAGGAGACCGCGGATCAACTGGGCGTCGACGCGGGCGATTATCGCCGGCTGATGCAGCCGATGGTTGACCATGCAGACGACATCATGCGCGAGTTGGTCGGGCCGTTAAGCATTCCACACCACATGATCACGGCCGCCCGTTTCGGTTGGCGCGGCCTGCGTTCGGGCCGCGGACTGGCCGAGCATTACTTTCGGACCGCGAAAGCCCAGGCATTGATTGCCGGCCTGGCAGCACATGGCCAGTTGCCGCTCGAATGGAAGCCCGGCGGCGCGGTCGCACTGATGCTTGGCCTGGCCGGCCACGCCGTCGGCTGGCCGCTGCCCCGCGGCGGCTCCGAGAAAATCGCCAGCGCACTCGCGTCAATCTTTCAGAACGCGGGTGGCGAGATCGAAACGGGGCGGCCAGTCGCCACGCTGGCGGATCTCCCACCCGCCAGAGCGATCCTGCTGGATGTCACGCCGCGGCAGGTCGTCGCCATCGCCGGCGATCATCTGCCGAACGGCTATCGTAGAAAACTTGAAAAGTACCGCTATGGGATGGGTGTCTGGAAAGTGGATTGGGCGCTCGCCGGCCCAATCCCCTGGCGTTCGGACGCCTGTCGTCGGGCCGGGACAATTCACGTGGGCGGGACACTGGCCGAGATCGCCGACGCCGAACGGCAAACCTGGGCGGGCGACCATCCCGATCGCCCATTCGTTATGTTGGCGCAGCCAACGATCTTCGATCCTTCACGAGCCCCGCCTGGCAAGCACATCGCCTGGGGCTATTGCCACGTTCCGCATGCCTCCCAGGTCGACATGACGGATCGCATCGAGCGACAGATAGAACGATTCGCGCCTGGCTTCCGCGACCTGATCCTGGCCAAGCACACGATGAGCACCATTGCGATGGAGGCCTACAACGCAAACTACATCGGCGGCGACATCAACGGGGGCGTCCAGGATCTATGGCAACTCTTCAGCCGACCGGTGCTGAAAATCAATCCCTATGCCACACCCGTGCCCGGTCTCTTCATCTGCTCGTCATCGACCCCGCCCGGCGGCGGCGTTCACGGCCTATGTGGCTATTTTGCCGCCCGCTCCGCCGAACGATTTCTTCGTGATCATACACCCGCCGGCCCCGTTGCAATGTGACGCTGTTGCGTTTCCCGGGGCGCCACTCTCTCGAAACGCGTCCATCGGCAGCCGGGGACCGCTTTGCAAGGAAACTTCCGTGCGCCCTACTGCACGGCAGCGACGTGAGTTCCATAGCAACAACGTTCCCGGTTGGCGGAGCTTTCAGAGGGTTCTGGCACTAGAATTGGAATTCCGCGTTTTCAACCCATCTCCTTTGCGGGCATGGGGATAGGCGCGAAAACGCAGGCAGAGATGGTCAACCCCAGTGTGTGTGTTGGCCATCTCTCAATTCTGGATGAAACGAATTCGCCGCGCGCCGAACTGTTTCATTGCAACTCAATAACGGAATTCGAGACCGGCCGTGAAGCCCTGAAGGAAGAAGTCGTTTTGGATGTGCAACGGTGCCGGGCGTGCCGCGCCGACGAGCGATCCCGTGGCGAAGACTGGGCTCTGGCTCACGTTAATGGCGTGGTCGATTTGATCGCCCGGGCGTGCCACGCGGTCCCAGTAGACCAGATCGTAACCGACGGTGGCCCGCAGGCACTCCAGAATCTGGCAGCCAACGCGCAAGTTCAGTTCGGAAAGGGTTGCGAAATGAGCGGATGATTGACGGCCAATGTTGGACGGCTGCGTAAACACGGCGCCGCCAAATGTCCCCGAGGGCGCCGGCAGCACCGCCGTCTGAACCGTCCGGCCGCTGATGTTGATGTCTTCCCAAACACAACCCGCCGCGACCTTGGCCGTCAAGCCGACGAACCAGCAATCGTAGTTGAAATTCACGCGCCCGCCGACTTGACCGCCGTAGAAGCGATTGGAAGCTTCAAATTGATCGAACATACTCGCCTGCGTCGGCAACACCAGATCGGTGGCATTGTTCAGAATCTCAATTGATTCCTTCAGATCGGCATAGCGGAAGCCGCCGAGCAAGTTCACGTCGACAGTGCCGCGCGTGAGCGCAAGCAGGCCATTCGCCTCCCACGCCCAGAAACGCGATTGGCTCTGAATGGCGACGTTGCCGGCGAACCCCGTTGCCGGGTTGCCGACGGTGACTAGCCCTTCGTTCCCCGTCAAGACGTTGGCAATCGGAAGGAACAAGGCGGGCAGGTCGTTGGACGATGCCGCGAACGAGACGGTGCGCGAATCGAGCCACAGTACACCGGCTTCCATTCCAATCGGTTCGTCGCCCATCCAGCCGCCCGCCATGAGGCGGAAGCCGTTGGTTCGACCATAGTTGATGTCGTTGCCGCCAAACAAGACACGCGTTCCGGCCTGGCCCAGCGCGCCGGCCAAAACTCCATCGGCCGGATCGCCCGACGTGACGAGTGGCGCTTTGAGCGGCCCGTTCGGTATCCACCACCGCAGAATTTCGGCGTCAACCCATAGTCGCGGTGTCCGGTAGTTGGTCGGCGGCGTGCATGGGCTGCCAGTTAGGTTCGTGACCGGCAAAGTCTCCGTGGCCGTGGGGGCGGCAACCGGTTGAACATTGGCATCGACGGGCTTCACGTCCACGCGTTCGAGCGGACTGGACATATCCGCGATTGCCGGGACGATCTCAATGGGATCGGCATTGACCGGTAACACGGTCGCGGAGAGAAAAACGAGCGACAGACTGAGACGCGTGGCCATGTCGGCACTCGGGAAGGTTCGCAGGCGCAGACCCGCGGTTGTTCCGCGTATCGACAGCGATCATTGCCGAGCGTCAGGGGCGTCCGCGCAATCCGGACGGCCGGACCGGCGGTTGGCGTCAAATCCCGCAGTGCTTACCAGTTGTTGGGAAGTTAGGAAGGCCGTAACGCCGTTCGAAGGATGGCGGCGACTTGCTGCAGACCGCGACCATGCAGTACGTCCGATCGACTGCCCGCGACGGTGCTGACCGAAATGCCATGACGACCGAACCCAGCCCAACCGAGATCGGGCGCATCTTCGCCGAAGCGTTGGTACCATTCGGGTTGCGTCGCGGCGCGGATGATGTGTAATTTGGCCGCAACCGCCTGCGGCCGATAGACGCCGTGAAAATAGGACTGACGCCTGCCCGGACTTTCGACGAGCACCTCGCCGACGGGTAAGCCTGCTCCGCGTCGCGGTAACAACTTGGCGGCCAGGCGCCGGCCGAGGAATCGCGCCTTTGCCATCCACCCCAGGTGGCGGAAGTGCCACCAGATCAAGCGCAGCCGTTCCAGACGTGAGCCACCGGCTAGAGGGATGTGCGGCGGCCCAAACGATTCCAACAGGATCGGTGTTTCAACACGTTCGCCGGTCGCAATGAGTTGGCGCGCCATTTCGAAGACGAGCCAACCGCCGAGGCACAGGCCGAAGAGACGATATGGCCCGTTCGGCTGTACGCGCCGCATCTCGGCAACGAGAATGGCCGCCATTTCCTCAACCGTGTGGAACAGCGCGAGGTTCCGCTCCCACCGCTCGAACGAGAACGTATAGATCGGCGCGTCCAGGTCCACGACTTCCGCCAACTCGCGGAACTGAAAGCCGAAGTCGCCCTGGCCCGGCACACAAAACAACGGCGTCCCGGACCCGGAACGTAGCCGCACCAGGAGGGGAATGTCCTCCGTCGGACCGGGGTCGCGAAGAATCGTCGCCATCTCCTCGATCGTCCGGCTGCGAAACAGCGAACCGAGCGGGAGCTTGCGACCGAAGGATTTTTCCACGTCAGCGATCAAGCGAACTGCCAGCAGCGAATGGCCGCCGAGGTCGAAGAAGCTGTCGGTGCGGCCAACCGCGGCGACGCCGAGAGCTTCCCGCCAGATGGCAGCCAAGCGCCGCTCCGTGTCATTGCGCAATTCGCCCGACGAGGAGTGAACCGCGAAGTCGGGCGCTGGAAGACGCTTGCGATCAATTTTGCCATTGGGCGACAGCGGAAACGCATCGAGCAGCACGAACGCGGCCGGCATCATGTGTTCGGGCAGCAATTGCTTGAGCGCCTCGCGGAGCGCGGCAATCGTCACCGTCGAGTCGGCCTTCACGTAGGCGACCAGGCGATTGTCGGCCGCGGTCACGAGCGCCTGCTGGACGCCCGCTTGGCTGCGCAACTGGCTTTCAATCTCGCCCAGCTCGATGCGGAAACCGCGGATCTTGACCTGGTGATCGATGCGGCCGATGTAATCGAGGTTGCCGTCCGGCCGCCAGCGACAGAGGTCGCCGGTCTTGTACATGCGGCCCGGCCCGAACGGGTCGCGGACAAAGCGTTCGGCGGTCAACTCGGCACAATTGAGATAGCCGCGCGCCAGCCCGGCGCCGGCAAGATACAGCTCGCCTTCGACGCCGACGCCCACTTTTTGGCCTTGCCCATCGAGAACGTACGCCCGCGTGTTCGGCAGCGGCTGGCCGAGATGGACGCGCTGGTCGCGCTCGACAAGAGCAAACGTCGAATAGACCGTGTCTTCGGTTGGGCCGTAGAGGTTGTAAAGCTTCGCGACCGTTGGGAGCGCATAGATCGCCGTGGCCAACTCGTCCGGCAGCGCTTCGCCCGCGAGATTGACGACGCGGACGGATTCCGGCAGTCCCTGTATGCGCACGAGTTCCGCTGCCACTGAGGGGACTGTGTTGAGTAGTGTGACGCGCTCTCGTGCCGCGAGCATCGGCAATTGCAGCACGTTGTCCGCGAGGATAATCGTGCCGCCCAGCGCCAGCGGCACGAACATCTCGAAGACGGAGAGGTCAAAGCAAACGGATGTACCGAAGAGCACGCCTGCCAACTCGTCGGCCGCATACGTGTCGGCTGCCCACTCGATCAAGTCGACGACGCTGTGGTGCTCGATCGCGACGCCCTTGGGCTTGCCGGTCGACCCGGACGTGTAGATCACGTAAGCAAGCGAATCAGCCGCGACGACGGTCTTGAGAGGCTGATCACTGAACGAGGCGATCTCCGCCGCATCGATGTCGATCAACACCACCCGTGGTCCCGCCGGCAATTGCGCGCGCAACGACTCTTGCGTAATCAGGACGGGCGCGTTCGCGTCTTCGAGCATGCCGGCCAGACGATCATTCGGATACGCGGGATCAAGCGGCACATAGGCCCCGCCGGCCTTGAGCGTCGCCAGAACCGCGACGAGCAGATCGGCACTCCGCTCGAGCGCGATGCCCACGAGCACATCTGGCCCGACGCCGAGCAGCTTCAGGTAGCGGGCGAGGCGATTGGCGCGTGCGTGCACTTCGGCATACGTGAACGTCGCCTCGCCAACAACGAGTGCAGTCGACGCGGCTGATTGCCGAGCCTTGGTTTCGAGAAGGTCGACCAGGCTTTTGGCTCGCGCACCGGCTTGTTCGAAGTTTGTTGGCGTGGCGTAATCCTGCCGAACTACGTCAAAAACAGCGTCTTCAGTTGATGATCCGAGCAACGGTGTCGTGCCTGAGGGTGAGGCGGGGGACCAACTTGAGTAAACAACCCTAGCACGAAACTGGTCCGGACGCGCCGAACCTAGCGATTGCGCCGCCTGCGCAAGCTACGCAACCGTCAAAGTCGGCACATCTGGCTTGCCCGATTGACCGCAAATCCGCTAGCCTACACACATTCGCTATCTCCGTTCGAGGTTCCCGATGATTCGAATTCTCGCGTGCCTGGCCGTCGCCAGCCTGTACGCTTCGGCCGCATTTGCCCAACAGCCCCCGCCCAAGTTTGACGACTTCGAGAAGACGGTGGCCGGCGCCAAAATCGCGGAGGGCCTCTTCAAGCTGTATCAGAAGGAAGAGCACGTCTACGCCGAGTTGCAGCCGCATCAATTCGATCGCTCGTTTCTGTGCGCGATCTCGCTGGCACGCGGCGGTATGGATCAGGCCGGCTGGATTCTCAACAACGACGAGCAATGGGTGATCGAATTCAAGCGCGTCGGCGACAAGGTGCATCTCATCCGCAAGAACGTGCGCTTCAAGAGTATTGCCGGGCCGATCGCACGCGCGTTGGAAACGACGTACACCGACTCGGTGCTGATGGCCCTGCCCATCAAGTCCGTGCACCCGATCCGACAATCGGTACTGCTCGACTTCGATCAGATTTTCTTCACGAACTTTGCCGACTTGCCCTTCGGCATGATCGACGGCAATCGCACCACGTGGCACAAGGTGAAGGCGTTCCCCAAGAACGTCGAGATGCAGGTCTCGGCCACGTTCACGGGCAAGGACGCGCCGGACTCCGTGATCGACGCCCGCGGCAACACAGTCATCATCCACTATGGCATCGTTGAGTTGCCGGAGGCCGGCTACACGCCGCGGCTCGCGGACGATCGCATCGGCTACTTCGTGTCGGCCGTCAAGGACTTCGGTTCGGACAGCAAGGACACTTCGTTCGTCCGTTACGTCAACCGCTGGCGGCTCGAACGAGCGGACAATTCGCCGTGGAAGGAAGGGGCGAAGCTTGTTCCACCCAAGAAGAAGATAGTCTTCTGGATCGAGAAATCGGTACCGGACGAGTTCCGGGCGGCCGTCCGTGAAGGCATCCTGGAATGGAACAAGGCGTTCGAAAAGGTCGGCTTCCGCGACGCGATTGAAGTGCGGCAACAGGAAGGCGAAGATTTTGACCCCGAGGACGTGACCTACAGCACCTTCCGCTGGATTACAACGGACATCGGCTATGCCATGGGCCCGTCGCGCGCGAACCCGTACACGGGCGAAATTATCGATGCCGACATCATCTTCGATGCCAGCATGGTGCGCTTCTACAAGCGCGATCAGCAACTTTACAAGACGGAGCACGGCTTCACGACGGAGCCCGATAGTCCGATCCAGGCGGCGCGTCACGGTTGGTCCGTCCCGCCGGCCGCGTTGCGCGGCGCCGGCAGTTGGAACGACAGGGCAGCATCGGAAGATCCGTACATGGCTGAGCGTGCACGTTTCAAGGCCTATCGTGCCGGGCTGTGCCAATGCGCATCGCAGAAGCAGACCGAACTGGGCATCGCTCTAGCCGCGCTCTCGGCCCGTCTCGACATGAAACCAGGCGACAAGGTGCCCGACGAAATGCTGCAGCAGGCTGTCAAGGAAACGGTCATGCATGAGGTCGGCCACACGCTCGGCCTGCGACACAACTTCAAAGCAAGCACGATGCTCAAGAACGATCAGCTTCACGATCTGGCGGTCACCCGCAAGTCGGGCCTGGTTGGCAGTGTGATGGACTACAACCCGGCCAACCTGGCGCCGAAGGGCGTCAAGCAGGGCGACTTCTTCACTTCCACGATTGGGCCTTACGACTACTGGGCCATCGAGTTCGGCTACAAGCCGCTCACGGGCGGCACCGAAGGCGAGAAGGAAGAACTCGCCAAGATCGCGAGTCGCAGTGCCGAGACTGGCCACGCCTATTCAACGGACGAGGACCTGCGCACGGCGGATCCGCTTGTCAATCAATGGGACCTCGGTTCCGATCCGTTGAAGTTCGCACAGGATCGCATTGCCCTGGCCGACGAATTGATCAAGGGCCTCGCCGACCGCGTGGTCGACAAGGGCGAAGGCTATCAGCGTGCTCGCGTGGCCTTCAGCGCGATGTTGCAGCAATATGGCAACGGCGCGTTCCTGTCGGCGCAGTTCGTCGGCGGCGAGTACGTCTACCGGGATCATAAGGGCGACGCCAACGCCCGCGACCCGTTCGTTCCCGTAGACGCAACCAAGCAACGCGAGGCGTTGAAGTTTCTTCAGGAGCGCATCCTGACCGATAGGCCTTTCGGCTTCCCACCCGATCAGCTTCGCAAACTGGCGGCCGATCGCTGGCTCCACTGGGGGAACGAGAGCGCCTTCATGAGCGGCGTTGAGTTTCCGCTGAACGATCGGATTCTCGGCATCCAACGGGTCTGTCTGCGAGAACTCTTGAACGATCGCACGCTGAGCCGCATGCAAGACCTGGCGGCGAAGGGCGACAAGGCGGAACCGGTCGTCACCATCGCCGAGGTGATGCGGGCGTTGTCCGACTCGACCTTTGCAGACTTGCCGACGGCCGGGGACAAGCCGGGCGTCGAAAAGACGAGCATTCTCCGCCGCAATCTTCAGCGTGCCTATCTAAATGAGTTGTCACGCCTGGTGCTGCGCGGCAGCGTGCCCGACGCCCGTAGCCTGGCGCGCATGCATCTCAAGGATGTCAGCAAGCGGGTTGATCTGGCGCTCAATGACAAGAAGGCGCCGCCGGAAGACACGCTGCGGGCGCATCTGGAAGAAACGAAGGAGCAAATTGCGAAGGTGCTCGCGGCAACGGTGGCGCAGCCGTAGGTTGCACAAGCAAGAGGACCTATATGGCCCACGGGACTTATCGGTCCTATGGGCCGGTTCGCCAGATCCAGTCGCTGAACACCTCACCGAAGGCAAATGAGGCCAGGTTCGCCACCGTGACGGCCACCATGTCTTGCAAAGTTGCTCCGCGCGTTCGCGGTTCCGTCTTGCCAAACGCCAGCCAGAACAGAAAGCACTCAGCGACCGGAGCAAATGTCTCCGCAATCGCGAGGTAGAGAGTGCGTTGACTTCCCGTGTCGATCCATTGAGGAAGCACGAGCCAAACGACGGGGTACGTACACGCGGTGAGCCACGCGCCCGCGAAGAGTCGATTCCGGATCGGGTGACGGCTCGAAACGCCGATCAGCAAGACCGGCGTTTCGATTGAAATGGTGATCAAGTAGCCGACGGCCATCATCGGCAGGACGGTCGCCGGATCCATTTCAAATCATCCGCAGGAGGAATGGCCCCTCGGCAAGCACGTGCAGCAATGCCACGACAAAGTAAACGTATCGGGTGGTTCCATAGTCGAGCGCAAAACAGACCCAAAGGACTGAAACCAGAAGCAGCCCGATGAGAAGGAGAGCGATGACACCGGTGCGCCAGCCGCCGCCGCGTCGAGCGACGGGAATCGTGTCAAGTTGCCACGGCTTGGATCGATAACCAACGAGCGGGATCAAAATGATCCACACACCGTAGTGCACGGTTTCCAGAAAAGTGTGAGCCGCTACGAGAAAATGATTGGAAATCCCCGTCAGATACCAGTCGCCCGCGTGTTGCGCGATCGCCAGCGAAACAGGGTCGTCCGAAATTAATGGGAGCGCGTCGTGCAGCCGCCAGAACAGAAGGCCCATTAGCAATGGGATCGCGAGCAAACACGCGTGGTACGCCGGTCGCCACGCCGGGTGCGACCGCCGGAGTTCGCGATCGAGTAACCACAACGCCATCAGCGGGTGCAAATAGACCAGGGCCACGCTGAGCGCGAACGGCCGCAGCCAAACGCCGGCGATCAACAAGAAAGCAAGCGGCCAGACCCAGCCGCCGTCGAACCGGGGGTTCGTTCGCGAACGCATCCAGACAAGCGTTGCGGCCCAAAGCAAAAAAGCCGTGTTCCAGCCGGCATAAAGCGAATCGGCTTCGAGGATCGCCGACGGTCTACCGAGATAAGACGGAATGTAAGCGAATGCCGCTGTCAGACCGACGATACCAACTAACGACACGGTAAAGAAGCTCCACAACTTGCCCGCACGGGCCGGCAACCGGCCGAGGATGTAGCGGGCCTCCAGCCAGTTGTGCGGGCCCGCGAAGAGAAAGACCGTGGCGATCGAAAAAGCAATCGGCATCCTACCGGCGAGAACAGCAGCCGAGATGGCGAGGGCGATCAGCCCGCTGGCAAGCGGCAGGCCGGACGACAAAGTTCGAGGTTGATCGAGTGCGGCTGTAGACATGAATTTCGCAACGTTTAGCGGCGCGACCGGCGGTCGCGCCGCTAAACGTTGGATGAATTATTTATGATCCTTCTTGATCTTCTCCAACGTCTCCTTGTCCAAAATCAACCGAATCGAATCGCCCGCGACGACCACTTCGAGGTTGACGTTTCCTTCGAAGGCCACCGGCAACACAATCTTGTCTTTCTTCGGCGGTGGTGGCGGCGCAGGGGCATTGGCCCAGACCACCGTTGTCGCGGCCAACGTAACGCCGGCAACGAGCAACAGAACTAAGCCACGCGACCCACCGCGCCCCGGCCGACGCACCAGCCAGACGCCGCCGAAACCCAGGGCCAACGTCATGCCAATGCCGGCGATCATGAGATGATTCGGGTTTCGCGGCGCTGGTGCAACTTCGTCGTCCCCTTCGATTTCGAGCATCGCGACCGGCTCCTTCTCTTTGGCCGGGTTCGCCTTGGGAACGGGGCGCGGCCGGAACTGTGCTCGCGTCATCCCGACGGGCAGTATGAGCTTCGGCCCCTTGGCCTTTTCGTCGACTTCAATTGTGAACTTCACGTCTTTGGGCGCCGGCACCGGCGGCGGCACATCGGCACGCACCTGGACCGGCAGCAGGCTCAATCCGAATGCCGCCAAGACGACGGTCAGAGTGTAACGCATCGAATACCCTCGGACGTTGGGTGAGATTGGGATGTTACCCGACAGTGCATCGACCGTCAAAAGATTGTTACCAGATGAACATGATTCATGGTGGTCGCCCATGAGACTGGATGAATAGAATACCGGGCACCCCTGCAGCGTCAGGGATATTGGTCCCTCGGAGCCGGAATGGTTCCGCAGCCCGGGTCGGACCAGGAAACACCAGGAGTCGTCGAGATGAAGTTCCGTCTGTTCGTCGCGGCCGTCGTCGCCGCCGCCCTGACCCTGCCGGCCTACGCCGAAAACATGAAGTCCGGCCCGCAAACCGGTGAGAAGGTCCCCGGCCCGTTCCATCCGGTGAACGTGACCGGCGAGCACAAGGGCGAGAAGTTCTGCCTGTTCTGCGTCAACGGGGAGAATCCGGTGGCCATGGTCTTCGCCCGCGAGAACAGCCCCGAGTTGGCCAAGCTCGTCAAGAAGATTGACGAAGCGACCGTGAAGAACAAGGACAAGTCGATGGGTTCGTTCGTGGTGTTCCTGAGCGACAAGGAAGGGCTCGACAAGGAACTCGCGGCGATGGCCGATAAGGCCGCCATTGCGAAGACGGTCCTGGCGATCGACAACCCGGCCGGGCCGAAGGCTTACAACGTAGCCAAGGACGCCGACATCACGGTTGTGCTGTACACCGACCGGAAGGTGAAAGCGAATCACGCTTTCAAGAAGGGCGAAATGAAGGATAGCGATATCGAGAAGATCGTTTCGGAAGTGCCGATGATTCTGGAAGCGTCGAAGTAAGTTGAACGGGGTATGGGGTGTAGGATATAGGTTTGAACTAAACCCTATACCCTACACCCCTCCTGAATCACATCCCTGCCCCAAATTCGTCCGATTTCTTGGCTGCCCCGACTCCCTTTTCCTGAGCAATGTGCGTCCCACGCGTCACGGGCTGATGCCCGCCGTGCGCCCGATAGCCCGGTCGATGGTTGCCCGCGACGGCGCCGGCGTACGACGGTGCGTGATCGTAATCGAAGTCGCCGCCATCGTAGTCGTCGTACGTGCAAACGTAACCCGGGAGTTTGGCCCGTTCGCGTTCGTCCTGGTACGCCTTGATGATCGCGACCTGCATGACCTCGCGGCACGAGCTGTTGATCGGGTGAGCGATGTCGGCGTGCAGCTTGGCCCGACCATCATGGTCACGCGGGGCCCGGTTTTCATCCAGATGCCCGCCGCA
Organism: Gemmataceae bacterium; assembly: GCA_036266155.1. GTDB lineage: Bacteria > Planctomycetota > Planctomycetia > Gemmatales > Gemmataceae > SIAJ01. Next base: position 1,434 of record DATANR010000249.1, on the reverse strand, counting down.
GCCGTTGCAGTAACGCGAGCGGAGGTGATTCTTGCAGCCGCAGCGACCACAGCGGTCGGTGAGCTTGCGACTGGGCATGGCCACGAACAGGCCCTTGGTGCCCTCGATGATCTTCAAATCGCGGATGACGAACGCGTTGTCGAGAGTCAGCGAGCAGAAAGCCATCAGACGCTCGTTGTTTTCCGCGACCAGCTTGATGCGGACTTCCGTGATGACCATCGTGGTCCTCCATGTTTCCTGTGGCAGACGCTCAGGGCCGGCTCCGAACGAGAAAAACGCGGGGTGATAACTCGCCTCCGGAGGCCCACCCGCGTGACAGGTCATCATGCACCTGCCGGGCGTCCGAGGAATTCCGACACAAGGCAAAGACGCTCGATCCCGAACCCGACATCAAACATCCAGCGGCGCTGGACGACTGTACCTGGCGAAAGATCTCAGCGACGCTCGGCTCCAATTCAAAAGCCGGCTCCTGGAGCCGATTGAACAGCGCTCGACCCAGGGTCTCCACCTCACCGTTCGCCAGTGCGTTCCGGGCAACCGATCCACTCTCCGGCTTTGCCGGCGCCTTGAGCCGCTTGTACACAGCCGCGGTGGCAAGGCCGGCCGGCGGCTTCACGAGCACCAGATCAAGCGGCTGCCCGATCGCCGCCGGCTCGATCACTTCGCCGCGGCCCGTACACCATGCCGCCGGGCCGTTCAGGAAGAACGGCACATCGCTGCCGATCGTCGCGCCGATTCGCGCCAGGGCCGCCGGGGACAGGCCCAGCTTCCATAATTCATTCAGCCCCTCCAGGGCTGCCGCCGCGTCGCTCGACCCGCCGCCCAGGCCCGCGGCCCAGGGAATTCGCTTCCGCAAGTGAATGCGGACGCCCAGCGTGCTTCCGGTTTCCTCACGTAGCCTGCTCGCGGCTCGGAGGACCAGATTCTCCGGCCCCACGGTGAGTGCCGGATCATCACATGTCAAAGACAGTTCGCCCGCGTCGGCGAGCGTGAATTCCAACTCATCCGCCAGATCAATCGCCAGCATCAGCGTGGCGATGTCGTGGTATCCATCCAGCCGTCGACCCAGCACCTCGAGGAAGAGGTTGACCTTGGCGAAGGCCTGAATTCGCACGGCGCCAGGAAGTAGGGGATCGACGCCCGCGGCAGTGGGGCCGTGGCGGTGGATCATCGGAGAACGCGACGGATGGGGGTAACGAGAGCCCGTCCGTGAGTCGGCGACGACATGATTCCCGAACCGTCCCTGGTTGGGTGGGGCAGGGGGCGACCCGCTGCCTCTAACCCGGGTGTGAATCTCAGTAAGTGGGCGGATAGTACACAAGTGACACGGGCGGCGTCAAGTGCGTCTTTGGCCGGAATTTGGAAAAAATGGGAAATGTGGTCAGCGGCGAGCGGAGCCGCGTGAGCGGCCCGATGATGTTTTCGATGCCATTA
>DATANR010000248.1:0-9423 GCA_036266155.1 Gemmataceae bacterium | reverse complement strand
TCGCCTCTTCGGTCGACGAGACAAACCGAGTAGCCATGATGGCATCCTGCCAACGGTTTCCTTATTCAGACCAGCAAGGCTACCGAAAAAGCAACGTGCCAAAAAGACCAAACAGGGAAGTTAATAAGTTACAAATCCTTAGTTAGCAGCAATTCGAGATCATGTCGGACTGGAATTGACCGATGCATGCCGCCCTTCTCCCCAAATGCAAGAACATACTGGCTTCCGTCAAAGGACAAGTCTTTTCGCCGCAGTTTGCCGACGGCGCCCGCTCTCGCGGCGGTGTAGATCAGCGTCGCGATTACCGCCTTGTCGCGAAGTCCAACCGATGTCGCGGTGTCGATCGAGTCGAGTAGCGCCCTCGCCTGGACCGGAGTAATCTCGGGCGTCTTGCCTTCAACCACCTCGTAACGTTCCGCGCGAACGCTCGCGGCTGGATTCAGGATGAGCACATGCCGAAGGACAAGCGCGTCAAAGAAACCACGCAGTGCGGCCAAGATCAATTTCTTGGTCGGTGGTGAAGCCGAAAGCTGATCGAGATACGACCCAACCATGCCCGGCGTAATCTTCTCGACGGCGACGCCTTCCCTTTCGGCCCACTTCAGAAAGTTCCGGACGGAACGGCCATAGACGGTGCGCGTATGCCGGTTGCGGATACCGCCGATGAAGAACTCATCCCACGCAAAGTGAGCGGCCGGGCCAAGTAGAGCAAGTGATGAAGGGAAAGTGGACTGACGACAAAGCGGGAGCGATTTTGAGATTTCGGGCACTGCGAGGGTATCGAGATTGTCTGTCATATGGCGGACATAGTGGCACAGAACAAGCCGTCCGACAACAAGTTTTAATGCGAGATGGGGGCTCAAAGCGAACATACCAGTGGACGCAGTTGCATCGTTGCGTCCGGGCGCAGCTCATTTCTGTTTCGTGCGGCTAATTTCAGAAATGAGCTGCGCCCACAACGCCCTCTCTGCGCTCGAGTGCAGTGATACTTCGCTTGAGCGAAAAATGAGCCATGATCTGGGCAAGCATTTTGGCCGCGAGTGTGCAACCAATGACGATAAGAAACCAAATCGACAGCGCAGCGATGGTGTGAGTGAATGGGTAAGGCCACGTCAACCACCCTGCAACCGGCGCCAGCGCCAGTGTGACTAGGAGTGCGTAGGCGCCGGCGGTACAGCCACATTCGAAATACAATCGATCGAATCGAGTTTGGACGGCGCGATTGCCGGACGCGTTCCCGCTGTCGAGGGCGACGATTATTGTGTCAAACTTCGGCCACCATCGGAGCAACCGACGAGCGTCCGCCGGTGTGCGAATGACGATGGTCCGCTGTGGCTTGGCATTGCCGCAACACGGTGCAGGCCGTGACAGGCGCGGGCTCAGTGGATGATCGGGCCGCCGTTCGTTGGATCGGTCGGGCGCTGGCAACCGTCGATCAGCGGGTGTAGACACCAAAGGTTCTCCGGGTTGGCCTGGTTATCGGTGGTGTGGGAGTCGGTGGCCTTGTGGTATTCGCCACACCACCGGTTCCACAGTCGGAAGACGCGGTCGCGGAAAGCAGGGTCGTCGAACGTCCGCACTTTGGTAACTGGATCTTCACTAGCGCTGTCGGCGTGTGGGCAACATTGCGGATCGAACGAGTCCTGGCACATCTTCTGAACGTGCTTGACCGGGTGCAGCTCGTGCCACCCCTCGGGGTGCCCGGCGTCGTAAACATGGTCGCCCGCGACGAACACGCAATCTTCCTCGTGCAGGGTGCCGGATTCCGGATTGTCGGCCGCGTCGCTGAATTGGCCGTTTTGGACGAATGGCTGGGCGACGATGGTAGCCACCGCGACGGCGGTGACGCCCGGTCCGGAGAGCGCCCCGATGACCGCTCCGCCGATGATCCCCGCGACGACCGTGGCGGCCACCACAATCGCGCAAACCACATCGCAAACAATGGGAACTTTGCACTTCTTCTTACAGCCTTTGAATGTTTCGCCCGCATTCGCAATGGCGTAGACCGCACCGCCGATCGCTCCGGCAATGGCGCCAACCACGACGAGGACGACGAACACTTGAGGGATCAAGGTTGCGACCGCCAGCACGCGGGCGATGCCGCACAAAGTCTCCATCGCGTTGCCCTCGAACTCGCAATGCAACGACCACCGTCCTCCGGGATGGTTCGGAGGGCGGTCGTCGCCATCCTCGCCATAGCCCTCATAGTTCAAATCGTTGAATTGCCGGTTCACCAACGCCGCGGCCGGGAACCCGTCCGCCTGCATCTTCGTCCAATCGTAATCCTTGGTCGCTGACTTCCAAGGAAACTCCTTGCTGTCGTACGGCAACAGCCGCACGTTCATGGACAGGTCGTTGTCGAAGAGTCGTTCGAAGAATGGCTTGCTCTCGACTGGATCGATGTTCGCAACCGTGCCGACAATGCACTGGTCCTGCGGTGTTAAGCAAATGAGTCGACGATTTAGCCACTGATCGCAGAAACCATTCACGAAGCCAAGGCTCAGCCCAAATGCCCCCCCGACCAGCGCCCCGAAGCCAGCGGCGGATCCTCCACTGACGGCAGCACCAATGCCAGCGCCGATCAGCGCCCCGATAAATGCGGTCTTCGCCGCTTGCAAGGCCCCCGAAACGATCAGCGAGACAGCTGGGTTCTGAGTCTGCCCGCCGACGTTCCAGAAACTGTCAAAGTCCGGCTTGGGGATGCAGTGTGTAGTCTGACGGAATGCCATGGGTGCCTCAAGAAGTTAGCGCTGGACATACAGGGTGACGCCGCCGACCAGCGTCCCGCGCTCGTCGATCCCATTCACGTTGAACGCCTTGATGCCGGTGAAACTATCGGGGGGCGTGATCCGCACGGTAACCACGCGGCCCGCCCCCGGTGCCAGGGAGAACGTGGTCGGGTCGATCTCGACCGTCCAGCCTTCCGGAATTGGGAAGGCATCCTTGTTATGCCGATTGGCGAGCCGAACACAGAGGTCCCGTTGTGTCGGCACCTGCCCTGCAACAGTCGACGGCACCCGGCCGTCGAATACCTTAGCGCAGTCGATGGGCGCCGGGGGCACATAGCTGTCGACGCTCAAAGTCATAGTCACTGGCCGGTCGTTCCGGTTCTCGACCGGAAAATCAAAAAGCGCTGGCGAGTGCGCCACGCCGACGTTCGTATTCTCCTGTCCGAGATTGTTGGCCGGGTTGGCATCATCCCCCCACACCAGGTTGACTTGAAGGCAATAGTGCCCCGGAACTTTGGGTGTCCGCCAAATGAGCGCTGCTGTCGCTGGATGACCGACCGCCCCTCTGACCGGCAAATCGACGAATGTGCGACCGATGATCGTACTGGTTGTGCCGATTCCAAATGACAGAAACGAAAAATCCACCGGCATGTTGACCGCCGGAGCCTCGGTGGAACCATTCCACACGGTCGCGCGGACGTCGTAGTCAGTATCGGCGAGAAGTTCCGACGACGGCACCGGCGCGTTATTGCGGAAAAGCGTGATGTCGGGGTTATCCCAGGTGACTGCGAGACCTTGGGCCATCAGGTACGATTGCGAATAGATGAGCGGGTCCGGCCGCTTATATACAGTCGGTGGAATGACCACGCACCGCACCTTCGATTTCCCCTCGGCTCGTCGCCGCCGCGCCGCGCACCAACGGCGGCAACAGGAATAGATCAAACGCAAGAAAGGGACGAACCAGCCGTACAAAAGCAGCGCAACTGTCCGTAACAGGTCTTCAGAGAATCTGACGAGCCATCTCATAAAGCCGCCTCCGAATGCTCGCTCCGACGACGACCCTGGCAAGTTGCGCTTCGCCGAATCGGCCAAGTGAGATGCACACCGCGTCCTGGGAACGGCTTTGAAGTCACGAAACCTTGCCGATTATTGCCTGGCGGTTTCGCCATTGCAACTACCCTTTGGCTTTTGCCACAATTTCTCCCCGCCAATTAGACCACCCAGCGACGCAATTCATGTCCGCTTTGCGCATTCGTCTAATGCCATGTAGTCTATTCTCCTCCCGCGCCCCCGACGCCAAACCCCCGGAGAAGAAAGGGGACGCGGCTTGCGTCCCCTGCGTCCCCATTTCTTATCTACTAGAACTTCGAAGTTCCGAGCGGCGTGGTCGTGAACGTCGCCGTGACCGTGTCTCCCGTCGCTAGCCCATACGTGGTCGCGTCAAAAGAGTAGGTTCCACCGTTCGCGTTCACCTTGACGCGGGTCACGAAGTAGTAGTTGTTGTTACAGATTTGGTAGAACTCGATCCATCCCGTAGTACCCGTCGGGTAATGCACCGTAATCAGGGAGGTAGCAGGTACTGTGATGGGCACCCCGGTCAGAGGTGACGCGAACGAGTTGGTCGGCCCCGCGACGTTGGCGAGATAGTCGTTTTCGCCAACATAGGTCTGGGTTCCACCCGAAACGTCGACGCCGTACTGATTGTTGTAGCCGATGACATTCGCGCGCGGTTCGTAGGCCGGTGTGGGCGATAGACCCGGGTACGGAACGCCGATAATGTTTCCCGAACCGGTGGAACCGGCGGGCAGAAAGACGCCGCTGTCGGCATTGCCAAGGTGCTCGCCGTTCAGGCCGACGCCGATGTAGTTGCCCTGGACCATGGTGAGAGAAGCCTTGGCGCGGATGACGACGCCATTGCGGCCGTTGGCGGCGATGATGTTGCGCGGCCCCCCCCAGTTGGTGCCGGTCGCCGAGCCGCCGACCACGTTGCGGATGCCCTCTTCGACATAAACGCCGTCAAAGGCATTCCCCAAGGCCTGGGTCCCGGTGACGTCGGTGCCGATACGATTGCCCTGGATTTTGTTGTTGTCGCTGTCGACTAACACGCCCAGATCGCCGTTCCCCGAGATGACGTTGCCCGTACCCAAGGTCGAGCCGCCGATGGAGTTGTTATTCGCAAGTGAATTCACGTCGATGCCATCCGCGGTATTCATGATCTTTTGCGTGCCGGTGAGGTCGGTGCCGACGAAATTGCCTTGGATAATGTTGCTCACGGAGGCGCCGACGAGGGTGATGCCGTTCGTATTGCCGGAAATAACGTTGCCCGCGCCAAAGCCCGCTCCCCCGATGATGTTGGCGCTGGCGGTGAGAAGATGAATGCCGTCGAGAGTGTTTCCAAGCGGTTGATTGCCCTGGACGTTGACGCCGATCATATTGCCCTTGATTTTGGTCGTCTGGACGCCGGTCAAGAGTTCGACGCCGTTAGCGCCATTCTTAGAGATCACGTTGTGCGTCAACGTGTTTCTGCTGACGAGAACCCGGACGCCGTCCAAGAGGTTGGGAAGGGCGGCATTGCCCGTGGCGTCGACGCCAATCCAGTTTTCCTGCACGAAATTGGCGGTCGTGCCGAGCTCGATGCCGTCCCCCAAGTTGCCGGAAATCAAATTGCGCGCCAGCAACGACGTGCCGCCGATCGTGTTTTTGTTTGCGGCGGCGGCCGTCTTCACTCCGTCCTGATGATTGCCGAGACCGGCCAGTCCGGTAGCGTCGGTGCCGATATAGTTGCCGAGCACCTGGTTGCGTATTGCCGCAGCGGCGGTGATAAGGATGCCGTTGCCTTGGTTGGCCGAAATGACGTTGCCGGAGCAGCAGATCGTCCCGCCGATGAGATTCGAGGCCCCATTTTGAATCTCGATGCCATTCAAGGTATTGCCCAAGGGCACCAAACCGGCTGAATCGGTGCCGATGTGGTTGCCGGCGATGCGATTGAAGTTGGTATTGATCAAGATGCCATCCCCGGCAAAGAGATTGATGGCAAGTCCGCGGATCGTGCTACCGGGGATCGTCGAGGTGCCGCCGGAGCCCGACCCCAGCCACAGCCCGTTGGCGCCGGCCCCGGCCCCACTGCCATTGAGTTCGATCACGGGATTGCAGTTCGAGGGGTCATAGCCTGGCTGCGAGCTGCCGTCGATCGTGACTCGATGAGTGATTGTTGGAAGCGGGCTGGTCAAGTTGATCGTTTGCAGCCCGGTGCCGATGTTGAATGTGATCAGATGCCGAGGGCCGGGACCGTTAGCGAAGTTTATCGCCTCGCGCAGGGAGAGCACTCCGTCAGTGGAGCTGATTACGTCCGTAGCGGTCGTCACCACAAAGGTGGCCGGCACATCCCGAACCTCCAGTCGTTCGAGGAACGGGCGGTAAGGCCTGGTCCGGTTTCCCAGCGGTTGGGGTTTGCGGTCCAGCCAACGGTGCAACCAAGTGACGCGCATGATGCACTCCTTCGAAAGACGGGTTAAAAAAGTAACAATGCAAATAGCTTGGTCCTACTCCTGGAAAATGTTGAAAGACCCCAGACCCCTGACTTCAGAGTCTTGGCCGGCTCGGGACGGCGCGTTATCCCGTCCGCGATGGGCCGAAGCACACTGACGCAGATCGTTTCTGAAAACTAGATGCGTCCTATCTGCATCACCTTTCTTGTCAATCGGATCGGCTTGAAGATAGGACGCCGTTGGAGGCGCAACGGATTGGTGGATGGGGCAGTTAAATGGAATTGACGAATAAGAAAAGGAGAAGCAGCAAACGCGGCCAATACTGTTCGCTTTGCCATTTGCCGGCCCAATTAACCAGTCAAGGCACGGCGATGGGCACTGAGACGACCGTGTTCGCAAGGGTCGGTGTTGTCGTGGAGTGTGCGGATGGGATGTGCGCGCAGCGTCAAGCCGGACGGTTTGCACGTGGTGCGTTCCCAGCGACTATTCAGCGTGTTTTTTCAAGCGGGCCCAGGTGGGCCAGCAACTCCTCCACTTCGGCCATGCCGACCTGGGCCTCGCCAAGAGGCTCGGCTGGCTGCGGTACTGAGCGGCCTCGTGCCGGAATCAAACGAGTCTAGCGACTCCATTCGGAATCGCGGGAGGTAAGACCGTATTCGGGTCCTGGACTGGATGGTATGTGAATCTTGTTGCCTGTTGCTCCGGGATTATTTGTGGGCGGGGCGCCGGGAGCCTGGCTCTTGCCCCTCCGCCGGATGCGGGCAGTGACTGGCTCGGTCGCCTCGTTGCGGCGGTTTGTCGCTCGTTCCGGACCGGCCTCGATGGTATGGGCAGCGGTGAGTGCCTTAATCCTGATCGCCAGTTCGGGGGCGGCCAGCTCTGTCCCGTTTGTTTCATGTTTTGAGGCGGAAAGCCCGGCTTTCAATTGATCGCGGAGGACGGTCAACTCCGCCAGATACGCTTCGTGCGGGAAAGGAACGCCCTGGCGTTCGTGGTAATCGCGAAGTTGCCCTTTTGCAATCTCGAGGTCTTGTGCAATTCGCTCGCATTCGGCTTGATACCCGCCCGCCAATCTCTCCAGGGCGTTCAGGACGGCACGTGGGCCGTGATGTTCCCTGGATAGCATCGACTGCCGGATGGTCTGCCCCTCCAAGTAAATCTCGGGCGCGAACTGCGGATGGAGCACGATGCCAAAGGCGAGGCCGCGATACCGGCCGATTGGGATTCGCCGCACTTGCAGGACTGCATGCGGGAGCGAATCCAGTGCCCCGCCGAGCGTATCAATTACGTTTTCGCGGGAGGTTGGCCGCGAGCCAACAAGAAGGTTGTCGCCGGAGCGGGCGACGATGGTGACCATATCGGCTTTGAGGCTGGTGAGTTGCTTGGTCATGCCGATAATCGTTTCAGGCAATTGCCGCAAACGCAGACGGCCGAGATACTGCTCATCCGAGTGGTTCTTGCGGAGGATGGTCAGCCGCTGCAATTCGGCATCGGCTTCAGCCAAGGTCAGGACCGCAGGGTTTCCGGAAGCAATTGCCTTCACCTCGGCATAGGAGAGTTCCTGGCCGCCGATATCCTCGGCTCTCCTCGCCGTGCTGTCCCCGGTAATTACCTGGGCGATGAACCGGGCCTTGGTCTCCAAAGCCTGCCACATATAGGCGTCGAAGGATCCTTCGGTGACGTAGCGGTAGATCGAGACTTCCTCGGTCTCGTTGCCCTGGCGGAGAATCCTCCCCTCACGCTGCGCGACCTCGGCCGGTTTCCACGGGGCGTCCAAGTGGTGCAAGGCGGCGAGCCGCTTCTGCACGTTGGTGCCGGTGCCCATCTTCTGCGTGCTGCCAAGGAGCACGCGGACCGATCCCTTTCTTACTTGCTCGAAGAGAGACTGCTTCTTCGCGTCGGAGTCAGCGTCGCCGATGGCGGCGATCTCGTTCGCGGGGATGCCGCGAGCAATTAGCTTCTCGATGACCTCGTCGTAAGCCGAGTAGCCCGACGGTGCTTTGTGGACCCCCATATCGCAGAAGATCATTTGAGTGCCGCGGGTGATAGCTGTTTTCCGCCAGACTTCCTCGACCCTGGCGACGAGGGCGTTCACCTTCGAGTCGGGGAAGTCCGATGCGCTGCTCGACAGCATCCGCGCATCGAGGGCGAGTTTGCGTCCGTCCGTCGTGATGGCGAGCGCGTTGTCTTCGCGTGGATCGACCTTCTGCGAGCGTATCCGGTCATAGCGCTCGACGAGTTCCGCTTGGAGAATCCGTTGGTCGTAGGACATCGGGCAGGCGACGACGATCGGCTTCCCGCCCTCTAACCGGGGCCGCGGAAGATCCAGCATCTCCGCTGTCTGCACATCGGAGAACGCTCTAAACATCTGCTGAAGTTCAGGGAGATTCGTGAAGCGTGCGAAGCGGCTGCGTGGTCGGAGCGAGGCGCCATCTGGCGAGATTTCCATCGTGTCGACGACTTCGCCGAAGGTCGCGGCCCAGGCGTCAAAATGATCTATACCTCGCTGGCGTAGCCCCTCGGGATCGAGGAATCGCTGCATGGTGTACATTTCGACCATCGTGTTGCTGATCGGCGTTCCGGTTGCGAACGTCACCCCGTGGCCGGCATGTTGCTGATCGAGATAGCGGGCCTTCATGTAGACTTCGAACGCCCGCTCGCTGCCGCCAGTCTGGATTCCGGCCACACGCTCCATTTTTGTCGGCGTTTCGAGGTTCTTGTAATAGTGGGCCTCGTCAATGAACAAATGATCTACGCCGAGTTCATCAAAAACGAGCCCATCATCTTTCTTTTCCTCGGCCAGCATGTCCTTTAGCCGCTCTTCCCGCTTGGCCTTCTGCTTCTCTATTGTTTTGATTAGGTTCCTGTGGACGCGCTTGGCGTCCTTGGTCACGCCCTCGATAAGCAACTGGTTGTATTCGGCGATCTGATCGCGGAGGAATCTCTCCTGGTAGCCCCGCGACATGCCGATGCGCTCGAACGAACTGTGCGTGACGATGATCCCATCCCATTCGCCGCTGGCGATCTTGGCGGTTAAGAACTTGCGGCGGTCGCGGGATAAATCGTCGTCATTTCTCAATAACCCGGTGGAAATCGGTCTTTACGAAAATCGGTTTTGATGCTTTTGTTCGAGCATGGCAGGGAAGCCCGGCACGCGGACCGTTTGCGGCATTGCGATTCCAGCGGAGCAATTGACGCCGCTGGTC
>DATANR010000247.1:0-27736 GCA_036266155.1 Gemmataceae bacterium | reverse complement strand
AAGTTGATGGGCGACCCGTTCATTCAAAACTTGAACGCCGATTGGCTGTCGCAGGACTTCCATGCCCGCGGCGCATTCCGGCTCGAGTTGCTGATTCTCCTGCTGCCGCTCTTACTGTCGTCGAGCAAGAATCGACCCGATTGCGTATCGCTCGCCATGGCAATCGTCTGGCTGCACTTCGCTCTCAACGGACGGCGCTACGGCCCGATCTGGGTGCTTGCGACGGTGCCGATGCTGGCGAGCCTCGCGGCCGGCATGCCGATCGTGCAGCGCATGAACGCCTGGTTCGCCGAAGCGTCGCCGATTCCGACGACAATGTCTCCCGGTCGTTCGCCGTGGATGTGGACAGCTATCTTCGTGGTCGCGCTCTTCGGCTCGACCCGCTACTTCGGCGGCTACGGCCGCCATCACCCGGACAACGTGCCCGTGCCGGCGCTCGACAAGCTGATTGAAGTGCATGAGGGCGAAAGAGTATTCCACTCAGCCAACTGGGGCGGCTACTTAACTTGGCACGGCTGGAAGCAAGATCCGCGATTGCTCGTGTGGATCGACGATCGCAACGAGGTCTATGGCCGCGAGCGGATCGAGCAGTGGCAATCGATCTACAACGGCATGCCAGGTTGGCGCGAGGCGCTCGATCGCGCGAACGTGGGCTTGATCTGCATCGAAGTCGATTGCGGCCTGAACCATCGCCTGAGCGAGGAGCCGGGCTGGGAACGAATCTACGCGGACCAACAAGCGGTGATTTATCGACGCAAAGGCGAGCGAAGCGGCGTAAGCCGCCCGATTTTGACAGCATCGGGCCGCTGATGCGGCTCCGCTCGCCCGGAAGGACATCCCATGAACTCGTTCGATACGCCCGACCTCTCGATCGTATCGCCGTGCTTCAACGAGGAGGACGGGCTGCGCGAGTATCATCGCCGGGTATCCGCGACGGTGGCGCCCCTGTGCATCGCGTATGAAATCGTTCTCGTCGACGATGGCTCGCGTGATCGGACCTGGGACATCATGCAAGAACTCGCGGCCGAAGATCCGCAAGTTGTCTGCATCAAGTTGTCGCGCAATCACGGTCAGCAGCTCGCGCTCACAGCCGGTCTGTCGGCTTGTCGGGGGTACCGCGTGCTGATCCTCGACGCCGACCTGCAAGACCCGCCGGAACTGTTGCCGCAGATGATGGAGTTGATGGACCAGGGCGCCGAAGTCGTGTACGGCCAGCGCCGCCATCGAGCCGGTGAGTCGCGGCGGAAGCTCTTCACGTCGGCACTGTTCTATCGGTTCATCAATCGACTCACGGACGTGCGCATTCCGCAGGACACGGGCGACTTCCGTATCATGTCGCGGCGCGTTCTCGATTTGTTTCTGTCGATGCCGGAGCGTCAGCGGTTCGTCCGCGGCATGATCTCGTGGCTCGGCTTTCGGCAGGTGCCGCTGCTTTACGATCGCGACGCGCGCTTTGCCGGCGAGACGAAGTGGGGCCTCAAGATGCTGGTCAAGCTGGCGATCGACGCGGTGACCAGCTTCTCGACGCGACCCCTCAAGATCGCGAGTCTCCTGGGCGTCGCTTTCGGGCTCGCATCCTTTGCGTTGCTTGGCTACGCGCTGATTTCGTGGTTATTCCTCGGCGCTGTCGAAGGCTGGACGAGCCTGATGATGGTGACGACGATGCTCGGCGGCATCCAACTGCTCGTGATCGGCATTCAAGGCGAATACCTGGGCCGGCTGTTCGATCAGGCCAAGGGGCGGCCATTGTTCATGGTCGATCAAGTCGTGGGTGGTGGTCGACTGAAAGCGGTCGAAGCGCCGGTGTTGCCAGCGCGATCGGCTGTGCCAACCCTGATGACACGGCAAAAAGCAGTGCCGTCGGCGCTTTGAATTCATGGTGCTTTCGCAATTGATTACATTCAAATCTAGCAGTTCTACACTGTCTGATTAATTGATTTCGCGAATTCCATGTACGCCACTAAATCGCCCGGTTCGCCGACGGTGATGTGCTTGATTACCTTCTCAAACGGGTACACTTCCGACGTGCCGTCTCTTAATGCGACTTCCATGAACGGGGCCGCGTCGGTCTGTTTGCGCCATTGATGTTTGGCGTGGCGGCGCAGCAATTCGCCCAGACAGGCGCCGACGGGCTTGACGAAATACCAATAGAAGTCGGCGCGTGCGAACGTATCTTTTAGTTTTTTACGATCCTGAAATGCATCATCGAGCTTTTGTGCCGTGTCTTCGCAGTCGTTCAAATCGAGATTGATGCCGAGCTTGCGGCGAAACACGTCAACGCATTCCCGAGCGAGCGGTTCAATGTCGACGAGTTCGATGAGTCGAATCTCAGCTTCAGCCTTACGCCGGCTCTGACGAAGATGAAGGAGGCCCCAGACGAAGAGTAGCCCGATGATGAGTACGAGCCCGCCGCATATTGAGACGGCCCACCACATTTGAGGATTGCTCCCGGAGCGACTTCACCGGTGATTATCAGTCGCGGCGCACCCGAAAGTGCGTCGCGACCCAAGGCACCAGATTATGCCGGCCGCTGGCCCGCGTTGAGCGCCTCCAGCAGCGGGAACTGAATCGGCGAGCGGCTCAACTCTTGCCGCAGCCAGGCGTCGAAGATTTCTTTGCGCAGGCCGTTGCGAATGCCTTCATCCAGTTCCGCGGGCAAGAACTCTTCGACACGGAAAACGAGGAACCCCTGGCCAGCCTGCACCGGCCCGACCAGGTTGCCAGCCTCCGTGGCGAAGATAGCGTCGCCGAGCGGCTGAGCCAGATCGACCCGGCGGACGATGCCGGCTTCGCCGCCGACGTTCTTGGTCACCAAGTCGAGCGATCGCTGGCGGACCTGATCTTCAAACGTGCTCGAGTTGTTGGCAATCGCGTCGATTGCCTGGCGGGCTTCGGCCTCGGTCGCGACCAGAAGGCGCTTGAGCCGGACGCGCGCGAAGCGGGCCGTGTTCTGGTTGAACACTTCCTGCAAACGCGGGTCGGCGATGGCCCGGCGGAGCTTTTCGACAAGCAGGTCGCGCTCCAGGCCGGCGGCGAAATCGTCTGACGTGATCGCTTCACGTTGGAACCACTGCGTGGTCTGGTCGGTGCTGGCCATGCCGTTCTTGAGCCGGAAATTGTCGGCTGCCTGCTGCAATTCCTGATCGTTCACCGACAGGCCGGCCCGGCGTGCACGGTTGACCAGGTAGTTCTCCACAAAGGCATCGAGCAGCATGGGCCGCAAGCGACGCGAGCGCTTCATCGCCGCCAGAAAGTCCCCCAGGGAAAGAGTTTCCGTAGCGTGCGTAACCGCCGGTCGAATCATGTCGGGCATAAACGAGTCTCTCTACGCAAGAAGGGTGTGCGGATGGATTTTTGATGATCTTAGCGGCCAAACGACCGCCGCAACAGGTCGGGTTCAATTCGCCCGAAAGCGTGTACCCGCCCGGTCTTCAGGTTGCGGAACTCGACCGCTGCCGGCGAGAAGAGCATTGGATCGATCTTGTAGAAGTCACCGCCATAGCGTTGGAAGATGTCGGCGAACGGCGCCCCGTGGTCGGGCGAAGCGCTCGACGGCACTTTGGGGCCGACCTGGTCCAAGATTTCGTCATCGGCCCGCACCCAGAGAACGACCCGGCCGCCATATAGGATGGCGTCGTTCGTCCAACCGATCGCTTTGCCCTCGTCCGCGGCAACCGGTGGCAATGGGGCCACGCCGAAGCCGGAGACCACCTGGCGCAGGTTGAATTTCAGCTCGTGGAGCTTGTGCAGTGCCGTTTCCAGGCTGCGTGCCACGACCTGGATCGTGCCCGCAATGCTCGATGCGGGGGCGACGAGCAGCGTGATTCTTTCAACCGTCGCCGGCAGGTGGCTGACGAGGTAGGCGACAACTTCTTCAGTTGGATGCTTGCGTGATTCGAGCACTCCAACAGCACACGGCGGTTGTTCCTTGCCGGGTATGTGTTCAAAGATCGCTTCACGACCCGCGGCCGCGCGCATGGGGCCGGAACCCATGGCGAAGAATTTTTCACCCTTGATTTGCCAGCCGGCGTATTGCGACGCCAGGCACGCCGGAATCGGATCGTCGGACGCCAGCTGAATCATCGGGCCATCCGAGCCAAACTGCAGGGAAACATCGGCCAGCCCGGCCGTGCAAATGCGCGCCATCTGAAGGCCAGCCTGCAGTCCGCCGACGACTGCCCCGCCGCAATCGATGACGCGCGCACCGCCGACCGTGGAGACAGAGCATCGCCATGACTCGGCCTGGGCGATCAGTTCGTCGGCCAGAATCATCGCGGATTCGTTTAGCGTCATCATTGATCCTTGGTAGCGCCGCGGGTCGCAAATGGGACCAGTTGAATGTATGCCACCGATTTGAGCTATATCATCGTGCGCGATTCTCCATCGTCAAATCCAGCGTTTGGGCGACCGGCCCCTTAAGTTATCGCCCGGTTACCGAGCCTAGCGCGGATTTCAGCCCTCGCGGTCCGTTCCGTCCACATGTTCAAACGATTTCGAAGCGGCCGCCGACCAAGAATCAGCCTATATTCAGAGCATCGAAGAGTCGGATGAATGTTTTGCCCTTTCCGACCCTCCTTCAGCCGCTCAAAGCTAGTCGACTCGCATGTCGGAGCCACTGATGTTCCCAATCCCTTGGGTCGACCCGACCTCGCTGCGCTTTCGCCGCTCCGTGGTACGCTCTCGTCGCCTCGGAACCAGGCTTCGCCTGACTCCACTGGAGGAACGCCTGGTCCCGGCCACGTTTCGCTGGACGAACCCGGCGGGCGGAGAATTTGCGGTTGCTTCCAATTGGGCGGACGAGAACGGCAATGCGGGAGTCCCGAGCGCGACGGACGATGCGCTCGTTCTCACGCCGGGAATCACCGTCACTTCGGTGGGCACAAGCGCCGTCCGGAAATTGACGTCGCTTGCGACATTGAATGTTTCCGCTGGCAGCCTCACGGCGGCGGCGGCCAACCTGTTGGGCCCCGCCGAGATCGCCGGCGGCAGCTTGGTGCTGGGTGGGCCCAGCCGGGCCGTCACCGTCGACCTGAACGGCGGCACGCTCGGCGGGGGTGGCCAGCTCGACTTGTCGGGTGGAATGACCTGGAGCGGCGGAGCAATTAACCTCACGCTTCACGTGCAAGCAGGGGCGACCATCGACCTGACTGGGACGGCCCCGAAAGTCCTGGATGGCGCAACGGTGACGAACGACGGAACGATAACCTGGGGGGGCACTGGGAACCTTGCCTTTCTGCATACGTCGGCAGTGCGGAACAGCGGCATCATCCACGACCTCGCCGACCATGCCGCCACGTTTAGTGGGGCGACGGGTGAGTCCGCTGTGCTGCAAAACTCTGGGCAATTCGTCAAGGAGGCCGGCGCGGGGACCACGGACATTGGCATCCCATTCGACAACACGGGCCGACTTCAGGTCGAGTCCGGCTCTGTCCGACTGAGCGACGCTGTTCCGCAACTGCAGTCCGGCAACCTTGCCGGCGGTGTCTGGCACGTCGACGCTGGCGCCGCCATCGATTTCGCCGGAGCAATCCTGTCGACCAACAACGCAGATATCACACTCGACGGGCCGGGCGCGTCCATCGCTGCGCTGACGGACCTGACGTTCAACTCTGGGGATCTGATCCTGACAGACGGCGCGAGCTTTGTTAGCGGCCTGAGCTTCTTCAACGGCGGCCGATTGACAATCGGGCCGGGCTCGACATTCACCACCAATGGCTTTACACAGGCGTCCCCGGCCGAGGGAACGCCGGCCCGACTCACGTTCCAGGTGGCAGGGCGGCCGGCGAGCAATCAATTCGGCCAGGTTGTCGACAACGGACAGACTGAGTTCGATTCGGGAACCGTCGAACTGACCGTGCTCTCGGGCGCCGACGTCGTGGTCGGCGATCAATATGCGCTATTGAGCAGCACCAACGTCGTCGGAACGCCGGACGGTCTTGTCCAGAGCGGGGTTGGAACGACGCCGCCGTTTACCATTGGGATCGACGCCGCAGGTGTGTCCGCAACGGCCGTCGCGAACGTCACCGATCTGGCCGTTGCGGTGGTCAACGCTTCGGCAACCCCGCTCGCGCCGGGAGACGATCTGAGTGTTTCGTGGACAGTGCAGAACAACGCCACCTTCCCGACAAGCGTAACGTCGTGGACCGATTCGATCTACCTGTCCGCCGCGCCCGTGTTGGACGACACGGCCATCTTGGTTGGGAGCGTCGCGCACTCCGGCAGCCTGGCCACTAGCACGAGTTACAACGGCGTGTTCACAGGCCCGCTGCCCGGGCTGTTGCCGGGCGTGTATCACGTGTTCGTCGTCGCCGACGCCGACGCCTTGGTCCCGGACGCGAACCGGGCCAACAATGCCGGCACGTCGGCTGCCGGGCTGACCGTATCCGACCTGCCGGTCTCGCAGGTGCTCACCCTTGGCACACAGACGAATGGAACAGTCGCGGCCGGCGGGGACGTCTGGTATCGCGTCGATGTGCCGGGCGGGACCGCGGTGCAGGTGACGGCCGGGTTCGCGACCGCCGGCGCCGGCGAGTTGTACGTCGACTACCGATCGTACCCGCAGCCCGGAACTGCTCTGGGCACGGCTGCCGATCCCACCGCGACGACACAGCAGGTTTTGCTCAGCGCTACGCAGGCCGGTGCGTATTACATTCGCGTCCGGGGGGCGGCCGCCGGTGGCGGATCATTTACAATACTTGCCGATGTCCCGGCGTTCGGCATCACGCGGCTGGTGAACGCCACCGGAAGCAACCGCGGATTCGCGACCCTCACTGTCCACGGGATCGGGCTCACGTCGACCGCTGAGGTGCGGTTAGTCCAGGGGGCGACCACGCGGGCCGGTAGCATGCGGTATGTCGACAGCAGCATCGTCTACGCCACGTTTGATTTGCGTGGGCTCGCCCCCGGAAACTTCGACGTTCGGATCGACGACGATGACCGCTCGGCCACGGCGGTGGCAAGTTATTTGGTCACGACGGCCACGGCCGGGGCGTTAAGCTACCACATCACGCCGCCGGCCTCGTTGCCCGTCGGGCAAGAAGCGATCGCAACCATCGACTTTATCAACTCCGGCGGGACTGACCTGCCGGTCCCGCTGCTCTTGCTGTCCGACGTAAGTCTCGAATTCGGCTTGCGTCTACCCGAGGTGCCGCCGCCGGGCAACCCATTGGCCGGGTCGACGCACATCTATTTTCTGCCTACCAGTACAGACGCGCCGGCCGGCGTCATCCCGCCGGGCTATCACGGCCGCATCGAGGTGGTGGTCAGCCGGCGCTTGGGCACTGACCCGATCAACCTGTCGCTTGAAGAGGTGAACCTGGGGAAGCCGATCACCTGGAAGTACTTCAGCACCATCCGACCCGACGACATCCGGGCGGATGCCTGGCCCGCGGTGTTCGCCAGCTTCCAGACGGCCGTGGGGAGCACGTCGACTGGTTACATCGCCGCCCTGCGGAACGCGGCCACCTACTTGGCGACGATCGGCTCTCCCGCGCGCGACGCGTCAGTGCTGCTCGGCTATCTGATCCGACAGGCCGACGCGCCGCTCGCCGGCAACAACCTGGATCAGGTCACGGACGCCAACTTCCCAACGGCCGGACTGTCCCTGCAATTCGTCCGCAGCTTTGGCCCGTCCATTCAAGACCGCAACTGGCTCGGCCGCCTGGGCCGCGGATGGATTGACAATTGGGATGTCACGCTGACCAGCCCAACCGGGGCTCCGCCGGCTCAGTTCAGTTCACTTGTTTTGCATGCCGGTGGCCGCGACCGGGTATTCGCCGCCGATTCCGACTTCAAGACCTATCGGCCGGTTGACGCCGAGGACGACATACTGACTTTCGACGGCGTGCGCTTCGTCCTGGCGCAGGACGACGGGGCGACGATCGCCTTTCGCACCGACGGCCAGCCCGATGTCTTCCAGGACCCGGGGGGGACAAGCGTCACTGCCACGTACGACGCGAAGGCCCATATGGTCCAACTGACTCATTCGGACGGTCGGGCGTTGACGTTCACCTGGAGTTCGGCAGGGCGAATCGCGAGCGTGACCGACCCCGGCGGCCGCGTCATCCGCTTTGCGTACTCAGGCCAGCACCTGGTCTCGGCGACCGGCCCGGGCGGCGTCGAAAAGTACTCCTACCTCGGCGGGCCAGCCGCCCGCGCGCACGCGCTGGCGTCCATCACGGCGCCGGGCGGGGTGAAGACGTCCTTCACCTATGACACCCGCGGCCGCCTGATTCGACGGCAGCTCAACGGCGGAATTGCGGCCGTCAGCTATGCGTATGGAGACGGCGGCGGCGTGACCGCGACGGACGGCTCCGGGCGCGCCGTGTCCCTGCTGCCCGACGCGAACGGGCGAATCGCCAAGCTGCGTGACACGGCCGGGACCGACCTGCACGTGACGTACGACAGTGCGGGGCAAGCCACGCGGATCGAAACGTCGGTGGGCCAGGTGTGGACCACAACCCTCGACGCGGAGGGACACGTGACGGCCGTCACCGATCCGCTCGGCCACGTGCTGCAATACACTTTCGATGACGACCTAGTGAGCGGGATCACGGACGCACGGGGGAACACCACGAACTTTCAGTTCGACGCCGCGGACAACACGCGGTCGATTACTTATCCCGGTCCGTCGGGCGGGACGGAGTCGTTCGTGTACGACCCGACCGGGAACCTCGTCGAGACCGTCAACCGTCGTGGGCACGCGATCCTGTTCCTGACGAACGCCGACGGCCAAGTCACGAGCCGGGTGTTGGCGGACGGCAGCCACACGGATTACGTCTACGACGATCGAGGCAATCTGGTGTCGGCCACCGACGCAAGCGGCACAACCACCCTGACGTTTCTCGCCAATGACCTGCTGGGCCAGGTTACCTACCCGGACGGACGGTTCTTGCAGTTCACGTACGACAAGGCTGGACGCCGATCGAGCAGCGTCGATCAGGACGGGTTCCGGATCACTTACGTGTACGACGCGGCCGGTCAACTCGGCGGCCTGCGCGACTCGGCGAAGGCATACATCGTCAAATACCATTACGACAAGGCCGGGCAGATCATTCGGAAAGAACACGCCAACGGCACCTCTTCGACTTACGACTATGACCCTACCGGACGCCTCGTCCGCCTGACGAACCAGGGCGGCGGGCAAGCGGTCAACTCGCAGTTCGACTACACCTACGACGCTGCCGGACGGGTAGCGACCATGACGACCGATGGCGCGACCACCGCGTACGGGTACGACTTGACCGGCCAGCTTGTGTCCGTGGTCGCGCCCGGTCGCACAATCACCTACACCTACGACGCTGCCGGCAACCGCACATCCGTAACCGACAACGGGGTCACCACGAACTACGTGGTCAACGAGTTAAACGAGGTCGCCGCCATCGGCGGGACAACCTTCACCTATGACGCCGACGGCAACCGCACGTCGACGACGGACGTCGCGGGGACCACCACATATGCCTGGAACGATCTCAACCAGCTCACGAGCGTGACCGCGCCGATGGATACGTTTGCCTACGCGTATGACGTGTTCGACCACCAGTGGCAGGCGACTCACAACGGCGCGACGACGACGAACCTGACCGACCCAACCGATCCGGGCACAGTCACGGCTCAGTATGGGCCGGGAGGATTGATCGCGCACTTCGTCACTGGTCTGGGGCTCGAGGCGCGGGTGGCCGCCGACGGGGGACGGGCATTCTTCGACTTCGATCGTCTCGGCGACGTCGTCGGACTGACGAATGCGGCCGGCACGTACGTCAACAAATACAGCTACCTGCCGTTCGGCGAGACAACGACGCTGCTCAACGGGATCGCGGACAACCCGTTCACGTTTGTCGGCCAGTGGGGCGTCTCAAGCGATGGGAATGGGCTCTTCAACATGCGAGCCCGCTCCTATGACCCCGGCGCGGGCAGCTTCGTGTCCGACGACCCCATCGGGTTTTCCGGCGGCGATTCCAACATCCGCCGTTACGTCGGGAACAACGTGCTCCAGTTCATCGATCCAACTGGCCTGAAGTGCGGAGGGAGCAGCGAGCTAAAGCTGCTGGACGATATGGATAAGACGTTGTGGAAATTCATCAATATGGACGATAAATGGACCGATTTCTTTAATGGAATTAGCAAATTATCCTACGCGGATGCCGCACGCCGCTGGGACAAACTCGCGAAGAAAAGCGTGGCCTTGAGAACCAAGGTGGACCGTCTCAAGCAGAAGATCGACGATTGTTTCCCCCCTAAGAAGGCTCCCCAACATCCGAATCTCAAGAGCGCCACCCAACACGGCCAGAAAGTGCCGGGCACGACGCCGGTGCCGTTGTTCTAGTGGTGGTTTGTAGCTCATTTGGGGGCCGTTGCAGTCCCGCCTTTAGGCGGTTGCGGCTGGTCGCCCCGGACCGAGGCGAGACGTGACCGACGGGCCGCTGTGGTCCAGCGAGGGGCGATCGGGCATAGCGTCTCGAATGCGGAGAGTTCAATCCCCGACTCGGATCTCAGTTCGATGGCGCAGCTTCGTGCATCACTCCCGTGGCCGCGGTTCAAGACCGCCCGTCGCCTCGATGCGACTGCGGACAAACTCCGAAGCCGCGTCGATCGTGGGTGTTGCTTCAAGAGCGTGAACCGGAGAGCAGTGCTGGGTAGCTGAATTCGTGAGAATTCAGTTCCTTCGCACGTCAAGGTCTGAATTCTCACGAATTCAGC
This sequence comes from Gemmataceae bacterium, assembly GCA_036266155.1. GTDB lineage: Bacteria > Planctomycetota > Planctomycetia > Gemmatales > Gemmataceae > SIAJ01. The sequence continues at coordinate 17,038 of DATANR010000247.1, read as the reverse complement.
TACGCAACCCCCAGAGAATTTGGCTGCACCCCTGAGCTTTCAGACACTGCCCGGCCTTGTCCCGCTTTGGCGAAGTGGGATACCATGCACATCATGCCGCCCCGCTGCCGGAGTCTACCCGTGCTTCGATTGCTTGGCTCCTGTATTGCCGCGTTCGCCCTCGCCGCTCCGGTCGTTGCTGCTCCAGCGCCTGCCAAGGGCCCGACACCCGAGGAGATCAGCAAGGCCATCGACGACCTCGGCAGCCCACGCTTCGCCGTCCGCGAAAAGGCTTCGAAACTTCTCTGGGAAGCTGGCAAGAGCGCGGAGGACGCCTTGCGTTCGGCCGCCAAGAGCAAGGACGAGGAGACCGCCAATCGCGCTAAATCCATCCTGGAGAAATTCGACTGGGGGCTCTATCCCGACACGCCGCCGGAAATCGCCAAGTTGATCGAGCGCTTCCGCGGCGGTGACCCGGACACTCGGCAACAAACAGTCGGCGACTTGATTCGTTTGAAGCCGGCGCGCTTCGACGTGCTGCGCAAAGTCATCGCCAACGAACAGGACGACAAAGCTCGGCGGGAAATGTACGAGCGTATGTCGTTCCAAGCCCGCGAGGCGATCCCGCAACTCATCGTCGAAGGGCATCTCGCCGACGTCAACGAGCTTCTGGAAGTCTGTCTGTTTCCGAACAATCCGCCGAGCCTCGGCGACTACGCGGCGTTCCAATTCTTGCGCAAGCAAGTCCCGATGGCGATCGCCCGTCTGGAAGAGCTGCGCAAGCGCGATCCGGAACGGCAGCGTGCCTGCGAGGCGCTCGTGTATCTGTTTCGCGTGAAACAGGATTGGGCGGCCGCACGCAAGGCCGCCGACGATTCGAAGAACAGCGACCTGCAACACGATCTTGCCTGGGAAGCCAACGACTGGAAGCGGCTCGCCGCCGGCGATGGCGCGGCCGCCTTCGGACCGCTCGGCGACCCGGAAGACCGCGGCGCCAAGGCCGCGTACTATCGACTCGCCGGCGACAAGGCCAAGTACGACGAGATCATCGGTGAACTCCGGAAAGAATTTGCCGGCGTCGAGGGCGACGACCGTGCCGCTTACGAACTGGCCATTGCGCTGTTGCTCAATGGTGAAGGAGGCCAGGCCGTCACGGTTCTCAAGGGTCGCACGAAGCGCGGCAGCGACCTCGTTTTTGATCTGCTCTGTGCACAGCTCAAGTTCAAGGAAGCTTTTGCCTATGCCGACGCAGCGCAGAAAGAACTGGAAAACGACCCGATGGCTGAGAACGAACGCGATCAACTCGCTATTCGCAAGGCCAAGGTGCTGGCGGCACTCGGCGATCGCGACGGGGCCACGCAGATTTTCCGCAACGTGATGACCACGGCGATGAATGGGAGGCGTGACCTGTCGGTCGACGGCATCGTGAAGGCGATCGCTCGGTCCGGAATGCGTTCGCTGGCGGCCGAGTGCGCGGCCATCGGTCTCGAGTACCTGCGCAAGACGGATCAAGATTTGTTGGCCGGCGAATTCCTGGAGCCGGTGTTCGAAGACAAGGCGACCTTGGTCTATGTCTGGTGGCGTGCGATGCGCAAAGCCGATCCCAAGGCGGACGCGGCCGTCATGATGGGCAAGGTGATGGAGTTCCTCGACGGCAAGGTCGAGCGCAAGAAAGTCGACGAACTCGCCGGCCAGATTGAGGCGCTGAAGGAGACGGCCGCCGGCAAACCAGACGGGACGCAGAACACGATCGATTTTCAAACGATCGGCGCCGGCTTGCGCCACTTCGCCACGGCCGAAGCGTACCGCCTCGCCAAGGTGACGGACAAAGCGGAGGAATTCTACAAGAAGGCGCTCGGCGCCCCGGTGGGCGTCCAGGACCGGGATTTTCTGCCGGACGCCGACCCCAGCGACACAGTCCTTCCGACCAATTTCAAATACTTGCTCGCCTACGCCGACTTTCTCCTGAGTCAAAAGCGCTTTAAGGACGCGGCCGTCCAATATCGCAAGACCTGGGACGCGGCGCCGACGCAGCCGCTGCCGCTGTTTATGCATGGCCACGCACTCAAGCTCGCGGGCGACGACAAGGAGGGCACGCGCCTCATGGAGCTGGCGCACTGGGTCCCGCTCGGCAACGAGGTCATGCGCACCAAGTTCAGCGAGGACCTCTTCAAGCGCGGCTTCGACGTCGACAGCCGCAAGGAGATGGACCTCGTTCTCGCGACCGGTTGGTTCCGCACCTATTACGTTGGCAATGTCCACTTGCGCATGGCCCGCATCAAGGCCCGGCAAGGCGACTACGCGGGCGCGGCCCAGATGTACGAGAAGGACGTTGTCAGCCTCTTCCGCACCGGCGCCGCGTTCGTCGACGCGAAGGCCTACATGACCGTCCCGGAACTGGCGCGAACATATAAGGCACGGGCCATGCTTGCTGCCGGCAAGATCGACGAGGCGATGGCCGAAGCCCGTGCCGGCCTGGCCATCCTGCCTGGGAATATTGAACTGGGACTCGGCTTCATTCCCGACCTCGACAAGGCCGGCAAGAAGAAGGAAGCAGACGAACTGTACTCAAAGATCAAGACGGCATTCGAAGACGCGCTCAAAGATCACGGCAATAGTGCCGACCTGCGCAACAGCCTGGCGTGGACGATGGTCAACTGCAACCGCGATCTCGATGACGCTTTGAAGCACGCCCAGAAGGCCGTCGACGTCGCCCCGAAAACGGCCGGCTACATTGACACGCTGGCGGAGGTCTACTTTCGCAAAAAGGATCGCGCGAAGGCGCTCGAGTTGATGAAGCAATGCGCCGCACTTGACCCCCACAGCCCGTACTACCGCAAGCAACTGGAACGCTTCGAAAAGAAGCCCTTCGACAGTCCGCTGCCGGATGAGGAGACGGGCGACGACGATTGAATTGCAAAAAACACCGTTCTGGCGCTAGAAATGAAACTGCGGGTTTCGGCCGGAAGACATTACGCAGTAACTAGATGCGTCTGTTTTTCCAAGGAGAGATGGCCAACCCCGGTATGTGCTTGGCCATCTTAGATGGCCATCTTTGAAATCAAAGATCGTTGCAACACTAAAAGGCGTGCCGCCAAGCTCTTACGATCCGAGTACTGTCGGTAGTCGAGGTAGAGCCAACGCAGCCAGTTGGTGATGCCGATAACCGTTCCCGTCCAGTCCAGCACCGCAACCAACTCCGGGAACGACAAACGACGCTGCCGTTCGTACACCTGAACGCCCTGATCGATTGCCTTCACATCCTCGGGAAACAGGCTTCCAAGCAGCCGAGCCAGGTCGACGGCGACATGATCAATCTTCGCGGCGCCAAAGTCGATCAGGCCGGTGACGCGATCGCCGGTGAAAAGCACGTGATCGTGCCACACATCGCATAGGCATGGCTGAACGGACACGGGTTCGTTCAGCCATGGAGTCAGGGCCGCACGAAGCTTTGGCAACCACGCCGGCAAATGGCTCCAAGCCGCGTTCGCATGCGGAGCGATCGGATCATCGGCCGTCGGTCGTGGCCGCCAGCCGGAGGCGACGAGCTTTTCCCATTCCTGAATCGCCTCCCAGCGCCGCATGATCGCTGGGCATGGCATGGGAAGCATCGGTTGTAGGCGGCTCCAGGCGTTATGAAGTTGTGCAAGGGCCGTGACTGCGGCAACGAGTCGTTCATCCGTAGGATTCGCGTGAAAGTCGGCCATTCCCGGCATCCATTCGCACACGTCCCAGACACGCTCAGCGATCTCGATGGCCGTGCGGCCGTCGCGGGTTCGTTCGACCTGGGGAACGAAGTCGAGGCCGGCCCCGCGGGCGGCGATCATCCACGGATGCAGGATGCGTTCGAGCCTACCGGCGTCAGCGCCGACCGGATGTGCCTTCAAGCAATATTCGCGGCCATCGGCGGCGACGCCACGCCAGAGGCGTGCGCCGCTGAAGCCCCCGGCGTTGCCGAGCGGCGACCAGCGGGCGAGCGCGAGCGCAGGCGGATATGCCGGCAGTGCGGTATTCGGATTGAGGGTCACCGATCTTCCCTGGCAGATGGCGGCATTCACGCTAACCATAAGAATGCCCGCTCCGCAAGGCCCGTCCATGTCGCTTGCCGACGCACGCACCGATTACTCGCGCCACGGCCTCACCGAGGCCGATGCCGGTACCGACCCGCTGGCCCTCTTCCATCGCTGGTTCGACCAGGCCGTCGCGGCCGATCAATTTGAGCCCAATGCGATGACGCTGGCCACGTGCACGCCGGATGGCAAGCCGAGCGCCCGCATCGTGCTGCTCAAAGTGTGCGACGAACGCGGTCTTGCTTTCTTTACCAACTACGACAGCCGCAAGGGCCGTGAACTGGCGAATAATCCGCACGCGGCACTCGTCTTCTTTTGGCCGGCCTGCGAACGGCAAATTCGTGTCGAGGGCACGGTCGGATTGGTTTCGGAAGCTGAGTCGGACGAGTACTTTGCCACCCGCCCGGTCAACAGCCGACTCGGGGCGTGGGCGTCCGAACAGAGCGGCGTCTTGCCGTCCCGGGAGGTTTTAGAGAGACAGCACCAGGAGTTCGTGGCCCGCTTCGGCGACAACGTGCCGCGGCCGCCGCACTGGGGCGGCTTTCGCCTGGTGCCGACCGTCTGGGAATTCTGGCAGGGCCGACCGAGCCGGCTGCATGACCGGATTCGATTTCGCCAGGCCGATGGCACGTGGGTTCGCGAGCGGCTGTCGCCCTGACTACACTAAAGTGCATTCCCTTTCCCAAGGAGTTGACCGCATGTTCCGCATCCTGACCGCCGCTTGTTTAGCGGCTGTCCTCGCCGTCCCGGCTTTCGCCGAGGACAAGGGAGACAAGAAAGTGTCCGGCCCGCTTAGCTACACGCTCAAAGACATCAAGGGCAACCCCGTCGAGTTGTCCAAGTACAAGGGCAAGGTGATCCTGCTCGTCAACGTCGCCAGCAAGTGCGGCTACACGCCACAGTACGAAGGCCTCGAAGCCTTGTACGAAGCGCACAGCAAGGACGGCCTGGTCGTCATCGGCGTGCCGGCCAACGAGTTCGGCAAGCAGGAGCCGGGCACGAACGAGGAGATCGAGCAGTTCTGCACGAGCAAGTACAAGGTGACGTTCCCGATGATGTCGAAGGTCGTCGTCAAGGGCGAAGGCATCGACCCGCTGTACAAGTATCTGACCTCCAAGGACACCGACCCAAAGTTCGCCGGCGACATCAAGTGGAACTTTGAGAAGTTCGTCATTGGCAAAGACGGCAGCGTCGTCGCCCGCTTCGACTCGAAGACGAAGCCGGACGACGCAAAGCTGAAGGCGGCCATTGAGGCCGAGTTGAAGAAGTAATTGGATATGACCGATGGGACCTATGGGTCCGATAGGACCTATAAGTCCCATGAATTGCTGACGTGCCGCACTATTTCTTCGCCGCCGCCCGCACGACAATCGTGATCGGCCGTGACGGTAGCGCCACGAGTGTATTCATTTTGCCCTTCGGCCCCTCTACCGCCACCTGTGCCTGGCCGCGCATCACCAACGTGTAGTCGCCGGGCTTTGCTCCATTGTTCACGTCGAATGTCATCATGATCTCGTTCTTGCCCTCGGCAATCGCGACTTGGTCGGCCTTGATCGGACCGGGGAAGTTGAGCGGCGCGACCGTCACCGCGTTGTTGAAACCAGCTCCGCGGTCGAGATGGAATTTCACGGTCGCCTTCTGGCCGGCCGTGATCTCGACGCGCTCGGACTCCGGCCGCAACGCGAACGGCGCCGTGTCCGCGATGGCGACCCACAAGTCACGCGTCGGCCGGCTCGAGTTCATGTCCGTGCTCGACCAGACGCGCGTGTAGGGGCGGACTTCACGTTTGAGCGTCGTTGCATCGGCGAGCCCGCTGCTCGTCAGGTGGATCGGGCCCGCAAAATCCGGAGCGTCCGCGTCGGCCCAGAAGACAAGCGCGGCGCGGCTTTCGCTCGGGATCGTCGTCGGGGCCATGTGCAGGCCTTTGGGCAGGCCGTCCGCAACAATCGTGACCGGACCGTTGAAGCCGTCTTTCCGTTGCAGAATTACGTCAAGGTACGCCGCGCCGCCCTTGCGGATCGTCGTGCCGCCAGGGCCAGGATTCTGTGCGTGGATGAGTGCGACGTAATAGTCTGGCACCGCCTTGTGGATCGTGAGCACATAGTGGTAACGCGCGCCGCCGCGGCGATAGCGATCTTGCACAAGCACGCGATACTTCTTCTTGGCGGAAAGGTTGACGCTGCCGGACACGTCGCGCAGGTGGCCGTCAAACGCATTGTCACGCGGGCCGAAGTCGTCCAGCTCGGTCACGCGATTGTCCTTATCGTCGAGCACCACCAGATAGGGGTCGGCTCGGCCAGCGATGCGTTCGCAATAGACTTCGAACGCGTACGAGCCATCGGTGGTCGTCTCGAATTCATACCAGTCGGCATCACGCTCGCGATCGAATCGCCCGGCGACGACGGCTGGTAGCGCGATCGATTGGGGATGCTTCGGATCGTCGTTGGGCTCGACCTCGCGCGTGACTGCGTCAGCCGTGACGAGCACCGGGACGCCATAAATCTGAAAGCCGGTGAGCGTTGACGAGGCGGCCGTCGGCAGCACGCTGTGTGTCGTCGGATGATCGGTGAAGCGGAAGAGACCGTCGGCCAGAATGTCCGTGGGAACGGTGATGGACTCTTCCTTCTCTTCCAGCGCCAGGTCGTCGATCTTCCAGGTCGATGGCTTCGATCCAGGCCCGAGGTTGCGGCCATAGAGCGTCACCGTTTGCGGCTTGCCGGTCTGAAGCACGCGTGGAAAGACCGCATCGACGTGACGCCGATCGGTGATGACGAGGCGGTAGGCATGGCCGCCGCGGTACGACAGGTCATGCACGTTGACGAAGTAATCGCCGTCTGCCGGCGCGACGAAGTCGATGAGCGGATCGCGGCCGTTGTAGTCGCCATTGGAACCGAGCAGTTTGCCGTCCGCGGACGAGAGCGTCATGACGCCGTCGAGCATCGAATCAAGCTTGCCGGCCTGACAATCGATGACGACGCGGTGGCCCTTCTTCGCCGGGAACTTGAACACGTCGTCCTTGTTGCCATCGGACGTGCCGTGAATGGCACAGTTCACCGGCACGGCCTGAGCGATTGCCGGCTCGTCATTCGGCTCCTTTTCCAGAATTTCGGTCAGGCCATGCGAGACAGCGAATAAACGCGGGCTGCTGACGCCGTGCTTGCTGATCACACGTGCGTCGTAGGTCCCTTCCGGAACATTAGCGGCAACGGTCACCTTGAACTTCCGGTCCTTGAGCGGCTCGGCCGAGATGCCAGCATGATCGAAGCGCAGGGCCTTCGGCTCTTCGAGATCAGCGCCGGAGATTTCAACCTCAACGGAGGAACCCGCCGCCGCGCCGAGCGGAAAGATACGGTCGAGCCGCGGCGACGGGAGATCGGCACAGGCGAAAATGGGGACGATCAGGAGGAATAGAATCGCGAGGCGCATGGAAGAAGCTCAGGAGCGGGTCGACGCGCAAGTTACGGGCAATTGGAAATTCATCGCGCGGCGCCATTGGCGCCCTATTTATCCGCGGTCACGATCGGCGTTGTCAGGCCCGGCTGGTCCTGGTACTTGCCCTTCTTGTCGGCGTAGCTCGTCTTGCACGGGGCCGCCGCCCGGAAGAACAGGAGCTGCGCGATGCCTTCACCGGCATAGAGTTTGGCGGGCAAGGGTGTCGTATTCGAAATCTCGAGCGTCACGCGACCGCGCCATTCGGGTTCGAGCGGTGTCACGTTGACGATGAGGCCGCAACGGGCGATGGTGCTTTTTCCGACGCAGACAACCAGCACATCTCGGGGAATTTCAATGTACTCGACCGTCTCGGCGAGCACGAAGCTGTTGGGCGGGATCAGGCAATAGTCGCCCTCGACGTCGACGAAGGATCGCGGATCAAAATTCTTGGGGTCGACGACGGCTCCCCAAACATTCGTAAACACCTTGAACTTGCGGTCGAGGCGGACGTCGTAGCCGTAGCTGGTCACCCCGTAGGAAATCACGCCTGGCCGTGACTGCATGGGCGCAAAAGGGACGATTTTGACGTCCCGCTCAATCATCCAGTCCGGGAGTAGGCCGCTCGACATGTTGGTCCTCGGTGTGAAACTTCGGCCATTGTCCGGATGACGATTCGTTCAGGCAAGGGGCAAGAAGGCAGCCGACTCGCCCATCCGCGTTGACAGGTTTGCCCGGCCCCCGTATTCTCCCCGGTCGGATGCTGTTCACGACTGCGAAGTTCCTCGGTTTCTTCCTCGTCGCGTTCTCGGTTTACTGGCTCCTCGGCCGGCACCGGTGGCGGCTCGTCTGGCTCACCGCCGCGAGCGCGTTCTTCTACGCGTGTTGGCGCTGGGAGTTTTTGTTCCTCATTCTTGGTTCGACCTCAGTCGACTATATCGTGGCCCAATGGCTTGAACGGGTGAAGGACCCGCGCCAGCGCAAGGGGCTCGTCGTCCTGAGCGTCACGATCAATCTGAGCATTCTCGCGTACTTCAAATACCGAGCATTCTTACTTGAGTTCGCGGTCGACGCTGCGCACTGGATGGGGTGGTCGGTCCCGGCCCAAGAGATCAAGCTATTCCTGCCCCTGGGCATCTCGTTCTACACGTTCGAAGCCATCAGCTACGTGGTCGATGTGTATCGCGGCAAGACCAAGCCGATGCGGAATCCGCTCGACTATGCCGTGTACATCATGTTCTTCCCGCATCTGGTCGCCGGACCGATCGTGCGGCCCAACGAGTTCTTGCCGCAGCTCGCTCGCAGAAAACGCTTCGACTGGCCGCGCTTCCAGGCCGGCGTCCAGCTCTTTCTGCTCGGCCTGTTCAAGAAGTCGGTGATCGCGGATCAGGTGGCATTGACCATCGACCCCGTGTTCAAGTCGCCGGCCGACTTCAGCAGCACGACGCTGTGGCTGGCGGTGTTGGGATACGCCGTGCAGATCTACTGCGACTTCAGCGGCTACACGGACATGGCACTTGGCCTCGCACACACGCTCGGCTTTAAGCTGCCGAACAACTTCAATGCGCCGTACGTGGCCTCATCACCCGCGGATTTTTGGCGGCGCTGGCACATCAGCCTGTCGCGCTGGCTGCGCGACTACCTGTACATTCCGCTCGGCGGCAATCGCAAGGGGCCGACGCGCACGATGATCAACCTGTTCCTGACGATGCTGCTCGGCGGCCTGTGGCACGGAGCGAACTGGACGTTCGTCGTCTGGGGCGCGTATCACGGCATGCTGCTGGCAGTTCAGCGTCTGATCCCCAAGAGCTGGGATCACCCGGCACTGCGACCGCTCGGCATGTTGTTGACGTTCCTGCTCGTCTGCGTCGGCTGGGTCTTCTTCCGCGCGCAGACGCTGGGCGAAGCATGGACGATCCTGCGCGGCATGGTTGTGCCGACAAGCGGAACCGAACTCGGCGGCGACGGGCCATTGCTCGTGGTGACGTGCGTTGTCGTCACACTGATCGGCCAGGCATTGGGTCAACTTGGGGGCAGCCCGCGTTTGTTGTTCCGCGTGCCCGCGACGGTCGCCGGCACGGTGATGGCGCTCGTGCTGACGCTGGCGTTGATCCTGACGCCGGGCGATGGCAAGGTGTTTATTTACTTTCAGTTTTGACGTAGCCACAAGCTGGCAGCTTGTGGCTACGAAAGGTAGAGCGTGCGGACACGGCGAGCGAGCTTTGGACGACGATCACGCGTGGCCGTGGGCTGGGCCGCCGTATTGTTTGTCGCTATCCAGGCATTCGCGGGCTGGGTTCTCGACTACGCTCGGCCGCTCGTGCGGTTCCCAACCGCAAAGGCCGTGCTCGCCGTCGCGCGGCAGGAGCCGAAGCCGCCGGCGTTCGCGTTTCTCGGCAGTTCACGCACCGGTGCCGCGATTTACTACGACGAACTTGAGCACGCTCTCGCCGAACCCGGCAAGCCGGCGCCGCGTGCGATCTCGCTCGCGGTACCCGCTGGTGATGCGATCACGATGGAGTTCTTGCTCGATCAACTGCTCGAGACTGGTCCAGCGCCGCAGTGGGTTTTCATTGAAGTGAGCCCGGAAACCGTGAACGCCGAGAACACATGGTGGATGCCGCTCCATGTGCTGCGCCAGTTGAACTGGGAGCACGTGCCGACGCATGCGGTAGCGGCCATCAAGGGCAACGCGGCGTGGCCGTATCTTGAAGCCCGGCTGGTGCCGACGTACACCTTCCGCAAGCAGATCGTCGCGGAGACCAAGGTGGCCGTCCGCGATTGGTGGCCGAAGCCGGACGCGAAGACCGCGACAGGCACCGTCATTGGCAAAGATCCGACGCCGTTGCCGCTCAACTGGACGGAGATCATCCAGGCGCCCGCCAAGCCGGCGAACGATCAACTCATCGAGAATAGCCGCATCGGGTCGCGGACGACCATTCGCAAGTCGCTGACGCCGTACCACATCGGTGGTCCGGTCGTCAGCGCGCTCGAACGCATGCTGGCCAAGTGTCGGGCGGCCAACATCAAGGTCGTGCTGCTCGGCATCCCAACCTGTTCGCCGCATCGCGAGGAATACACGCCGGCGATTGAAGGCGATTACGACGCGTACATTCAACGTCTCATGAGCGAGTTCGGTTGCCGCTGCGTCGATGGCCGCGACTGGGTGCCGGACACGATGTTCCTCGACACGCTGCACGTCGACGTCGACGGCGGCCGACACTTCACGCGCAAACTCGCCAAGGAAGTGTTGAAGGGACTGCCCGTCGAGTAGCTGTCAAGACCGATTCAACCAGCACTTCTTACGCAGCCGGCCTTTCCGCTTGTACAAACCACACCGCGTAAACGAGTCCCTTGTGTAAGCCTTACAATTCCGCGCGCGTACCCGCGCCGCTTACCCAGAGAGTGCGACCCGTAAGCTCGTTTCGAACCGCACCTTGCGCACAGCCTTTCCAGGGCATTCTTCTTCGCGCCGCCGACCGGCCCCCAATTCGCGGGTAGATTCCTAATGCGGGATCGGGCAAGATGCCCAACCCTACGAGGAGAACCGGGGATGGCCCGACGTTTCTTTTGGGCGCTCCTGATCGTGTCTGCCATGACGGCAACCGGTCGCGCCGCCACTGTCCGAACCACCAACTTCATCGTCGAGACTGCCCGGCAGGACGACGCCGAAGACTTCGCTCGTCTGGCCGAGCAATACCGCAAGCAGAAAGCCCTCGACTGGCTTGGCTATGAGATGCCGCGCTGGAAGGAGCCCTGTCGGCTCCGCGTCATGGTCACCGGCAATGGGGCCGGCGGCGCGACGACTTTCGACTTCAATGGTCCAGACGTCTTCCAGGAAATGCAGATCGAAGGGTCGCGTGAGCGGCTCAAGAACAGCGTGCTGCCCCACGAGGTGACGCACACCGTCTTCGCACATCACTTCCGTCAGCCGGTCCCACGTTGGGCCGACGAAGGCGGCTCGGTTTACTCCGAGGACGACATCGAGCGCAGCCGGCACGACAAGATGTGCGTGCAGATCTTGAACTCCGGCCACGGCATTCAGCTCAAGGCCCTCTTCCGCATGAAGGAATACCCGCGTGAGGTCATGACGCTGTACGCTCAGGGATATTCGGTCAGCAAGTATCTGGTCGAACGGAGCAGCCGTAAAGCGTTCCTGGACTTCGTCGCCGTCGGCATGCAAAAGGGCTGGGATTCAGCGGCCAACGAGTTCTACGGGCACCGCAACGTCGACGAGCTGGAAGCGGCTTGGATCGACCACTTGAAGAAGGTCGCGACGGGTGAGGTGGAGGAGGTCGCGGTGAACCGCCGGCCCGCACCGCCGGCCGCCGACAGCAAGCTCGTGGTCTTTGACAGCACACCGCCAGCTCGGCCGAACTTCGATCCGCCGCCGTCGGCCCGCGGTCAAGCGCCGAGCGGCCGGGACAGCGACCGAGTCAGCGACATCGGCTGGAACCGCCCGCGTGCCCGCCTCGTTGAGCCCGCTTCCGCGGAAGCACCGGCTCGCGAACCCGGTCCGCGAACGAGCGGCATGCCGGCCAGCCGGCCCTACACACCGTCGGCGGTCCTGTTGCCGCCGGAGCCGGCGCCGTCGCGCTAAGCACCAGTGACATCAATGGCGAGCGGGCGCGCTTCTTCTGAGCAGCGCACCCGCTCGCCTTTTGGGTTCAACTCGCTTCAATTACTGTCCCACCCTCTCACACCTATGGGACACAACACGTGAAATCTCTCCGCACTCTGCTCCTGTGTACGCTCACGGCCGGCCTGGGCGCCGGCGCCGTGTTCTTCGTCAGCTCCGAAGTCGGCGGGCAGCCGAAGAAGAAAAACCCGCCGCCCGATGCCGAGTACAAGTCCGGCATTGTTTGGCCGGAGCCCGTGGTCGTCACGCCGGGCAAGGACAACGAACCGCCCTCCGACGCGATCGTGCTCTTCGACGGCAAGGACCTGTCGAAGTGGAAGGATCCGGAGAAGTGGATCATCAAGGACGGCTACGCGATCTCCGCCAAGGGCGACCTCATGACCAAGGACTCCTATGGCGACTGCCAGTTGCACGTGGAGTTCGCCACGCCAGCCGAGGTGAAGGGCAGCGGCCAGGGTCGCGGCAACAGCGGTGTCTACCTGATGAATCGCTACGAAGTGCAGATCCTCGACTCCTACGACAACAAGACGTATTTCGATGGCCAGTGCGCGAGCCTTTACAAGCAGCATCCGCCGCTGGTGAATGCTTGCAAGAGGCCAGGTGAATGGCAGACCTATGACATCGTCTTTGAGTCGCCGCGCTTCGACGCCGACGGCAAGGTGACGCGGCCGGGCTATGTTACGGTGTTTCAGAATGGCATCGTCGTGCAGAACCACTTCGAGTTGCTTGGCGGCACGTTCTACAACCAGCCGCCGGAATACAAGGCCCACCCGCCGCGTCAGCCGTTCCACCTGCAATTTCACGGCAACCCGGTGATGTTCCGCAACATTTGGATCCGCGAACTGAAGGAAATGGTCGGCAAGCCGCCGGAGAAAAAGGCCGACTGAGGCGAGGGAAAGCCCACGGACGTACGTCCGTGGGCTTTTTCACTTCTTGCGCTCAACGGTGCGCACCTTGAACCCGGGTTCGGGCGGCGCTTCGTAAACGTCGGCCTTCCACCATTCGAGCAGGGCCGCGATTTTGGAATCGAGTTCCGCCGCTCGGTCGTCGTCCTTGTCTTCGAACGTGCGGCGAATCTGCTCCTTCTCCTTCTGTGACAAATGCCACGACAGCGCGACGTGGCCGGGGAACTCGAAGTTCACCACGGTGAAGAAGCGCTTGGCTTGCGGCAATTGACCCGAGCCCGGCTCGTTGCGGATTTGCTCGAAGTAAACACTGAGTAGTTCCAACAAGCCGTCGTTGCGGAACGACGTGGTGCCAACACGGGCATTGCTCAAGCCTTCCAACGGCGACGTCAGTTCTTCGAGCGAGCGCGACAGCAACGATGTGACGCCCTTGCTGCGGCGGCCGGCGTCGGGAATGACTCGCAATTGTCGCTCATCGTCGCTCTGCCCGTCACGAATCTGGATCAGCACGACCTTCGACACGTTGTCGCGGATCCAGTCCGTGTTTTTCTTGCTAAAGAGGACAGATGCCGCGAGGCTGACGCCATAATTATCGAAGTAGCCGGCATCAACGACACGCCGCCGCGGCTTTGTCGGCAGCGAGACGGCCGGGCTCAGGAACGGAAAACTCGCGCTCATGCGGACGGCCGTGCTCACGGCGAAACGGCCGCGGGATTGTGGGAACATGCGGAACAGTTCGAGCCCGTCGTGCGAGTAGTTCCGGTTCAGATCCGCTAAGGACGCCGGCAACTCAGGATCGTAGTCGAGCAGATGACCGTCGTTGCTCGCCGGGTAACGCAAATCGAGATTACTCACGAGCAAGCGCCGGCCATCTTCGATCATCATCGGCGAGAACGCCAGCGACGGGCACCAGCCGGCCCGTTCGCGCGCAGCAAGCTGCTCGAACGTCACATCGAGTTCGCGATCCAAGCCCTTGGACCACGCTCGTTCGAGCGCGACGCCGCGATCGGTCGGGCATGGGAATGGCGAGAAAAAGCCAGGCACGTCGTTGGTCACCAGGCTCTGCGAAACGGGCGTGAGCCAGTCCTGCGTCAACTTGTCGAGCCGGCCGCCGCGGCCCACCATCTCTTGCCGCCGTCCGTCGCCCCAGGTCATCTCGGCGGGGCCGCGCAAGCTGGTCACGTAATACGCGGCCCCGAACATGCCGCCGGATGCGCCGGAGATGAAGCGCACGTGATAGGGGAACGGTATCCCCTCATCGGCGAAGCGTGCTTCGAGTTCGGACAACACGAGGAACGTCCACGCCGCCGCTCGGACGCCGCCGCCGGATGCGACGACGACGACCATCGGCTTCTTGCCGCCGGCCGGTTCGCCAATGTGTGCCGGAATGGAAGTGAACGGCACATCACCCAGCGTGAGCAACTTCCCTGGCCGCGATGTCGCCGCACCCGGCCGCAGGTCCTTGCCGGGCAACACGCGGTTCTCGTCTTCGAGCGCCGCCCACAGACGGTCCACTTCCGCGTTCGGCTTACCCTCGGCTTTTCCGACCGCTTCGTGGAAGGCCTGCTGCCGTCCGACGTCCGCGGCCACGGCTTGTTCGAGGTCGAGCAAGGGCTCCGGGCCGCCGTCGGCCGAACAAACCACGTAATCGAGTCCTTCGAACTGCATCTTGTATTGCGGCATCCCGCTGAGCACGACCACGACGATCGCGGCCGGGGCGAGGTACGGCAGCGCGTCGTCGATGGCGTAGGCGACGAATCCATAAAGGCTCAAGAACATGAACGCGAGGAAGCTGCCCAGCACGAGCGGCGACCGCACATGGTCGAACGCCATCGGCAACACGAACAGGACGACGATGCCGAACAGGAAGAACAGCACCGCGACGCCGTGGAACGGATACTTGCGACAGAGAAGTGGATCGATGATGCGATCGTTGGTCGCGCGCAACAAGCGTGCGGTCGGACCGGGAAACGCGTAACGTACGCCGATTGGGAACACCGTCGCCAGGAACACGGCCACCGCCAGCGCGAGCGGCCACCCACACCACGGCCGCGAGCCGAGCCAGCCGATCACGAAGTACCCGAGGCACCCGAGCAACAGCAAGAAGACGCGGAATGCCCGGCCATCGTGCAGCCAGCGCGCTCGCGCGGCGACGAGGCCGAACAACATCACGGCGGCAACGCCGATGGCGATCGACAGCCGGCTCTGCTCCCACACCGCGGCGAAGACGACGCCGACGGACAGGCACAGCGTCTGATTGAATAGGGCAATCCA
Source organism: Gemmataceae bacterium (assembly GCA_036266155.1). GTDB lineage: Bacteria > Planctomycetota > Planctomycetia > Gemmatales > Gemmataceae > SIAJ01. The sequence continues at coordinate 1,742 of DATANR010000247.1, read as the reverse complement.
CATACGACGATAGGGCGAGCCGTGCGTCCGCGCCGCCCACAGCGACAATACCAGCCCGCACTTCGGCAACGCATGCGCATGCTCGTCCGCCGGGTCGATCAACCAGGTCATTAACTTGCGCGGCGCACCCATCGCGCCCGGCGTGGCGACCATGCGGAAGACATGCCGAGCGCCCCAGCCGCCGAGGAAGATCGACGCGGCCGCGGCAATCGCACCGAGCGGCAGCCACGGCCCATAGTTCGGCCGCGGCGGAGCAACGTTGTGGCTGTCGTCCGTGTCGGCCGCTTCAGCCTCGCCGGATGCGTGCGTCAACGAATCCATCTTCTGGACCGCGAGTACGAGCGCGACGACGATCACCACCAGCACAATGAGCTGGCCGACGACCCACAGGCAGTAGTCGAGGAACAGCCGCGAGTTGACGCGCTCGGCCAGCTCCGGGAAGCGCGCGAACTGATCCGGTCGACCGGCCTTCTTCCCCCAAAGCAAGAAGCCGATGTATAGCGCTTGCAAGCACACTAGCGCCATGCCGAACCCGACCCAAAATTGCTTGACCGGATCGTCGTGCCAGACCAGATACGGAATTCCGTACTCCGCCCCGAGCCCGCCGACGGCGAGGCCGAGCACGATCAACAGTGCGTTCGGAAGAATGACGCTGATGCAAAACGTCGGCAGATAGCCGGGCGGCTTGGCGTGCGACATGGGGCCGACTCCGTGGCCGAGGGTGGTCCGTCAACCACGTGTTATCGGCAAGATCGGCCAAGCCGGTAAAGCCGTGACCGTCGGTTGGCCGCGGCAGTCGGGCAAGTTGTGCGGGTCGAAGCGAATTGATGGCCGGACAGCTAAGGCCGCATGCGGAGGATTCGTTTCACCCCGAAAAGGAGAGATTGGCAACAGAGATTGCCAAATACATATGGGGGGTTGGCAATCTCTGCTTGAGTTTTTGGACGCATGTTATTATCAACACGGGAGATGGGTCGAAATGGCTGAGTGCAAAATACTAGCGCCAGGAAGCCCCGAATTTGGCCCGTCCATAACGTAGAGTTTCACACCGGAACGAGCATCATGATTCCAGTTATTCGATCGTCACCTGGAAATACGCCACGTCGAGCCAGCGATTGAATTTGAACCCCGTCTGCCGAAACGTCCCGATGTGAACGAAGCCAAGGCTCTGTTGCAGTGCGATGCTGCCGATTTGCTCGGTGCAGGCGCCGCCGATGACGACGTGATGGCCGATCTGGCGTGCGCGCTCAATTAGGTCCACCAATAGTTGCCGGCCGATGCCGCGGCGATGATGGTCGGCGCGCACATAGATCGATGCCTCGACCGTCCGCGCGTAGGCTTCGCGCTTCATCCACGGCGACAACGAACCCCAGCCGACGACCTCGCCATTCGACTCGGCAACGATTACGGGATGGCGGTCGCTGCGTAGTCGCCACCAGTCCAGTCGATTGGCCTCAGTGTCCGGTTCGAGTTGGAACGTGCAAGTGGACGTCAGCACGTAGTGGTTGTAGATGGCGCGGATTGGGGGCAGGTCGTTAACGGTGGCGCTACGAGTGATTAGATCGGTCATGTCCTATTCGCTCAACTCTGAGAACAGATGTTCGTAGTTCTACTGTCTAGCTACCGTCGCTGTTCGTTCTTCAATGGTGGTATGGCGTTACGCGCGCGATGGTGATAGTACCGCGCCAGCTCGTTGCGCCGCAGCCAGCGATTGGTGCGGCGGATGATCATCGGCTTGGTGT
>DATANR010000246.1:0-5275 GCA_036266155.1 Gemmataceae bacterium | reverse complement strand
CCTCTCCGAAGCGGAGAGGGGGAGCCGATCCGAGCTGCCACGACACGGAGAATCGATACGATGTGGACCCCTCGCCGCATTCTGCTCGCCCTCGTCGGACTGCTTGCCTTCGCGGCGGGCTACTTCGGATACTCGCACGTGCTCGGCAGCTTTGACGGCCTGCCGCCGCTTCCCGTCGAATACTATCCCAGCGATCTCCCGCCGCCGCCGCCGTTGCCGCCCACTCCTTCGAGCCTCGACCGGAAGCTCGAATATGCATTCGGCGCTAATTGCCCGGAACTGCGTTACCCCATCAAGCTCGAAATGAAGGGGCGACGGATCGTCATTGCCGCGCGCGACTTCAGCATCATCAAATCGGGCGAACGGACCGGTTGGGTCGAGATGTTTCCGTTGAGCGTGGCGGCCCTGGGCGAAAAGCGCGGTGCGGACGGCATCCCAGAAATCAACGCCATGTATTGCGACCGGGCCTATTTGCAATTCGACAAGCCCATTCGCAACCTCTCCGACCTGGATGGCCGCACGATCGTCGGCGCGGAAATGCAGGCCGACCCGGATGCCCCTTTGTCCGATGCTCGCAAGGGTCGCATTCGGCTGTCGAACAACCGCAAAACACTCGATCCGAACGACGATCTGGAGATGGTCACGCCCGGCCCCGTCTATTACGAGGACGAGCCCAAGAAGGGGCAACCGCACATCCGCACGTTTGCGGCCGTGCACGTCACCGACCACACGAACACCGGCCTGGCGGAACCCGATCACACGGTCCCGCGTGAACCCACGGTGACCGGCGTTGGCTTGCGCGTGTACCTCACGCCGACGGACAAGAAGAAAAAGGGGCCGCCCAAAAAGAACGAACCACGCTTGCCGATCCCGCGCAAGGACACCGATCCACAGACCAATGGCGTCGACCTGATCGAACTCGATCACGACGTCGAGATGAACCTCTGGACCGATGCCAATGCCTCGTTCGCCACGCCCGGCAGCTCGGACAAGGACGGCAAAAAGAATCCGAAGAAGGCCGTCGCTAAGGCTGATGGCGTCGATCCAAAGGTCGATCCCAAAGCCCCGAAGAAAGACAAACCTGTTGAGAAGCGCTTGCTGACGATTCGCACCAATGGTCCCTTCCATTACGACCTCACCAAGGAACTGGCCCACTTCGAAAAGCCGGCGAATCCCAAACCCGGCCTAATTGAACAGGTAAGCGTGACGCGTGCCGGTCGGGACAACGGCGAAGACATGCTCCTCTGCGAGTACCTCGACGTGCAGTTCCAGCGCAAGAAGCCACCGACGCCCGACAAGGACGCTCCTCCCAAAGAGGATGTCCCCCCGAAGAAGGACGACAAGCAGGCCAACGAGGGTGACCTGGAGATCAAGTCCATCCGCGCCTGGGGGGAGACCGTCGTGCTCACGTCCGACTCCGACAACATGCAAGCGACATGTAATGAACTGACCCACGATGCCGACGCACACATCACGATCTTGAAAGGCGACGCCAATCAACAAGTACAAGCCGTGAAAGATGGCAACCGGCTGCGCGGCAGCGAAATTCACCTGTATGGCGACGGCAACGAGATCAACCAGGCCCACGTCCTTGGCGCCGGGTCCGTCGGACTCGGCGAGTTGGATCCCAAAACCGGCGAGTTCTTCAAGCAAGCATTTTGGGTTGACCGGATGGTGTTCACACGCGAACAAGTCGGCAAAGACCAGCCGCCGATCGACGTCATCACCTTCCTGGGCAAGGACGGCAAACGCGCCAAGTTCCGGGACACGAGCGACGGCCAATTGCAAGAGATCGAGGCTGACCAGCTCAAGGTGCGTCTGAAGCCGCCGGACAAGAAAGACGATCCGAAGAAAGACCCGAAAGATCCGAAGACCGCCAAGAAAGAGCTGCCCAAGAAAGCGCCGATCGCCAAGGGCGATGGCAAGAAGGAAGCACCCAAGACGGCTGCGACGTCGGCCAAGCCGACACGCCTCGAAGCGACGGGGCACGTCAGTACGAACACGCCGGACCTGATCGTCAAGCACAGCGACTACCTGGATGTGGTCTTCAAGGACGTCGAAGAACTGATTAAGCCGCCCGTCGACCCGAAGGATGATCCAAAGGCGAAGAACAAAGACCCAAAGAGCAAGGACGCGAAGGGGCCGGCCGTCGGCGAGCCCAAACGCGATCCCATGTTGCCGAAAGTCGAGGCTAAGGAAGTCGGGCCGATGCCGCGAGATGCCAAGGATGGCCCGCTCGCCAAGAAAGAGGAGCCCAAAGAAGAAGAGCAAGAAAAGAAGCCGCTCATCGTCGCGGCGAAAACGATCAAGTGCTGGGTCAACCGCGATCCGCAAGGCAAGACGGAGATGGATCACGTCATGTCAGCCGGCGACGTAACCGTTCATCAGGATCCGGCCAACAAGGATGACCTTGGCACCGACATCGCGGGCCAGACGGTAGAAATGCAGGCCTATCGCGAAGGCAATCGCCTCATCGTCACGGGGACCCCAAAGACCGACAAGGCGCCCGACAACTGGGGCGTCGTTCGCTTCGACAAGCTCACCATGTTCGGCTTCCACATCGTGATTGACCAGCGCGACAACACCTCAAACATCAAGGGCGAAGGAAGCATGGAGATCATCTCCAACTCCGACATGGAGGGCAAGAAGCTAGACAAGCCGACCAAGATGAACATCTACTGGAAACACAAGATGGACTTCTTCGGGGCCGAAAAGCTCATCTACTACCACGGCTCGGTGCAGGGCTATCAGGAAGATTCACGGCTCAAGTGCGAGTGGATGCAAGTCCTGCTCGATCGCCCGGTCTATTTGAACCAGGACCGCAAGCCGAAAAAAGCTCCGAAAAAGCTGAAGCCAGGGGAGAAGGCCGAGGACGACAATCCGAACATCGACACAGTGATGTGCTTCTACGCGCCGCGCGACGAGGAGATTCCGAAGCCGAAAAACGCCCGGCCGGTGACGGCGATTCAAGAGGAGAAAGACGAACACGGCAAACTCATCAAGTTTCAGAGCGTCGAGGGGCCTGACCTCGTGACCATCAAAACGCCTCTGAACAAGGATCAATTGCCCAAGGACGGTGAGGGGCCGAAGTCACGCAGCGACATGATCCTGACGGCCTCCGACACGATGCCGGGCACCGTGCGCCTCTGGCAGCCCGGCCAGAAGGACGCGCTTGCCGACAAGCCGTCGCCCAAAAAGGACGATCCCAAGAAGAAGGAGCCCAACAAGGTCGATCTCACGAAGAAGGAGCAAAGCAAGATCGATCTCACGAAGAAGGACCCACCCAAGAAGAAGGGGGGGCTGAAGGAAGACGAGGAGATGCAACTCACGATCGTGCAGTTCGCAGGCAAAATGATCGCGAACGACTTCCGCAAACGTGCGAAGTTCTTCAACAACGTTCGCACCGTGCACCTGCCGGCCGACTCGCCGACGATCCCGGTCGACCTGCGTGAAGGCGACATCCCGCTTGGCGCCGTTTACCTCGATGCCAAAGATACGCTCGACGTGTTCTCGACCGAGCAAATGGAGAAGGACCCCGAGAGCGGGAAGATGGTGTCGAAGGCGTATCAGGAAATGATCGCGATCGGCAGCGTCCATGTACGCAAGCAGGGCGAGTTCATCGGCGACGCCGACAAGGTCACGTACAGCGAGCTAAAGGGGACGCTTACGTTTCATGGAACTCTAAAGAATCCTGCCGTTGTGATGGAATTGCGAGGACAGGGAATCAAAGGTCGCACTCACTCGGCGCGAATCGTGATTTATTACACAAAAACAAAGACGTTTGAATCAATCGACGCCATTGGCGTGAGCCAATGAGCCCCATTGCGTTCGACCACGCAGCGAGAGCTGTCGAGACTGTTTCAGTCGCCGACCTATCCGAAACTGCTTTCGTGCTCGCGATCCGCGGCTTGCTTTGCCGCAACAGCGATGAAACAATCTCGCCTCAATTAACGAATTTTTCTTCTCTTGAATTATCTCGCCGGGCAACAAATTCGAGAGGCAAAATTTGGGCGAACCAACACTTAAGAGATGGCGATGCGGCAGCCACAATCCCTAACGTTAGGGCAGCGGGTACAGATAAACCGTAACAGTATAGGTACCGCTTGCGGTTGGATGATCGACCAACGTAACGCTTCCCCAATCTTGACAATAATTGTCGCTTTCGGGGTCGTTAACAAGTATGTCAACTTCTGACCCCGACTCCATCGTCATTTGTACACGGTTGGTGCTCATAAACATTTGTCCGGTTATGCCGGTAAAGGCCGTATATTTGGTCGTCGTCCCGGCCACCACGACCTTCACTTCGATGTCATGGATTGGCGCACCATTCGTTGCGCACAAGACCGTGACATCATATTTCACCGTGACCGGCGCCGCCTTTGCCTGCTCACTGGCGGCAAGAAACAAAGCTGTGCTTGCCACAAACGCCATAGCCCTGATCATTTGAACGCCCTTCGGTTTTTGTCCGCGGCAGGTCGGCCAAAATGGCCTAACTTGACTGCCATCGGCCAATTCAACTGTAGCGGCTCGTAAAACTAACTCTGTCGATTTAGTGCTGAGTTTTATTGAATATATTTTGATGACGGGAAAATAGTCAATCTGGATAAGAGATTTATTTTTGGTAAGTTGAAATTTCCGTCCTTCCGGTAGTCGGCCTCTTAGCTGCAGAACCTGCGCGCCCGAAGGCGCCAAGAACAAGCTCGACTATTCTCGACCGAGCAGATGGAAAAGAACCCGGACACGGGAAAGCTGGAGCCGAAGGCGAACTAGGAAATGATCGCCATCGGCAGCGTGCGCATGCGCAAGCAGGGCGAGTTCTTCGGCGACACGGACAAAGTTAAGTACAGCGAGCTGAAAGGCACGTTGACTTTCAACGTCAGCAAGAAGAACCCGGCGGTCGTCAACAAGCTCAAGGGTCAGGGCATCAAGCCCGAAACCCTGGAGGCTGAGACGATCATCTATTACACGAAGACGAAGACGTTCGAGTCGATCAACTCGACGCGGGTGTCGCAGTGAGCCGGGAGTGATTTCAGCCGGGTGAGAAACAGTAGTGAGGCGGTTTCCTCGCTCACGCTTCGGGCGGGTGCATCAACCCGGAGCGTGAGCGAGGCCTGGGAAGCGTCCTCGACGAAACTGACCCACGATCTGAGTAACCGTTCACGAACTGCTCTTGGAATGGTCTTGCTGTCGTTGTAGTGTTGGCGACTGGCATGGAACCGCCAGAGCTGAGTCCGGAAGTCCTCGCGGCGTTGCCGGCCGAAGTGGCGGTTTTGAT
>DATANR010000245.1:0-5651 GCA_036266155.1 Gemmataceae bacterium | reverse complement strand
GCTTTCCCAACACGTCGGGCTTACGCCTCGACGCTCGCCGATGCCCCCTAGAATACGTTAATGACTACCGACGACCCCACCCTCGCCCGGCGGGGCCCCATTGTGACCTTCTGGGGGGCCGCCCAGATGGTGACCGGCTCCATGCACTTGCTGGAGGTCGGTCGAGCCAAGGTGCTGCTGGACTGCGGGCTCTACCAGGGACGCCGGGACGAATCACGCCGCCGCAACGCCCAATTCCCTTTTCAGCCAAAGCAAATCGCTGGCGTGCTGCTGTCGCACGCGCACATCGACCACTGCGGCAACCTGCCCAGCCTTGTGCGCCACGGCTTCGATGGCCCGATCTTCTGCACGCCCGCGACGCGCGACCTGCTCGCCGTCATGCTGGTCGATTCGGCCAAGATCCAGGAAGAAGAGGCGGCCCACCTCAACATCGCGCGGCAATATGCCGAGCCGTTTGTTGAACCGCTCTATACGCGGGCCGACGTGAACAGCGTGCTCGATCAGGTGGTCGCGGTCGAATACGACCGCTTCCGCGACGTCGTGCCGGGCGTGCGATTCAAGTTTCTCGAAGCCGGCCACGTGCTCGGTTCCGCGATGACGCACATCGTGACCAGCGGCGGGCAGTCACTGACATTCACGGGCGACCTCGGTCGGCGACATCTGCCGCTCTTGAAGCACACGGCCCCGATCCCGCAGGCCGATGTGCTCGTCTGCGAGAGCACCTACGGCAACCGCACGCACGAGCCAATCGAAAGCACGCAACGCAAGCTATACGAGGCCATCAACCACACCATCGCCCGCGGCGGCAAGGTGTTCATCCCCGCGTTCAGCCTTGGCCGCACGCAGCTCATCATCCACTACATTCACCGCGGCATCCTCGACGGCAACATTCCGCGCGTGCCGGTCTATGTCGATAGCCCGCTCGCGGCGGACATCACCGGCGTGTACGAGTCGCATCCGGAATGTCTTGATGCCGAAGGGCAGCAGATGCTCAAGGACGGTGTCGGCATCCTCGGCGGCGACGTGGTGACTTACATCCGCGAATTCGAAGATTCAATTAGGACGAGCCGTCGCCCGGAGCCGTCGATCACGATCGCGTCGAGCGGCATGTGCGACGCCGGCCGCATTCAGCATCACCTGAAGGAGCACATCGACGACCCACGCTGCACGGTGATTCTCGTCAGCTACCAGGCCCAAGGAACCACCGGCCGGCGCTTGCTGGAAAAGTCGCCGACGATCAAGTTCCTCGGCAAAGAGTGGAACAAGTGGATCGAAGTCGTCCACCTCGACGGCTTCAGCGGCCACGCGGATCGATCAGATTTCCTCGCGTATCTCGAACCGCTCGCTGGCCAGGTCGGCAAGGTGCGGCTGATCCATGGCGAACGCGAACAAGCAGAGTCGCTGGCCGAAGCCTTGCGCGACATCGGCTTCTTCGACGTCGATGTGCCAATGCCGGGGGACGTGGTGGATGTGGGGTGAGGCGACGTTGCAGTTAGGGTGGGCATCATCACCGCGGTTACGATCGGAGCAGAGACTTATCGCTCCTTTCGAGAATTGTTCCGATGCCTGTCGATTGGACTGGTTGCTGTTGCTCGTTCATTTGGTTCATAGTCGGCATCGCAGCGTTGCCCTGGTGTCTAAGACATTTGAAACGCCGTTGGCCCAACGACGCCGACTGGTGGGTGCCTCCGCTGATGATGCTGTGGATGGCGCTGTGGGTTTTCGGGACGGTGGGAGTTTTCTTCTTGTACGAGTGGGTCATGGGCCGGACTTGAAACTGCATGCGCCGACTCTTCATCCTGCTCGCCGTTGTCCTGCTCGCCGCCCTGGTTCTCCAGGCCGGCCTGCTCGCGTTCGCGATGTATGTACTGATCGGCGTCTTGATCCTGAGCCGGCATCTCGCCAAGCGCTGGGTCGGAGCGCTTGAAGCGAAACGCGAATGCAAGGTGACCGAGCCCGTGGAAGTCGGGGCCACCGTCGAGATGAAGGTCCGGCTCATGAATACGGGCCGAGGTCGCGTCGCGTGGGTCTTGATCGAGGATCTGTTTCCCGAACATTACCTCCGGCAGAAGCCGCCGCGAGTACGGATCACGGGCCGGCGGATGCGTCTCTGCTCCGTACCCGCGGGCAAGGCGGCCGTCGTCAAGTACGACATCGAATGCGACACACGCGGCTACTACCAGGTCGGGCCGACGCTGTTAGAAACGGGCGACCTGTTCGGCCTGCATCGCCGACACCGGATCGTCGCGAAGCCGTTCTTCCTGATGGTGCTGCCGAAGGTACTGCCATTGCCGAAGTACGACTTCGCATCGCAGCGGCCGATCGGTGAAGTGAACACCGCACGCCGCTTGTTCGAAGATCCGACGCGCAACGCCGGCGTGCGGCCCTATCAGGTCGGCGATCCACTCCAGCGCGTCCACTGGCGTGCGACAGCTCGCACCGGTGAGTTGCAATGCCGCGTCTTTGATCCGACAACCCTCGCGGGCGCGAGCATCCTTGTTGACTTTCACCAGGACGGCTATTCGCAACACGGCGAGCCGTTTCGATCCGATCTCGTCGTGACGACTGCGTGCTCAATCGCCTACGCGGTGACGATGTTGAACCAGCAGATCGGCCTCGCCAGCAACGGTAAGGACGCGGCCGACCTATATCGCTATCGCATCGAAGCACAGAAAGGCAGTGATGACGAGGTCGCCGGCTACGAGACGCGCGACGCCGCCCGCCGTGAGGGTGAGGCTGATGAAGCGAGCGACCGCTTGCGTCCGGTTGTCGTGGAAACACGCCGTGGCATCGAGCAGTTTCAACAAATCCGCGAAGCGCTCGCCCGCCTGGAGTTCACGGATGGCTTGACCTTCGCCCGGTTGGTCATTGAAGTGACGCCGCGCTTGCCGCGCGACGCGACCATCATCGCGATCCTGCCCGCCGTCTCAATCGATACGTCAACCACACTCGGCAACCTGCGGCGCCAAGGCTTTGCCGTGTCGGCCTTGCTGATCGGCCTGAACGAGGAGGAATTGCTCATCGCCCACGGCCGCTTGCTCGCTGAAGGTGTGCGTGACGTACGGCACGTAAACTCGGAAGACGAACTGAGTTTGCTCGGCGACCAGGCCCCGGCGAGCGGCGTCAACCCTTACAAGCTCGAAGTGGCGCTCGCCTGAAGCATTCCGGCATGGCGCCACTCCATACCCCGTCATCCTCCATGCTTGAAGAACTGCACCGCACGTTCGTGGGCCTGGGCTTTCGCACGCGTCGCGAACGTGCCGAGGTTGCGGCGCTTGCCGGTCTTGGCGTCCTTCTTCCGCGAATAGAGGCGATATTCACCGGTCTTGAGTTTGCGGATCATGGATATTACCTCCTACATCTTGATCGGTTTGCCGCCGGGGCCGGTGATGGTGGGGCCCGATCCCGTGGTTGGCGGAGCAAAGCTCGGCTGGAATGCGAACGGCGACCCGATCATTTGCGTCCACATTTGTCGCTGATTTGCGTTGAGCAATTGGTCGAAGCGCTTCTGGGCGGCCGTGTTGTAATCGTTGAACATTTGCAGCGCGCGGGCCTGGTCGGCGATCGCCGCCTTTTGGATCGCGGCCTGCTGCTCGGTGCTCCACGCAACCTCCTGGCGAAGCTGATTCATCTGGGCGTCAGTGAGGCCCAGAGCCTTTTGCGGCACCGGGTCCATGAGCGACGCGAAGCTGCCATATTGAAGTTGAAGCTGTTGATAGCGCGTGAGCTGTGGTCCGGAGAAGATGCGGGTGGCGCCATCGAGCCAGGCAACCGAGTATTCGCGATTGAGCTGCGCCAGCCGGTCGGCACGCTCGGCCGCGGGCAGCCCGTTGAGGCGGTCGTATTGCGCCTGGTACTTTGCCTGAAGCTGTTGCATCATGGCGTCAATCTGGGACTGCTGCCGAGGACTGATGCCCATGTCCTTGGGCACGCCGGTTTGCTGAAAGACCTGCATCGGAAAAGTCGTGCTCGGTGCCGTAGTCTTAGGCGGATCGGTGGGGAAGATTACTTTCGGGACGCTTGGGCCCTGACCGCCGGGGGGAGGCGTTTGCGCCGCGAGCGTTGCCGCAACCATTAGCGCCGCGGCCGGAGCGAGGATTCGAGTGATGTGCATCGGCTGTCCTTTCGCGGGCGCGTGTGCCGGACAAACGGGGCAAACCATGTGCCAGCACGTCCGCTTCGATACATCGAACAGTATGCCAATTCGTGATCCATGAAGCTCGGAGACCGCGATGCGTCGACTTGCCGTATTACTTGCTCTTCTCGTTGTTGTCGGTGTTCGTGCTGATGATCCGCCGAAGCCGTTGACGCCGGCGGAGGCGGCGAAGAAAGTCAATGAAAAGGTGACGGTCGAGATGGAGGTCAAGTCGACGGGCGGCAAGGGCCCGTATTTCCTGAACTCGGAGGCCGATTTCAAGGATGCCAAAAACCTGACGGTGCTCATCTCTGAAGAGGTGCTCGCCAAGTTCAAGGCGGCGAAGATCGACGATCCGAAGACGCACTTCAAGGGCAAGTTGATCCGCGTGACGGGGACGGTGACGCTCTACAAGGAGAAGCCGGAAATCAAGATCGAGAAGCCGGAACAGATCGTTGTGGTGGATAAGAAATGAGGTAATCTCCGGACTACTTCCATGACCAGCTTACCTCGGCCCAATCGGCTCGAATCGATCGATCTGTTGCGCGGCCTGATCATGATCATCATGGCCCTCGACCACGTACGCGACTTCTTCTCGAACTGGCTGTACCTCGATGTGACCGATTTGTCCCAAACGTCGTCGGGGCTTTTCTTCACGCGGTGGATCACGCACTATTGCGCGCCGAATTTCATCTTCCTGGCGGGTACGTCCGCATTTCTCGCGGGGACGCGCGGTAAGTCGACGTTTGAATTGTCGATGTTCCTGTTGACGCGGGGCATTTGGTTGGCGTTCTTTGAGGTCGTCATCAATCGCGCCATGTGGATGTTCAACTTCGATCCGATCCATCACGGCGCTGGCGTCTTCTGGGCGATCGGCTGGGCGATGATCGTGTTGTCGTTGCTCGTGTACCTGCCGACTGCCGTCGTCACATTCTTCGGCGTCGCAATGATCCTGTCGCATAACCTGCTCGACGGTTTGACGGCCGACAAGGTTCATTTGCCCGAGGTACTCTGGACGATCTTGCACAGACCTGGCGACGCACCGATTTTTGGCGAGTACACCTTCGGCACGGGTTACTGCCTGATCCCCTGGGTGGGCGTGATGGCGGCGGGGTATGGATTCGGCTCAATCATGGTGATGGAGCGTGCGGCACGCCGGCGGCGGTTGTTCCTGCTGGGCGGGCTGCTCATCTTTGGCTTCATCGTCGTGCGCGGCGCCAATGTGTATGGCGATCCGCGACCATGGGAGATCTATTCAACGCCGCTGTGGACGCTGATGTCCTTTCTCAACTGCAGGAAGTACCCGGCCTCGCTCGACTATTTGTTGATGACGATCGGCCCCGCGATCCTGGCGCTGACGCCTCCGACAGAAGTTTCTTTTGACATAAGTCATTATTATTCATGATTTTATGGATGTTTTTCTCTTGACGGTCCCCGTCGCTGTTCATATCATAACCGTATGCCAAGCATGGAGTTAGCTCACGCATGCGCCATTCCGTCGACCCCCGACAAAACT
>DATANR010000244.1:0-2704 GCA_036266155.1 Gemmataceae bacterium | reverse complement strand
GCCCCGCAGGCCCAGACACGTCGGGCTTACGCCTCGACGCGCGCCGTTGCGAGCCTTTGTCTCAGTCAACACTAAGCGGTTTGCCATTGTCCTTCGCTCCCAGATTCAAAATGAAGGGAGCCGCTCGCTTTGCCCACTCGGCGGCAGACGGATAAGCGCTCGCCTCGTCGCCCCAGGCCGAGCGCAGCATGTCCGTGTCGACCACGCCGGGGTTGAGCGGGATCGCCGCCATCCCACTCGGCAACTCCTGGGCGAGCGCCCGCGTCATCCCCTCGACCGCGAACTTGGAGGCACAATACGGAGCTACCTCCGGCGACGTCGATCGGCCCCAACCGCTCGACAGGTTGACGATGACGCCGCTCTTGCGCGCGACCATTGCCGGCACAAACGCCCGGATCGCGTTGGCCACGCCTTTGACGTTGATGTCGATCAGCAGATCGAATTCATCCGCCGGCACCGCCCAGAGCGGTGCGAGTTCGTTCATGACTGCGGCGTTGTTGATGAGCAAATCGGGTGGGCCAACGGCCTTCAGCACCTCGATCGCCCAAGTCTGAACCGCCGCCGCGTCGCTGACGTCGACAGGCACGAAGCGATGGGGCGACGGGAACTGACGTTGCATATCCGCCACGTGTTCGGCCGACCGCCCGCAGCCGACGACCGTGTGTCCGGCGCTGGCGAAGTGCGGTAGTAGCGCTCGACCGAGGCCGCGAGTTGCGCCTGTGAGTACGATCGTTCGTGAATCTGCCATCGCAAGGCTCCTCCAGGTTCACGGCCATCATATCTGTAGACAGCACGTCCATGACGATGGGAAACCAATGAAGCGCGACCCGCTGTTCTTCGAGTTGTTCAAGGAACTGCCCGGTTGTTTCTTTCAATTGATCGGTCGACCAGAAAGCGATGCGCAGCGCTTCGAATTGGAGGCGATCGAATACAAAGCGACGTCGGTTCGTCTGGACGGAGTCTTTCGGCCGCGTGAAGCGACCATCGACCCGGTATATCTTTGGGAAGTCCAGTACTACTCGTCCAACAAGGTCTACGCGAATCTGCTCACTAAGATCGGCCATTTCCTCGATCATGGCGACCCGGCGCAGGACTGGGTGGCCGTCGTGATCTATCCGAGTCGAACGACGGAGCAGAAGAACCTTCACCCATATCGGTCGCTGATCGAGTCCGATCAACTCGTGCGCATTTATCTCGATGAGTTACCGCCAGCACGACCGGACCAATATGAGTTCGGCATTCTGGAGTTGATCGCCGCGAAGCCCGAAGCAGCGCTGAGCAAGGCCAAGGCGTTGGTGCCACGGGTCAAGGCGGCGCAGCGGCCGAAGCATTTCGAGCGGCTTCTGCTACAATTCATCGAAACGGTGATCTTGTACCAGTTCCCCCAGTGGTCACGCAACGAGGTCGAAAAAATGCTGCAAGTCACTGACATCCGGCAAACGCGTGTTTACCAAGAAGCACTTGAGGAAGGGCGCGAGGAAGGGCGCGTCGAAGGGCGCGTCGAAGTGCTTGAGGAACTGGCCAAGAAGATGATTAAGTTGGGTCGGCCCGTTTCCGAGATTACGCAATTAACAGGCTTGACCACGGCTCAGGTTCGCAAACTCACCAAGAAGAAGTAATCGCTGCGACGCCAACTCCGTGTCAGTCCCATTTCGCACTCGGCCTCCGGAGCTTCTCCATGCGTCTTCTCATGACTATCGCCAGCTTCGCCGGCTTCCTCATGTTTGCACCAAATCCGACCTGGGCCGACGACAAACCCACCGACGACGGCTTCACCCCCATCTTCAACGGCAAGGACCTGACCGGCTGGAAGGTGAGCGCCAAAACCGGACATAGCGGCGCCAGCAAGAACAAGACCGGCGGCCGCTGGGTCGTTGAGGACGGCGTCATGGTCGGGTCGCAGGACATTCCCGGCAACGGCGGGATCATCATTACCGAGAAGGAGTTTGGCGACTTCGAGGTGGCGCTCGAAATGAAGAACGACTTCGGCCCCGATAGCGGGCTCTTCCTCCGCTCGACCGACACCGGCAAGTGCTACCAGGCGATGATCGACTACCACGCCAAGGGCAACCTCATGGGCATCTATGGCGAGGGCCTGCCGGGCGGCAAGCCGAACGTCCGCAATTTCACCTTCACCGACAAGGTCACCGCAATTACCCTGGACGACGCTCCGTTCAAGCTGCCGATCGACCCGGCAAAGTGGCCCGAGTTCTGGAAGCATGGCGAATGGAACGAATTGCGCGCCCGGATCGAAGGCAATCCGCCGAAGTTGACGACCTGGATCAAAGGCGTCAAATTCATGGAGTATCAGGACACCGAGAAGCGTCTGAGTGATAAAGGCGGCATCGCCCTGCAAGTCCACGGCGGCGGGGACTACACGAAGCAATTCGTGCGCTATCGGAACATTCGGGTGAAGGAACTGAAGTAAGTTTGTCTTGGCAAACCGCCAACACTTGCGGACAATCGCGGTTATATAATTGCAGCGACACTATCGGCTCCGTACCCCCTCTTCCGGGGAGGACAAGTCTCATGAATCTGTTACTTCGCAGCCTCCTGGCCAGCTTGCTCGCGATCGGCTTGATGGCCCTCGGCGCCGGGCAGACCGAACTGGCCGCCCAGGACAAGAAAGACGAAAAGAAAGACACCAAGGAAAAGGAAAAGGAAAAGGCCAAGGACGAACTCCGCGACAAGAGCGTCGGCTTCG
>DATANR010000243.1:0-4094 GCA_036266155.1 Gemmataceae bacterium | reverse complement strand
GACTCGGTATTGTCGCCGGACCAGGTTCATGAATGGTTCGCGGCCGGATTGCGCATCATCGGGCCGGCTCACTATGGCGTCAGTCCTTATGCGCATGGCACCGGTACGGTCGGCGGCTTGTTCCCGCCCGGCAAGCCGTTGCTCAAGGAGATGGAAAAGGTCGGCATGATCCTCGACGTGACGCATCTTTCCGATCAGTGCTTCGACGAGGCGATGGATGCATACGGCGGCCCGGTGCTCGCGAGCCATCACAATTGCCGGACGCTCGTACCGGATCAACGGCAACTCACCGACGATCAAATCAAGCGGCTCGTGAGCCGCGGGGCCGTCATTGGCGCGGCTCTCGATGCCTGGATGATCGTGCCGAATTGGATCCGCGGCAAGACGATGCCGAAGGAGGCAAACTGTTCCTTCGAGAAGTTCGTCGACCACATCGACCGCGTCTGCCAACTTGCGGGGAATGCCCATCACGCGGCGATCGGCACCGATCTCGACGGGGGTTTTGGCACCGAGCAGACGCCGTACGATCTGGACACGATTGCCGACATCCAGGTGGTACCGAGCCTGCTGCGCAAACGGGGGTACGTGGAAGCGGACATTAAAGGCATCATGCACGGCAACTGGGTGCGCTTCTTCCAGCGGGCGTGGACGAAATAATGGTGATGACATCCGGTCGTGAGGCACCCACAAAGCTCGATTGAGTGGCTTCTAGCGCTAGAAGTGAAATTTGATTTTCTTGACGTAACTTATTGCGGCATAAGCTTCCCAATACAGTTCTTCAAGTGAGAGATGGCCAACCCCGGTATGTGTTTGGCCATCTCTGCCGTCGAATCAAGATTTGAGCGTCTTACTTCTTCGCAGCTTCATTCATCCGAAGCTGCGTGCTCAGGAAGAATGTCTGGCCGTCTTTCTCGTACTCGCATTCCGCGAAGAACGTGCGCCAGCCTTCCTTCGGCTTCTCGACTTCGCCTTTGACCGTGCCGCCGTCGAGGGTTACCGCTTGCTCGGTCCATTTCGACTTGCGGAAGTCGCGCGTCGTGGCGTCGGCGACCCAGAGGCGGGCGGCTTTCGGCGTCGGATCGCATTCGACGGTCAGCGTCAGCTTGTCGCCGGCGTCGCCGTGCTTCCACTTCAGCTTGGGCATCGGCTCATTGCGGATCTCGCAGCGGGCATACTGCGAGATCGTGCCGAGCACGCGGGCCCGATCTTTCTTGCCGTCGGCGTAAGTCTGCTCCAGACCGTGACCGGCATTCGGCACATAGAGCACCCACTTGTCGCCCTTAAGGTCGTCCCAATAGAAGTTGCAGGCGTCGATGGGCCAATACGGATCGTTGGCGCCCATCACGAGCAGCTTCGGCATCGTCAGCTTTTCGCGGTACATCCACGGGTCGACCATGGCCCAGAGCTTTTTGGCGGCGGGGGTGTCAGGAATCGGGATCAGCCCGCGGTCGGTGTAGTCGTGGACCATCTCGCTCGGCTTGCCGAACGACAGTACCTGATGCGGCAATTGCTTGCCGAAGTTGAGCATGTCGATCACGCACGGAGCGATTGCCTTCACGCGCTTGTCGGCGGCACCGGTGAGCCAGGTGGTCCAGCCGCGCTTCGACGCGCCGGACACGACGAATGACTTCACCTCGGTCTTCCACTCGTCTTTGGCGAAGGCCTGCAGTGCATCCATCGCTCGCACCAGACTCTTGGCCATCGGGAAGAGGAGGGGCCAACTCTCGTCTTCGGTCTTCAAGAAGCGGACAAACGTCTCGGCGATGAGGGCGTCTTCCTTCCTGCCTTCGAATAGGGGCTGCTTCGGAATGCCATAGAGGAAAGCCACGGGGATCTTGCCGCGTTTGCTGAGTTCGAAGGCCAGGAACGAGTTGAGCGGATTGGGTCGGCCGCCGTCATTCCATAGGAACAGCGTGTCGCCCGGCTTGACGCCGTCGGGCACATAGACGACCATCTGGTGGTCCCACTTGATCCCCTGCCAGGTTTGGCTGACCATTTCCAGGGTGTACATGGTGCCGGAGGCAGCTTGCGTCTTGTCCTTGACGGACCATTTGAACGAGTCATCGGGTTGCTTGATGTACTCGTCGAGACCGGCATGAACTGGACACGCCGCGAACATGAGGATGGCAAGACCGAACAGACGATTCATGGCGACCGTTGGGAAAGGGTGGTCGGGTATCGGGAAGATTCTACCGGCGAAGTGGCCGGCGTCGAAAATGATTCCTGAAATGTTCGCTTGCCCGGTTCGTCTTATGCTGTCGGGTGTTTGATTGGATAGTCACCGGAGTCGATCCATGCGTCTTGTCGCTGTCGTTTCGCTGTTGGCCATCGCGGTTGTCATTGCCGACGGGCCGAAAGAAAAGCCGGCACGCGAGGCGCTCAAGCCGTTGAACATTCTCATCGGTTCGTGGAAGGGCACCGGCTCGCCAGAAGGATCGCTCGAGGAAAAGCAGAAGGGTCACTGGCAGGAGACGGTCGCCTGTGAATGGCAATTCAAGGACGCGGACGCCTGGCTCGTCATCACCTTTGACAAGGGCAAGTACTTCACGCGCGGCGAAGCACGCTATCTCGCAGCCAAGGATCGATTCCAGTTGACGCTGACGACCGTCGCCAAAGAGAAACTCGTCTATGAGGGCACGTTGACCGCCAAGCAGTTCGTTGTCGAGCGGCCGCTCGTGGATGCGAAGCAAGTGGAGAGGTTGACGTTCTCACTGCTACACGACAACCGTGTCACCTACCGATTGGAAACGCGGCCGGAAGGCGGGACGGCGTTCACCAAGAAGTACGTCGTCGGCATGACCAAAGAAGGGGAAGCGTTTGCCGACGTTGGCCGCGGCGAACGCGAGTGCATCGTCAGCGGCGGAACGGGCACGATCCAGGTCAGCTTTGAAGGCAAGACCTACTACGTCTGCTGCACGGGCTGCCGTGACGAGTTCAAGGCGAACCCCGCCAAGTACGTCAAGGAATGGGAAGCGAAGCACAAGAAATAGGTCGATCGCTACGTGTGGATTGCGTCGTAGAGCGCCACGGAAATCGGCCCAAAGATCAGCACCGGCAGCCAGGCAGCCATCGCGGGGGAGACGTAGTCGCCAGTCCCGAGGAACTTGCCCGCGAAGACGGCGCCGAAGAAGACGGCACACATCGCCAGGCACAACCCGGCCGAAATGAACACGTGCCGGGTCTGGTCGCGCAAGATGATCGATAGTCCCATCACTACCAAAAGCATGCCGACAATTGGCCGCGTGATCCGCATGTGAAACGTGACCGCGAGCCCATTCATGCGGCCCACGTCGGTCCGTTCCATCAGTTTAAACAACGTCTCGGTCGACACGAATTGAAGCGTCTTCTGTCCCTGCGTGACGCGCTCGAACGTCGCCTCACGCACGTACAGAAAATACCGGCCGGGATCGATCATTTTGATGATCTTCGGGTCATAGCTGTCCTTGGCCAATTCCGCGGGGATCGTTCCGGTCAGTAGCCACCCGCCGGAAATTTCTCGACCCTCTTCGGGTGGCAGGTAGTGCGCCTTGGCGGCCGTCAGATGCTTCATTTCGCTGTTCGCGCTCGACGGCAGCGTCACATTGAAATTGTCGACCGTTTGGTAAGCACGGCTGCCCTTGTATCCGTCAATGTGCACGCGATTTGGATCGAAGCACCCTTGGACGTAAAGCTCGTGCGTGCCTTCCGGATCGTCGCGATCGGTGATCAACGCTTGGGCAATGTTCGGAATGACAAATTCCTGGTTCACGACGCCGAGGCCGAGCATGAGCGCCGCGCCCAGGAAGACCGGCCGGAGAAAGCGGTGCGTCGACACGCCGGCGGAGAGCATCGGGATGAGTTCGTTGTTCCGTTGCGACCAGGCGACGGTGAACATCGCCGCCAGGAGGGACAGGGCCTCGCACAGACGATCGTAGTACTGGACCGAGCGGTACCCGTAGTACGTCAAAATGTGGGCCACAACTTCAATGGTGGTGCGGCCGGATTGGAAGAAGTCGTCAATATTCGTGAACAAGTCGACGATGATATACAGACTGAGCGTGCTCACCAGGCAAATGAAGTAGGCCCGGAGAAACGAGACGAACATCATTCGGTCG
>DATANR010000242.1:0-41538 GCA_036266155.1 Gemmataceae bacterium | reverse complement strand
CCCTATGGTTGGCAATCTCTGCTCGCTTTTTTTGACACATGTCATTAGTAGCAGAGGAGATGGGTTAAAAACGCGGAGTGCAAAATACTAGCGCAATAGACCCTCCGAAATGGGATCGCGCGTGCTGCTTTTGCGCTTGGTTTGCTTCAATTCGTTTCACGAGTCAGTTTCATTGCATTGCAGCCTCGGAGCTGATTTTCCAGAAACGCAAGCTCCTGCGCGAGACATAGCCAAGCTGTGTCGGCGACAACAACTTTAACGTTTCGACAGCCTGCCGACCGCCGACTGCGCACGTTCGGTCAGCAACGCCGGCGGCGCCCCTGTTGCCCACTCCTTCAGCAGTGCAATTGCTTCCGGTCCACCGGCTAACTCGATGGCTTGCACTGCACGCGATCGTCGTAGCTCCTCGCCCATCGGTTCGCCTTCCAGGACCTTCAACAGCTTATCCGCTCGTTCGCGAGCCTCGGCAGGCAGGCCGCGGGTAATGGCGGCTTTCAATTCTGGGCCGGCGGCTCGACCGAGGGCGCTCAATTCCTTTGTGGCCTTTTCACGCTCCACAAAGTCGTCTGATCCAAGTTGACCAATCAGCATCGCGAAGCGCTCTGGGGTCGGAGCGACGACAGGCCGCAACTTCGTTCGCAGGAGTTCGACTGCTTTCACCGGCTCGGACGCCAGTGACCATAAGGCACGATACGCCGCCGCTGGATCGCTTGAACCTAGTTCGCCCCACGTCGACGGCCCAATTGGACCGGCTTCACGCGGCCGCAGGTCCCATTGATAGACGACGCCATCGCGCTCGCCGCACGACACGACCGATCTACCATGTGGCCCAAACGCTACCATCGCGAGCTGGCAGTCGTGGCCGACAAAGCGTCGCACTTCGGCCCGCGTCGCTATTTCCCACAAGCGTACCGTTCGATCCTGGCCCCCGGTCAGCAACCACTGGCCATCGGCAGACACCGCCAGCGCCTCGGCCGCCGACTTCATCGGCCCGAAACCGCTTGGCATCATCTCGGAGGTTACGAAACTGGCACGCTCGTCAAGCGTGACGGCGTCCAGAATGCGAATTTGCTGATCGCGCGTGGACACGAACAGCCGGCGGCCATCGGGCGAATAAACAAGCGCGGGCACTTCGCTGCCCATTCGCTCGTTCAGTGTGCCCGAGAGTTTGATCCGCTTGCGAACCGCGCCCGTGGCCGAGTCCGTGACGGTCAGATTCGGCCCGATGCCCCCGGATACTACCTGCTTTCCGTCCGGATCCACGGCGAACACCTCAGGGCCAAGCACACCCCAACGGCGCTTCCCGTCGGCAACGTCGATGACCTCAACTTGCGTATGTCCAATGTTGACGAACAACGTTCGGTCATCTGGACTGAATATGAGAGCATTTGCGAAGCGCCGATCGACGCGATCACTTTGAATCGTGAACGCGGCTCGGATCCTACCGCTCGAAAGATCCGCCAATTGCACTTCACCATACAACCGGCCAACTGCGAGTGTCTCGTTTTTTGATGAGAAAGCGACTGCGGTTACTTTCTTTGCCGACTCGTTGATTGTCAAAGTGCGCTTGGCCGTTTCGAGATTCCAAATATCGAGCCGGCCATCCGCGGCGGATATCGCCAGGTAACGACCATCATGAGAGGCGAACGCACGCGAGAAATTGATGTAGCCATCGGGGAGCGGTAACTCCTTCAGCGTCGCAAGACTCCAACGATGAACGAGTCCGTCATCGGCACACGCGAGCAGCGTGTCGTTGTCCGGCATCAAATGAAGCGACGACGGTTGACCGCCGATCGGATGGTATCGTTGGGGAATCGGCTCCAGTTCCTTACCCGTCGTAAGATCCAACCTGACAATGCCGGTTGACCGCGCGACGAGCAGAGTCTTATCGTCGGGTGTTAACAACCCCACGCCAACTAGTCGCCCATTCTTGGCAAACTGCGGAAAAGACGCAACCAAAGCGCCATCGGGGACGGACCAAACGTCGATTGTTCCATGGTCACGGCAGACCGCGACACGCTTACGGCTGGGTGAAAGAAATGGTCTTAGCGCCGGCATCTGGTCCTTTGGTTGGACGATGATGCGACCGGTCGCCGGGTCCGAGAACATGAGAGCACGCCGTTTGTCTAATCCGATGGCCAGCGATTGTGAAACGTAGGTAGGCGATGGCCCATCCATTGTGCGTGCAATTTCCCAAGTCTTGACGTCATAACACTCGGTGGTTAAACGAGGTTCCGTGGGCGTGTGGGCTGATCGGCCGATAATCAGATGCTTGCCATCCTCGGTGAAGCAAGCACCATGTTGGAATGTGCTGAAGGACCACTCGTCTTTCACTCGCGGGTCCTTGACTCTCTTGAGCAGTTTGCCGGTGGCCGCTTCCCAGACCATCGCATAGTTGGTCCGTACCAGCGCAAGCAGAGTGCCGTCCGGCGAAAAGAAAAGTGGCTGGTCGCCCCAGAGGCCGCCAGTGCCGGCGTCGGCTTTCCACAGCGGGTTGCCACTGTTCGTGTCCCACATGATGACCGAGAAATAGGCCGCCGTGGCAAGCCGCTTGCCATCGGGCGACAAGGCCGACCCACTGATGCCGCCGGGATGGCGAAAGCGCTGGTCGCCAAAAGTCCGTATGGCGTCGGCTGGAAGGATGCTGACCGGCTGCTCCACGAGCTCCGCCGGCGCTTTGGCCGGAGGCCCTGGCTTGGTGGGCGGCGTCGCTGGTCCGCCGAAACCGGCCAGGGTCAACGCTGCTGCGATGCCGACGGCCATGACGGCGATCGTTAGACGTGACCAACTGAAACTGCCAAGCTGTCGACCAACTCCATTGGCAAGGGTCTTCATTGCGACGGACGACGGGCACATCACTAAGCGCATGGTGGCGGCTCGCAGGGCGAGCGGAACCACGGTCGGCGCGATGATCAAGCCAGCAAGAACGACTGGGAGCGTCAACCCGCGCGATGCCAGTCGCCGACGCAATAGTTCGCGTGCTCGCTCGAGCCGGCCCTTGACCCCTCCGACTGTCCATCCCAATTGCGCCGCGGCCTCGTCGCGCGTCATCCCCTCTAGACCGCAGAGGATCACGGGCAATCGATAACGATCCGGCAACCTCCCGATTTCGATGTCAATGATCGCTAGCAACTCGCGGCCCGTCAGGTCGTCCAGCGGTGTCCGAGTCGAAGCTTTCTCCACTGCCGAAACAGTCTGATGCCGTTGCAAAAACCGGGTTGTTTTGTGTGCAAATCGGAGAACGACGGTGTGCAGCCAGCCCGCCAGGGGTCGGCGCGCATCGAGCCGGTTGGCTACGCGCGCGAGCGTCGCGAAAGTTGCCTGGAAAGCATCTTCGGCCGCGTGCGAATCCGCTGCGTGCCGAACGGCCACCGCCCAAACGAGAGGCCCATGCCGGCGAACAAGCGTTTCGAATGCACCCTCATTCCGCGAGGCGACAAAGGCATCAAGGAGTTGCGTGTCGGAGGACTCTTTTGAAGTCGCCCCTACGAACTGAACGATGCGCGACGTCCACAGCGAGTATGTCGATCGGGGCATCCGGTGTCCTCGACGATTGTCCTCTGGTGTGGTGTATCAGCCTTGAAGTGGTCAGGTGGCACGAAAATTCGGAACAAGGTTTCACTGTGCACAGTGGCATGCGTCCATGCGCCGGCTCAGAAACTCATGATCGGCACGCGAAGTTGTCCAACGCAGTGCTTCCTGCCAGGCTTCTGCAGCGGCGACATACTGACCGAGCCGGAATTGAAGTTCGCCGATGACCGCGTGCCAGCCGGGGTAGCGGGCGGGGACGCGATCCGCGGGAACGGCGGCCAGCCGGTCGAGCATCCACGCGTACCATTGGCCCCCGAGGGCTTGCATTTCCTCGGGAGATGGCCGGGATTTCGGGTCGGTGGAATGGCGAAAGATAAACAGAAACTTCTTCATGAGATGGTTCTCCAAATGGTTGCATCTGCGTCGGCGGAAGCCTGTCTCCCGCCTTATGTAGCAACAACGAACAAGGTGCAACCATTCGGACACTGACGCGCAAAAAATCTTTGGAGAAAAAAGGTGGCGCATTCGACTTGGATTACATGCGTTTTTCCATTCTTCGGTAGCGACACCGGCCAGCTTGCACCATTTGTTCCGCGCAGGCCGCAAGGGTTGCCGGCTGTCCGGACCGCCGACAGTCTGGGATGTGACCAAGTTGTCTGGGATGTGACCAAGTTGGTTGCGAAGTAAAGCTGCCAGGTTGACGCCGCGCAACATTCCGATGTCGCGCGGTCGAACGTCGTCTTGCTCGCAATCCCGTGACTCCTACACTCTCCACCACACACACCCAGTCTTCGCAACGAGAACTCTCCCATGGGCTTCAAGCAGACGGCCACCCATCGTTATGGCAAGGGCTCTTACCATCAAATCGGACTCGTGCGCGGCCAGTTTGGCAACATGCCTTATGAGCCATGGGTCAAGTTCTGTCAGGACTCCGGCTTCGACGGGTGGGAAGAGGCCTCGTGGGAACTCGACCTGCGCCAGTGCGACACGGATGCCGGCGCCGCGGCTTACGCCAAGCAGCGCGTCGATTTGGCCAAGAAACATGGCCTCGAGATTTTCACCGTTGCGACCCATTTGCAGGGTCAATGCCTCGGCGACGAGCCGTCTGCCAAGACGCTGAATTTTCAGGGGTCGAACACGGAAGCCCGCAAGGCATACAAGGCCTGGCGCGACGCCGGCAACATGCCGCCGCGAACAGACCCCTACTATGTGCCGGACAACGTCGGCAAGCTGATTCACGAGCAATCGACCAAGGACCTGCTGGCGTGCGTTCGCTTCGCCGGACATTTGAGCAAGCTGCAAGATCGCAAGGTCGCACTGCCGGGATTCGTCGGCTCGCCGGCCCATTGCTGGAGCCACTGGTTCCTCTTCCCGCCGCTGCCGGATTCGATGGACGGCCACAAGATTCCCGACGTCCGCGACGTCAGCCTCGAAATTCTCGTCGAGCGCTTTGGCCCCATTTGGGACGAATGCAAGAAGTATGGCGTGACGTTCGACCTCGAATGCCACCCGAGCGAACGGGCGATGGGCGACATTGAATCGGCCAGCGACTACATCAATTTCATGTGCAAGAAGGGTTATGAAGGCGTCGTCGGCTTCAATCTCGACGGCTCGCACATGGAGTGGCAAAACGTTTCGGTCGTGCAGTTCATCCGCGAGTTCCCAGAGTTCATCCACTGTGCCCATGTCAAGGGCGTGTGGGTCGCCCGCGAGCATTGCCGGGCCGGCCGGCTCGGCGGGCATCGGCCGATGGGTCACCGCGACAACGGCTGGAACTTCGTGACGGCCGGCACCGCGCGCGATGCCAATTCACTGGAAGAGATCTTCATCGAACTCAATCGCGTCGGCTTCGACGGCGCCGTCAGCATCGAGTGGGAAGACAACGATCAGGAGCAACACGCCGGCGCCAAGACGGCGCTCGCTAACTGCCGCAAGGCCGACGTCCCGCCGAGCGGCATGCGGCATGATGAGATGTTGAAGGGGTAGCAACGCAATTGATCATTTTGCCGGGCCAACGAGCCGGCCAAAGATTGAGCGCACATTTGCTGGTTCGTTCTTGACCTGAATGCGGCAGATCTCCTGCTCGCCGGAGATCTGCACGTCTTCGTCCCGGAACCGTTCGGATAGTTTGCCGCGCAATTCCGAGCCGTGATCGGCAGACGCAAGGCCGATTTGCACATCGACGCGCTCGTTTGCATCCACCGGAACCGACATCACGACCGTTCGCAACCGTTCGGCCGGCTTCAGCAGGTCGTTACGCCCTTGGAGCTGGGTGCCGGGGAACAAGGTGTATGCCGCCAGGTAGCGATGCCAACGATCCGATGCCGCCGCCAGCCAAGCCACCGAATCGTCGGCCACATGTTCATGGATCAGCGCCCGCAATGTCGGCGGCAGGTGATCGATGCCGGTTCGCGGCAAGCCGGGCACGCCTTCGAAGTCCTTGGTCAGGATCGTTGCCACCAGTACGCGGTCGGCGGCCTTCCACCAATACAGTTCCGGGATCGGCCCGGCCTTCGCAACAACAAGTGTGCGGCCATCTTTCTTCAAAGTGCGTGCTTTGGCTTTACGAGCGATGTCATCGAGATCGAACGGCCGGGTCGCGTGAACGATGATGACCATCTCCGGCGGAAAAGCGTGCTTCTCGAAACCGAGTCCGATGACAAGCTGATCGACATTCTTCAGCCCGACGCCACTTGCCTTCTCGATGATGTCTGCCAACGTCTCGGGCACACCGAGCATCTCCAGCGCCTTGGCCGGCTCCTTCTGAGCATCCGGCCCGAGTCGCTCCAATAAGCGCTGCACCTGAATCGCCAGCACGGCATCGGTCGATTCCGGCAAGTAACCGAGTCCTGGCATCTCGGCCGGCTTCATGACTGCCGACTGGGCCGGCGGCGTCGCCCCACCAAAGGGGCTGCGGATCCGATGCCAGTTTGCTGTCACGGCCCAGACGCCAAGGCTCGTAACAACAAAAAGCACGGCCGCCGCAATCCACCGTCGCCGCCGTTTGAAATGGGAGGCGTTTGGCGGGCCGCCCTGCCTCGTAATCCCAGGACTGTTGCCTCCAATGCCTTCGCCGCAGCGCGGACAAACACTGCCGCCGGCCGACAACAACGCATTGCAAAATGGACAGGTGGACGCCGACATCTACTATCTCGCAGACTTGGGCAACGGTGCATTGTTGCCGCGAGACATCGAAAAGTCCAATGAACGCCGACCATCTGTCCTGGCAAGATCGGAATCTTGCCGCCATGTCGTGGCGGCGACGTTCCGATGTTACCAGGTTTCAGACGACCCTTTTTTCAACCTGGGAATTGAATATTCACTGATCCGACCCCATCGCCTGACCATCCGCCGGCTGCATCAGGTAGTTCCACGTCTGTTGCGAAATCCGCGGCGATATGCTGCGCACGCTCCCGTCGGCCATCGCGACCTGGATGGCGGTGTGCGGCGTCTGGGCGAAGAACGGGCAGCAGCAATCGTCGCACTGCTTGTAAGGCGTGAAGTCCGGGCGGACCTGGAATTTGAAACTGTTGGGCACACCCTTCTGCGCGTCCCAATTTGGATTGTTGCCACGATCGAAAGCACCTTGCGCGACCGCTTGCGTCAGGCCGAAATCCTGGTAGTGCCACGAATACAACGCGATACGGCCGCGATCGTAGCAATTGGCATAAACCTCGCCGAACAGGATCGAATTGGACAGCCCGTCGGCGATGCTCGAGAACGGCTTGGCGGGCGCGTCGTAGCCGGCCGGGTTCCAATTGCCCCAATCCTTGCTGCCGTCGCCCGTACTGCCGCCCAAGACAAGGAAGTTCGCCGAGTAGCTCGTGACGCCCCAATAGCCGCCATAAAACAGGTCGCGGCCCTTGTTGCGCGACGGATCGGAAGGACAGCCGAGGGCCTTGTAGGACGCCTGGTGAATGCCATCCAGATCGCGGCTGCCCGCGGGAATCGGACCGGAGCCGGCAGGGACCCAGCCGCCTGGGGTACCGGGCGTCACCAGTCGCGGGGGCGGGCTCCAATAGCCGGGCGTGCCCGGCGTCGCGCCGACGAGCTGCCACGTCCAAATTACGACGCCGTTGTAGCCAATGCTCTGCACCCATTGATAGCCACCGCCGCTCGCCGGTACCGGTGGAATCCATGTGCAGCCCGTGTAGTCGTAAACGGCCGGCGTCGGTGGAACGTATGTTCCCGTGGCGGCCTGAGCTTCGGCATGGAGCCGGTTGTACATGTCGCCCTGTTCGAGATAGGGCATCAGCGCGATGAACCAGGAACTATCCTGCACGTTGTTGGTGAAATATTGCGGCATCTTCTGATACACGTGTTCGTAGTTGTGCAACGCGAGCGAGAGTTGGTGCAGGTTGTTTTGGCAGACCGACCGATTCGCGGCCTCGCGAACCTTCTGAACGGCGGGCAATAGAAGCCCGATGAGGAGCGCAACAATGGCGAGGACGACAAGCAATTCGATCAGGGTAAATCCCTGTCGTGCGACGGACCGACGAGCGGACATGAGCCGATCCTCCGAATGAATTGGGAGGTATGGAAGTTCGAGATTGGTAAAGATGCGATTTGGAACTTAATCGATGCGGTGGACCTTGTCCAGGAAAAAATCGCCTTGGCGTCAGAATATTCTTGTCGCGTAGCGCTCTGCGAGAAAACAGGGTCAAACCGTCCGATTCTACCGTGGCCGCGGGCTGTATTGACCGTCCGTTGAACCACTCTTAGACTGAAAGCTGCTTTTTCATTGACTTTCCGCGCCGGAATGATCCGGCCAGACATAAGGCACGCCACATGGGCACCGACACGAAGTTGGAAATGGGTTTCCTCGAGAAACTCGGGGAAAAGTTCTCCAATTTCGGCGACAACACCGTCAAGCTCATCACCCGCATGTTCGGGTCGAGCAACGAGCGCTTCGTCCGCAAACTCGGCTTCATCGCCGCCAAGACGCCCGAGACGCCGCATACCGTCATCTCCGGATCGGTGCTGGCCCAGGTGAATCAGCTTGAGCCGACGATGGCGGCGATGTCGGATGCTGATTTGAAGGAGTTGACCCCTAAGTTTCGCGAGCGGCTGAAGAAGGGTGAGACGCTCGATGACATCCTCCCCGAGGCATTTGCCGCATGCCGGGAAGGGGCCAAACGTGCCAAGAACATGCGGCACTATGACGTACAAATCGTCGGCGGCGTGACACTGCACCGGAACAACATTGCCGAAATGGTGACCGGTGAAGGTAAAACACTCGTCGCCACCCTGCCCGCCTATTTGAATGCGTTGACCGGCGGCGGCGTCCACGTCGTCACCGTGAACGACTATCTCGCTCGCCGCGACTGCGAGTGGATGTTGCCGATCTTTCAGTCGGTCGGCGTGACGGCCGGCTACATCCAGGCCGACATGGAAGCGACGGCCCGCCGACAGGCCTACGAGTGCGACATCACTTACGGGACCAACAGCGAATTCGGCTTCGACTATCTACGCGACAACATGAAGCCGGCCCGGTGGGACGACGAGCGTTACCACCCGTTCTACCGGCAGGTTCAGCGGAAGCTCAATTATGCCATCATCGACGAAGTCGACAACATCCTCATTGACGAGGCCCGCACGCCGCTCATCATCAGCGGCCCGGCGTTCAGCGACGTCAAGCGCTACGAGGAAGCCGACAAGATCGCCCGCCAACTCGGCGACATGGAGACCAAGGCCCGTGCCGAGTTGGCCGCGGCGGGGACGCCGATCGACGCCCCGCTCAAACCCGGCGAAAAGCGCGACATGGGCGTCTACTTCGAGGTCAAGGAGAAGGAGCGGTCGGTCCATCTGACCGATCAAGGTATCCGCGAGGCGGAACGGCTGGCCGGCGTCGAAAGCTTTTACACGGCCGGCAACATGGAGTGGCCGCACCTCATCGACAATGCGCTCAAGGCTCATCACCTGTATCTGCGCGATCGCGATTACCTCGTCATCCCGAATCCTGAAACGCGCGAGATGTCGATCATCATCGTCGACACGCACACGGGTCGTGCGCTCTTCGGCCGGCAATGGTCGGATGGCCTGCATCAGGCGGTCGAAGCGAAGCACAAGAAGGAAGGCGTGCAGATCAAGCAGGAAACGCAGACCCTCGCGACGATCACGCTGCAGAACTTCTTCCGCATGTACAAGAAGCTGGCCGGCATGACGGGCACGGCCATGACGGAGGCGAACGAGTTCTGGAAGATCTACAAGCTCGACGTGATCGCAATCCCAACCAACAAGGTCATGCGCCGGATCAACAGTCCCGACTCGGTCTATCGCACCGACCGCGAGAAATGGGACGCGATCATGAAGGAACTGGAAGAGATTCACGCATCGGGCCGGCCGATCCTCGTCGGCACCACGGACGTCGCCAAGAGTGAAAAGCTCGCCGGTCTGCTGAAGCGGCGTGGCATCAAGTTCGAATTGCTCAACGCCAAGCCGGAGAACGTGGCTCGTGAGTCGGACATCGTCGCGCAGGCCGGGCGCAAGGGCGCTGTGACCATCGCCACCAACATGGCCGGCCGCGGTACCGACATCATCCTCGGCGGCAATCCAGAGACGATGGCCTGGGCGCAGCTCAAGGACAAGTACCCGAGTCGACTCGAAGTGCCGGAGGATATCTGGAAGACGACGGTCGATGCAATTGAAGCCAAGGAGCAGACGAAGCCGGCCGGCCGCGAGATCGCCGCGATGGGCGGGCTGCACATCCTCGGCACCGAGCGCCACGACAGCCGGCGCATCGACAACCAGCTTCGCGGTCGTGCGGGCCGCCAGGGCGATCCCGGTTCCTCGCGCTTCTTCCTGTCGCTGCAAGACGATCTGATGCGGTTGTTCGCCGGCGAGTGGGTTGGCAACGTTCTCACGCGGCTCGGTATGCAAGAAGGCGAAGCCATCGAATCGCGGATGGTTTCTCGACGCATTCAAGCTGCCCAGAAGAAGGTCGAAGAATACCACTTCGAGTCACGCAAGAACTTGCTCGAGTACGACGAGGTGATGGATACGCAGCGGAAGCGAACCTACGGCAAGCGGCAGGAAATTTTGAATGACGCCAACTGCAAGGCAATGATTTACGAGATGATCGAGGAACAGGTCGGTTCCGCTGCCGAGCGCTTCTTGAACCAGGACTACGGGACCGAGAGTTTTCGCGAGTTCGCGAGCAATCGGCTCGGCGTCGAATTCGAAGAGGGCGAGTTCCGCTCGGTTACGGACTTCACGGCCGCGGAGGCTGTCGCGCGCGACAAAGCCCTGCGCTTCATTCCAACGGTCATTCAGGAGGGGATCGACGAAAACCTGAGCACCGAGGAGGATCCGAACGACTGGAAGTGGCAGGAAATGAGTCGGATGGTGAATGCCAAGTTCGGGTTGAAGGTCAAGGAACAAGATCTCCGCCGAATCGGCCGCGAGAATCTGGCGCAGCATTTACTCGATCTGGCCACCAAGTCGATCAACGAGGTTGACCTGAGTGAAGGCGCCAAGTTCCTCGACCGGTCCTGGGGCGTGAGTTCGCTGTGCGATTGGGCCAACGCCAAGTTCCGCATCGATCTGACCGTCGAAGAAGTCGGCGCCAAGGACGAATCCGAGGTGACGGCCCTGCTCACGCAAAAAGTGCGCGCCGTTTATCGACAGAAGGAGATCGAATTCCCGGTCCAGGTCGCCATGAGTTCCTTCATGGCCGAGAAGGCGACTGGCGTGGCCGGACAACAGCGCTACAACCGCGAGGGCCTGTATGCCTGGGCTCGCACCCGCTTCCACGAACAAACGGCAAACTTGAGCGACGACCTGTTCCGGACCGAGTCGCGAGCCAATTTGCGGGCGCTGTTGCTCAAGGCGAGTGCGGAGGCATATCCGAAAGCTGACCAGGCCGAGATTGACGATCAAATCGAACAGGCGATGTCGGGCACACGGGCAGCCGAGGCGGACGATGCCAAGGAACTCACCGACTGGACGAAGGCGACGTTCCAAATCGACATTGATCCGGCGAAGCTGACCGGCAAGCCGGTTGAGGAAGTGCGCAGCGTCCTGTGGAATGTGTTCGATGCCCAGTATCGTCCCGAGATGCACCGCATGGAGCGGAACCTGCTTCTCGACTTGCTCGATACGACCTGGAAGAACCATCTCCTGACGATGGACCACCTGCGATCGGTCGTCGGCCTGCGGAGCTACGCCCAGGAGGACCCGAAGACGATCTACAAGAAAGAGGGCATGGCCGAGTTCGGGCGCATGTGGGAGAACTTGAACGACCGCGTGACCGACATGGTCTTCCGTATGGAGGACGCGCCGGAAGAAGCGATGCACGAGGCGATGAACGCCTGGTTCGCCGGCGCCGTCGCTTCGCAGGCCCAGGCCCAATCGATGACGCAACAAGTCCGCAACGTGCCGGCCAACGACAACCTGGCCCAGGCCACGACCAACGCCGCGACCGAAACCAAGGCCGAGCCGATCCGGAACATGGGTCAGAAAGTCGGTCGCAACGACCCGTGCCCGTGCGGCAGCGGCAAGAAGTACAAGAACTGCCACATGAAGATGGCGCAGCCGCGGTAAAATGGCACCGTGGCCTCTGTTTGGGAGCATCCCATGTCAGTGACAATTCGAGACAATAACACGATAAACGTGCTGGCAAGCGCCAAGAGCCCGCTCGAAGTTTGGGCGCCCGACGGTCGATTGCTCGGCCAATTCGTGCCTGTGGAGCCGTCAAAAAAGATGAGCTTTCCCGAATTCGGTATGACAGACGAGGAATTGGAGCGGCGCGAGAATGACCCCGATATGCGGTGGTACACGGCCGACGAAGTCATGGAACGGCTTCGCCAATTGCGCAAGGACAAGTGATGTATTCCGTCATTTGGACCAAGTTCGCTCTCGACCAGCTCGCCGAGGTATACATCGGTTTGGACCTTGATCACCAGGATCGATTGGCGAGTTCGATTGAGGCGATTAATCGTCGCCTCGCGCGTGAACCAGTCAACGAAGGCGAATCGCGTGACGCCGACAAGCGCATCACATTCGTAGACGGCCACGCTGTGCTATTTCGAGTCATTACCACGAGCCAGGTGGTTCGCGTGGTTGAAATGTTGGCACGCAGTCGCTGAAATCTGGACCTTTGGTTTTTCGACGGGGCTTTGCCCAGTGGCGATCAATTGGCTGTACATTTTCGCGATCGGTCTTCTCTCCCCCTGGCTCCTCGTCCGCTCCCTTCGCACTGGCCGCTATCGAGCAAACCTTTGCGCCAAGCTCCTCGGCCCCGGTCAATCACTCACCGATGGCTCTCGCCCGGTCGTCTGGTTCCACGGCGTCAGCGTCGGCGAAGTCCACCTATTGCGACAGGTCGTAAAGGCTTTCCGCGAGCTGCATCCCGATTGGCAGGTGGTGATCTCTTCGACGACCGACACCGGTCTCGCAGAGGCACGCAAGCACTTCGCCGATCTGATCGTCCTGCCCTACCCCTTTGATTTCTCCTGGGCCTGCCGGCGTGCGATTCGGGCAGTCTCGCCGAGACTAATCGTGCTTGCGGAAAGCGAGTTGTGGCCGAATTTCTTGAAGGCCGCGAATCGGGTCGGCGTGCCCGTGGTCATCATCAACGGCCGCATGAGTCCGCGGACGTTTCGCCGTTATTCGAAGGTCGCCGGCCTTGCCCGTCGATTGCTCTTCAGCCGTGTGGCGGCGTTCGGGATGCAGTCAGAGACATTCGCAGGCAACGTCAAGGCGCTCGGCATTGATGCTGGGCGTGTCCATGTGACCGGCAACGTCAAATACGACGGTGTCGCCCTCGACCGCAGCAATCCGAAGACCGTGGCGCTGCGACCAATGCTCGGCATTGACACCGACGAGTTGGTCTGGGTCGCAGGCAGCACGCACGACCCGGAAGAACACATTGTCTTGTCGATTTATCTGCGGCTGTTGGCTCAGTTTCCCAAGCTGCGTCTCGTACTTGTTCCGCGGGCGCCGGAGCGCTTCGATGAAGTTGCTCGATATATCGAAGCGACGGGACTGCAGTGCGTACGCCGCAACAAGCGCTCGGACGCGGACTCCGGGCCAACAAAAGGCATCGTGCTTATCGACACCCTGGGTGAACTCAGCGCCGCCTGGGGCCTCGCCACCATCGGGTTCACCGGTGGAAGTTTGAACGACAAACGCGGCGGTCAGAGCATGATCGAGCCGGCCGGGTTCGGCGTTCCCGTGTTGTTCGGTCCACACACATGGAACTTCCGTGATGCGGTCGCCGGCCTCTTGGATGCGGGAGGGGCAATTTGCGTCGCGGATGAGTTCGAACTGGAGCGCGAGGTTGTCCGCCTGCTTGGGGATGTGGACTTACGAACGCAAATGGGCGATGCGGCCCGAGCGTTCGTGCGGGCGCAACAAGGAGCGACGGAGCGAACGCTCGATCTGCTCGATCGCGTCATTGTCCATCCGACATGATCGTCGTCACGGCGCCCGACGCTCAATTCGATAGGGGAACGGCTTCAGTTGGTCGACACATCGATAAAGACGAACCGTTCGGAATGGACTGCCGTGACGAGTCATCGGAAACGCGCCGATCAACTCAATCCGGCGAAAATATTCGGCATAACCTTCCGACTCGTCGTGCCGGTCATCTAGTGAAACCAGAATGCCATTCTGGCCCACCCACTGTTCCGGTGTACTCCAGTAAGCGAATGAATGCGGCGCCGCCGGGTTGTAACACAGGACTGGCACTCGGCCATCCGTTGCATAAGCGAGTTGCCCACTCGTGAACCAGTAGGTAGTGAACAGGAACGTGTTCGGCTCATTCAAGATGCCGCGGTTTTCGAGTTCCTTGGCCAAGGAGGGCCAGCCGCTCATTTCCATCGTCGGCTCTTTCTTGAGCCGGATGAAACCGTATTCGGCTTGGGCCGCCCAAAAGATGGCAATGCTTACCGGCACCACGACGCCGATGACAAGCCGCCGCGGCATCCATCGACTGCCTGCGACGAGTTTCTTCCACCATTTATCGCCGAGCGCGGGATACAGCGGTACGAAGCCGATCAGCGACCAGTGTGGAAACGTCTCGCGGAAACAGGACACAACTGTGAAGAACACCAGTGGCACCATCGCCAGGAAGACGGCGAGGCGGCCTATGCCCGCGCTGCGTCGGCCAATGCGCCAACACGCCAGCAGAACGAGAATCATGTCGACCCAAATCCACGGGAGCAGATAGCCCAGCTGGCCGCCAAGTACGATCAGTGGACCTTCAGGTCGAAAGCGCATCCCGACGGCACGATCGCCCTGGAACGCGAATGAGGCCCAGTCATGCGTGGCGTTCCAGACGATCACGGGAGAGAAAACCAGGCAACCGAGGAGGACGGCCAGATACGGGCCGGGTGTCCGCAACACTCGGCGCGCGGCGGGTGTGGCGACCACATACAGGACGGCACTCACCGGCAAGAAGACCGCGTGATATTTGCTCAATAGTGCACCGCCCCACGCGAGCCCGACGCCAACCCATGGCAATACTCGACCCGGCCGAGCCACGAGCGCCTCCGAGAGGGCCCACATGGTCAACACGCTAAAGAAGAGGAGCGGGCCATCCGGCAAAACGAACACACCGGCCGCGGCCGTAAAGTAGCCAGTGATGTTTAGGGCGAATGCTGCGTAAAACCCCGGCCACTCTCCGTACCAGTGAGCGGTCCAGCGATACATCGCCCAGGTTGTCCCGGCGAACATCAAGATGAACCCGAGCCGAATGGTGAAAGTGGTCACCGTTCCGGCAAGCCACAGGCCCGCGCTCTCAACCCACATCATCATCGGCGGATGATCGAAATAGCTGAGTGCTGGATGGAGCGTGTAAAGATGGTGGTACGCCTCGTCGTTCCCCGGTTCGAGGACGGCGGCCCAGACCAGGCGGAGCCCGGCTGAGATGACGATCAATGCGATCAGGGCCCGGCGTGGGGTCCAGATCATGGTGGCGCCAATCGAAGAGTGCGAGTCCTGCCGCGAGGATAGCGGTAGGGAGATTATGAGGCGAATTCGCTAAGGTTCCAGTCCCAAACGCTGCCTTCATGGGGACTTCGGCAAGGCGTCGCCCTTGCTATCGCTACAGATTCAACTCGCCGGACAATAGACTCTCTCAGCCCGCCCTGCCCTGTTCCGAGTTGACCCGTGCCGACTAAGTTAATCGCTTACGTCAATCGCAATTTCGTCACGCGACGGTCCGTGCGCATTCCGATTGACGACGCCGGCTTTGTTTGGGGCGCGACTGTCACCGATCGGCTGCGGACCTTTGATGGCCAACTGTTCCACGTTGCCGACCATCTGGCCCGTTTTCGTGAAAGTTGTCGACGGGCCAAGGTTGACGTGATCGAATCGGACGAACAGATCATCGAGATCTCGAACCGATTGGTGACCGCAAACCATCATCGTGGCGAACTCACGCTGATCTGGCTGGCAACGCCGGGAGTTTCGAGTGGCTTCGCCGCGAACTCGAATGGAAGAATCCCAACATTCATCGCGTACACGCAAAAGCTCGTCACGCTGAGAGCCAAGGCACTTGCCCGCAACGGTGCGTGCTTGCGAACGTGCCCAATCAATGTGGTCATCGACCCACTCATCAAACACCGGAGCCGACTCGCCTGGTGGATTGCTGCCCAGCAGGTCCACGAAATCGATGCTGATGCTGAACCGTTGTTCGTCGTCGGGACATCAGGCCACGTGTTGGAAACATCGACGGCCAACATTGTTGCCGTGATTGACGGCGTCGTGACTTCGCCCCCATCAGGGTCAATTCTCAATGGCGTGAGTCTCGGTGTCGTCCGCAATCTGTGTCAAAATCTGGGGCTACCATTCGCAGAACGACCGCTAACAAAAGACGACCTGCACGCGGCCTCGGAAGTCATTTTGACGAACACCTCGTTTTGCGTTGCGGGTGTCGCGAAGATCGACGATCAGTCCATTCCATTTCCTGGGGCGATCTTGAATCAGTTGCTTGACGCTTGGAGCAATCTCGTTGGCGTCAACGTTCGGCCGGGCCGCGGAAGCTAGACTTCCAACCGTTGCCGCCCTAAGTTGTGTGTACCTTACGTGAAGGCCGCCGTGCGCCGAGCAGCGCATCAGGCGGCCGCGTCGTTCTCTCCCGTCGACACAGGACAGCCCCCGCCATGCGCGTGGTTCAAACTCGGCCTCCCCGACGCCGCCCGAACAGGTGGCTGCACCTCGCGGTCGTTGCCGGGGTGATTTGTGCCTTCGGAGCGGCGCCGTCTGGGGCCGCTTCCGAGACCGGTTGGAGCCCGTTCGCGTCGTTTTTCGACGCGAACAGCTTTTCATTGACCGAACAAATTGGCTTGACGCTGACGCTCGTCGTTGCCCTGGGCGCGCTGGTTTATGCTTTTGTGCTCGGCAAAAAGGTCTCGGCCGCCGAGCAGGGGACGGCCGGGATGCAGGCCATCGCCCAGGCCGTCCGCGATGGATCGAACGCTTACCTGCGTCGGCAGTTTACAACGGTCGGCGTACTGCTCGTTTTTCTGACGGTGTTGATTGTGCTCACCAAGTGGCCTTGGGACGGCGAGAATGCGACCGGCGACTTGAAGGTGATCGCGGTGTCGCGTGGCGTCGCGTTCCTGTTGGGCTCGCTGTTCTCCGCGACCGTCGGTCTCTTTGGCATGAAACTGGCGACGACTGGCAATCTTCGGGTCGCCGCCGCTGCTCGACGCAGTTTTGCCCAGGCCATGCGGCTCGGCTATCAGACCGGCACGGTCACCGGCATGTTGACGGCGGGCCTCGGTCTCCTGGGCGGCTGCCTCATTGTTCTGGTGATGGGGGAAAAGGCATACGAAACATTGCTCGGCTTCGCCTTTGGCGGGTCGTTGCTCGCGTTATTCATGCGTGTGGGCGGCGGCATTTACACGAAGGCCGCGGACGTGGGAGCCGATCTCGTGGGCAAGGTCGAGCGGCAGATCGCCGAGGACGATCCGCGCAATGCCGCGACGATTGCCGACAACGTCGGCGACAACGTCGGCGACTGTGCCGGCATGGCGGCCGACGTATTCGAAAGCTACACGGTCACGATGGTCGCCGCGATGATCCTCGGCTACGCCGCGTTCGGCACCAAGGCGATGATGTTGCCGCTCTTCATTCAGGCGATCGGCATTCTCAGCAGCGTCGTGAGCACCGCGATCGTTGGCCGCAAGGAAACCGCCGGCGGCGCTAGCGGCGCGATGAGAGCGATCAACAACAGTTTCCGCGTCGGCGCCGGCCTGAGCGTCATCGGCATCTTGTTGTTGGGCGCCGCGTTTTTGCGCTTCGACCGACCATACATCGTCAGTCAGGCGGTCGAACGTGGGTTGTACACGATTCCCGAATTCCGTGGTGCTCTCGGTTTGGCAGCGCTGCCCGCAAACGAGGCCAAGGTTGCCGACGAAGTCGACCGCGCGCGTCGCCAAGAAGCGGTCCAGGCGTGGAAGGCCAAGCCCGCGGAGGAACGTGCTCGGATTGCGGATTTGCAGATCCCGAAGCGGGGTGACCAACCCGCGGGGACTGTGTTTGACGAAGCCGACCGCCTCGTGCCCGTACACGAAGGACTCGACCTGCGCCCTGCCTTCACCTGTCTTGTGGGCATCGCGCTCACGCTGGCGCTGATGTTTTGCACCGAGTACTGGACGAGTACGGAATACCATCCAGTACGATCGATCACGAAGAACTCACGGACCGGCGACGCGACCAACATCATCCAGGGCATCGCCGTCGGCTATGAAAGCACGGTCTGGGCCGTCATCTTAATCGCGTCAGCCATCTTCGCCGGCGTTTTCATTTATCAGGAATCGAATAGCCCGCTGTTCATCGCCTATGGAGTATCGCTGGCGGGCATCGGCATGCTTGCGCTCACGGGCGACACGCTCAGCATGGATGTCTTCGGACCTGTGGCCGACAACGCGAATGGCATCGGCGAGATGGGCTATAACTTCGATCCACGCGATCATCGAAGACTGGAACCCGGCCACCCCGACTATATACCCGAGGAAGAGGTCCGCAAGGCACGCCAGATTCTCACCGACCTCGACGCCACCGGCAATACGACCAAGGCCATCACCAAAGGAATTGCCATCGGGTCGGCGGTGATTGCGGCCGTTTCGCTATTTGCCAGCTTCATCGCCGTGCTCATCAAGGGCAGCGAGGAGCGGATCAACGAACTGAACGCGTCCGATTTTCACAATAACGCGGGGCTGCTCTCGGTCGCCAAGCCTGAAGTGTTCATCGGCATGTTGATTGGCGGGGCCGTGCCGTTCTTGTTTAGCA
Source organism: Gemmataceae bacterium (assembly GCA_036266155.1). Lineage (GTDB taxonomy): Bacteria > Planctomycetota > Planctomycetia > Gemmatales > Gemmataceae > SIAJ01. Next base: position 22,767 of record DATANR010000242.1, on the reverse strand, counting down.
GCATGACGATCCGCGCGGTCGGCCGTGCGGCTTTCCTCATCGTCAACGAGTGTCGGGCGCAATTCCGCGACGAGGCGATCTGGGCGGGCACCAAGAAGCCCGATTACGGCCGCGTCGTCGATATTTGCACGGGAACCGCTCAGCGCGAGTTGATCGGCCCCGGCTTGCTCGCAATATTTACGCCGATTCTGGTCGGCTTCCTGCTCGGGCCGTATGCGCTCGGCGGCTTCCTCGCCGGCATGATTGTCGTTGGTCAACTACTTGCCGTGTTCATGGCGACGGCCGGCGGAGCGTGGGACAACGCCAAGAAGATGATCGAGGATCAGGAACGGACGGACATTTCCGGCAAGGGCTCACCGCAACACAAGGCGAGCGTCACCGGCGACACCGTCGGCGATCCGCTCAAGGACACCGCCGGCCCGGCGATCAATCCGCTCATCAAAGTGATGAACATGGTGAGCCTGCTCGTGCTGCCTCTGGTGCTGACCTACAACCTGAAGCAAGGCACGCACTCGGACTCGCCGGTGACATTTATCGTCATCCTGGTGGGCCTCCTGGCCGTAAGCTGGTCGTGGTGGCAATCGAAACGTGACACGATCCAGATGCGCGAACTCGACGCTCAGTACGAGCAAGAATTGGCCGCGGCGATGGAGAAGCGCAAGAGCGAGATCGCGGCGGGAAGTTGATTCAGTGTTCTCCTTCTCCGAAGCGGAGAGGGAGAACAAAACACCGAAAACGGCACCTACTTCTTGACCGGCGTCTGATCCGTCACGACCGCAGTCGGTTTGCCGTCTTTCATCAGAATCTTGAACTTGGTCGAGAAAATCTCGCTTTCCTTGCGGCCGCGATAGGCCTTCTCCTTGGCCGCCAGGTCGTCTTCGATTTCCTTCGGGAAGAAGGCAACAAAGTGCGGTGGCGAAAAGCCGACCAGGCCCAGCGACTTGGCAACGCGCGCGGCCGAATCGGGACTATCGTCGACGAAGTACAGGCCGGGCATCTTGTCGATGTCGAAATCCTCGCCGACAGCGCCAGAGGTCAAGTTCTTGTAGGCCTTATTCGTCTTGTAATCCTTCGGCTGCGGGATGACGAGCGTCGCCTTCATGGCGGCGAGTTGACGCAGGTAGTCCTCGCCGTTTTCGGTTTTGAAGATCAATTCCCAGCGCACGGCCCGGTTCGACGACGACGTGGCGTCTCCCTTGTTTGATTTGCCCTTACCGTCGACGCCCGTGCTGCTCGCGCCTTCGCCCGGGCCCCTGCCCTTCTCACCATTCATGCCGTCGAGCAGCTTCTTGCGAAGGTCGTCATTCAATTCAGCTGTTTTCTTGGCGGTGGGCAGATTCTCCGGTTGCAGCCCCTCGCCTGCCGTGACCTTGGGAAGAAATTCTTTGATTTGCGCTTGCACGTCCTGAATGACCGCCTCGTCGACCTTGCGCGTAGGGTCCATGGGCCGATCATGTGGATTCACATCCTCCTCTGGCTTGCCGCCTCCTGTGCCAGCGCCGTCTTTGCCGTTGCCTTCGCTGTTGACCGTCATCTCGCGCATCGGCACCGGAGTCTTGTCCGTGATCATCAGCTTCGACAGCCACCACAGGCCGAGGATCCCGAGGACGATGACAGCCACGTGCATCGCCACCGATGCGACGCCGGAGATCGGAAACTCATGGTGCGGGTTGTACCGATCCCAGAATTGCTCGTCCGGCGGGGCCAATGGGGCCGGCGGCGCTTTCGTGGTCGACATGTGGATGCTCCGCGAACGAGGAACGGTAAGGAGATCGTACCCGGATCGACCTTACATTTGCAACCACCCCAACGACTTTTTCGTTGGCACGCTTCGACGATAAGACACGGCGTGGAACCCAGCACCGTCGCCAGAACCGGCAAATCCGTGCGACTGGGGAACCTGGGTGACAAAGGACACTTGCACTCCGCGTAGAATCCCTTGCAACCCCGCGGATGGATGGCTATTGTCCAATGGGGTTATTCTGACTGGTAGTCGACTTTCGCCGTCCGGAGCAGACCATGCTGTCTCGGCGTTCCTTCCTTGTTTCCAGCCTTGGGGCCGTCGCCACGCCGTCAATGCTGCTCGCGCAGCGGACCGGCTTCAACGAGCGCGAGGTCATACCGCAGCTCACGGCCAACGACAAGGAAGACATCTGGACGCTGCACGTCCGCTTCCAGGACCCGCGCATCATCGTCGAGAAAGTGCCGGCCCGCGGCACCAAGATTTGCTGGTACATGGTTTACCGCGTTTACAACCTCGACCCGCGCCAAGAGCCGGTGACCTTCGTTCCGGATATCGAGCTAGTCACGCTCGACCGCCATACTCGGCACCCGGACGAGATTCTGCCGTCGGTCGAGGAAGCGATTCGCAAGATCGAAGACCCGACGGGCCGCTTCCACATGAAGAACTCGGTCACGATCACGGCTGATCAGATTCCGGTTTCCAGCAAGGACGCGTATCCGAAGGCAGTCACCGGCGTCGCGATCTGGACCGGTGTGGACGATCCGATCCCTGGCTCCAAGGAACCTGTCCCCAAGACGAACAAGTTCAGCATCTTCATCGCCGGCCTGTCGAACGGTTACACCGAAGAACGGCCGATCGACCGACCGGGCGTAAAGATCATCAAACGTAAGACGCTGCAGCTGGATTTTGAGCGACTCGGCGCTGGCGACCCGGCCGATCCGTCCGGCATTCGCTGGACGGGCAACGCGACGTGGATGTACCGCGCTTCGACCGACCCGCTGAAAGCCGCCGAGCCGGCAGCGCCCGCCACGCCGCCAGCCGATCCGAAGAAAGAAGACGAGAAAAAGGACAAGGTGTTCGCACCGCGACTGGAGCCGATTCCGACGTCGCCCGTGAAGCGGGTCCGCGATTAGAATTCGTCAATGATGGAAATTACCGGGGCCGGTGGCCTGGAAGGGTCGCCGGCCCCGGTCGTCGTTTCTATAGTGACCGTTCGGATATTTTGGCGTTTTCAGCAGCGAGAGAGTGACATGGCACATAAGAAGGGGCAAGGCTCGTCGCGCAACGGTCGCGACTCGAATGCCCAGCGCCGCGGCATCAAGGCCTACTCCGGCGAGTTCGTCACGGCCGGCAGCATCATCGTTCGCCAGTGCGGAACCAAGTTCCATCCGGGCATGAACGTGAAGCGCGCTAAGGACGATACCTTGTTCGCGTTGACCGAAGGCTTCGTCATGATGGACGGCCAGGGCCGACGCGTAAACATCGTCAGCGAACGGCCTGCCCCCAAGGCGAGCACCGCGTCGGCGTCTTGATTGCCGAATTCACCACAGAGACACCGAGGCACAGAGAAGAAAAAGGGCAGTTCCTTTCCTGTCTTCTCTGTGCCTCGGTGTCTCTGTGGTGAACTGCCCGTTTCACTTCCGCAGCAGTGCCCGGTCCTTGTCCGTCAACTCCTCGGTCGTCACTGCAATCTCGAACACGGTCGCCGGAATCTCCTTCCCCAACCAGCTATAGCGCTGCCCGCCATTGTCGACGTGATGGGCGTGCCCGAAGCCCGAGCCTGGATTGGCGTCCCAACCATCCATCAGCACGCCGATGGTCCCCTGCCCTTCGGTGAACTTCGCGACCGGGCCCTCCGCGATGCCGAGGTGGTAGCCGCCGTGCTCGTCCTTGCCTTCGCCGTTCCAGCGGACCTTGGGTCCCATTGGGTCGACCCGGCTGATGCGGCCACGCGTGATCGGAATGATGATCGCGTCCCCCGTATCCATTCTTCGGAGGCGGAGATACTTGACATCCTCCAGCGTGCTGCGCAGCGGAATGGCGAAGTCGTCGCCGGCCTGCGTGTTGGTGTTCCACAGTTCGGGTTTCTTCGACCGGAAGAGGACTCGCCAATGATTGGGATGGTCCGCGTCGTCGGTGGCAAATTTCGTCGCCTTCGGTTGCGGCGGCGGTTCCGGGGCGGCGGTCGATCCGGGCTTGGGCGGCGGTGGCACAATTTCGTCGAGTTGTGGAAATCGATGGTGGGGCGCGGGGTTCGCCTGAGCGTCTCCAAAAATCCGCTCCATGTCTGCGTTAACTCGTTCGGCCTCGATTTGTTCTTGTTCAGCTTGTCTGGCCCTGATTTCTTCTTGCTCAGCTTGCTTTGCCTGGTGATAACCGACAAACATGATGCCGCCGCAGGCCAACGCGATCAGCAAGAACATCGCGCCCACAATCAAGATGATGATGAGGGCCGGAGACATTCTGCGCCGAGACGAGTTCGAACGCTCGCCATAGTCATCCTCGGCCTCGCCCCAGCGGTCGCGGTTTCGGCTCATGGCATGTCCTCGTTTGCTTGGCGCTACGCCGCAAGCGGCGATCAGGCTCCGTACTTCCCAAAGCGATTGGCGTGGGCCATTGCCAACAGCATCAGGTGTTTCGCCTGGAACTGCCCCAGGCCCCCTCGCAGGCATGACTCTTCGCCAAACTCGATCACACTGTCCGTCCGTGCATTGGCCGCCCGAATCAGCGTCGGCACCGGATGGAACGAGTGTGACTTCATCTTGCTCGGCGTGCTGTGGTCTCCCGTCACGATGAAGACGTCCGGCTTCAAGGCGAGGATGCCGGGGATCGCGGCATCGAGCTTTTCGATCTGCTCGACCTTCTTGTCAAACGCCCCGTCTTCGCCGGTGCTGTCTGTGTACTTGAAGTGCATGAAGAAGAAATCGTGGTCGTTCCATGCGGCCTTGAGGCGGGCGACTTGCGTTTCGAGCGTGTCGCCGGCATCAAGGATGTCCATGCCGACAAGGCGGGCGAGGCCCTTGTACATCGGGTAGACCGCGATGGCGGCCGAGCGGAGGCCGTAGACTTCTTTCATGGTCGCGATTTTCGGGTAGCGGGCGAAGCCGCGGAGCGTACAGCCGTTCGTCGGCGCGTCGTCTTTCAGGATGCGATTCACCTGCGAGACGAATTCATTGACCACGGTCGCAGTTTTTTTTGAGGCCTCATCCTGCCCTTCTGCCTTGAGCGGAGCCACGCCGACGGCCTGCGGATCGGTGTCGTTGACATGATCGCCGAGCCCGTCGCCACGGAAGACGGCCACGAAGCGGTGTTCCTTGACCGGCTCAACAAAGATCTCGACACCGGGGATTTTGACCTGGCGCATCTTTTCAACCATCGCCTTACAGCGATCGGTCGACGGCCGGCCGGCCCGGCGATCCTTGATGACGCCGTTCTCGAGCGTGATGAAGTTTCCTCGGACCGCAACGTCCTTCGCGCCCACGCTGAAATTGATGCCGAGAGCTTCAAGGATGCCGCGCCCGATCCGATATTCGAGCGGGTCGTAGCCGAATAGCCCTAGGTGCCCTGGTCCGCTGCCAGGTGTGATGCCGGGCAAAACAGGCAGGCTCATTCCGCAGACGCCGTCGCGCACACAGGCGTCAAGGTTCGGCGTCCCGGCAGTTTCCAATTCGGTCTTCCCGCCCGGCTGCAAGGGCAACCCGCCGAGGCCATCGGCGACGAGCAGGACGATCTTCGAACCATTCTCTTCGCGGAGTTCCGCGACCAATTCGTGGATGTTCATGTTGAAGTTTTACGGTCCTGAAAACGTGACGTAAAGTAAGGTCAACATTCAGGTTTGCGGCGTGGTGCCCACCTGACACGCGGTCCCTTGAAGTTTGCCATGCAATTGCCGGACGAAGCCATCGAGTTCAACTACGCCGGCGCCTTGTTGCCGCATGCCGACGCCTGGTCGCCGCTTGCTGAACTGCAGGCGAAGCACCTGCTGCGTCCGGAGCGGCTCGAAGCCGTCAAGCAGCAGATGATGCAGGTTCGGCAGCAAGTCGCGTCCGAGCGCTCGATGTCGAACCCGCCGACGAAATTGTTGCCGCTCGACAGCGGTTTCATTGACCTGCCGACCAAATACCTGGAAACGTATCGCAAACGCGGCGAGGTAAGCGAGGTCGGGCGCATCTTGGCTGCGGCTAAAAAGCTAAAGGAAGAAGTCGATCGCGTCGTCGTACTCGGCATCGGCGGCTCGTACCTCGGCGCTCGCGCATTGTTCGATGCGCTCTGCCCGACATTGCACAACGAGATGCCAGACCGCATGCGTATGGGTCGGCCGCGTCTCTACTTTGAAGGCAATAACGTCGACAACGACGCGCTCCAGGAATTGATGGACCTCTTCGAAAACACATGCGTCGACCCCAATTTGAAGGAAGAACGCTGGGGCGCGGTCGTCATTAGCAAGTCGGGCGGCACGATTGAAACTGCGGCCGCTTATCGCGTGATTCGGAACGAACTCACTCGCTACTATGGACATGGGCCTGAGGCCATCCTGAGCCACGTCGCGCCGATCACGGGTCCGAATGGCAAGCTTCGCGAGTTGTGCATCAAGGACGGCTTCAAGGAACCGGACATCCTCACGATCCCTGACGGCGTCGGCGGCCGCTTCTCCGTCTTCACCGCCGTCGGCTTGTTGCCCGCGGCTGTTGTCGGCCTCGATGTGCTCGCCCTGTTGCTGGGCGCGTCGACGATGACGCAGCGCTTTCTCAGCGAACCATTCGAACGCAACCCGGTGCTCCAATACGCGGCCGTCAATCATCTGATGGCGACGGAGCACGGCAAGGACACACGCATCATGGCCGTCTGGTCGAAGAAGCTGGAAGCGCTCGGCTGGTGGTACGACCAACTCCTCTCCGAATCGCTTGGCAAACAAGGCATCGGCCCGACGCCGATCACGTCGGTCTACACGCGTGACTTGCACTCGCGCGGCCAACAGCATCAGGAAGGAACGCGCGATAAGCTCATCAACAATGTGGTCGTGAAGGGAACGCGCCAGGCCCCGATCCAGATCGGCATGGCCGACCGCAATGAGGATGACCTGAACAAATTCTCTCGTCGAACGCTTCCCGAGGTCCTGCGGGCCGCTCATCAGGGGACAAGCCAAGCATATGCCGAGGCCGCGCGGCCTACGACCGACCTCACACTGCCAGCGCTGTCCGAGCATGTGCTGGGCCAGGTCATGCAAATGTTGATGTTGGCAACCGTCGTCGAAGGAAGATTGCTTGGCGTGAATCCCTACGGCCAACCGGGAGTTGAAGCGTACAAGAACAACATGACGCGGATCTTGAAAGAGTCATCGAAGTCGACACCGTGAGTCGCCGCTTGCGGCGTAGTGCGTGCGCGCTACGCCGCAAGCGGCGAGTCAGCGCGCAATCTCCGCTGCCAATTCCTTGACGCGTTTCAAATCGAGCTTTCCCGTCCCGAGTATGGGCAATTCTTTAACTTCATGGTAATCGCGTTCGCTCGGCACCCACAGATTCGGCAGACCCCGTTCACCAAGCTTCTGAGAAATCTCGCGCTTCGGCATCGTGAGCGTCGGTAAGTGCAACACGATCAACCGTTCGCCTCGCTTTTCGTCGGCAATCGAGGTGACGGCCAACACCTGGTCGGCGGTCCCAATGACCGCGTGCATGTCCTCTTCGAGCTTTTCGAGCGGCACCATTTCGCCGGCAATCTTGGCGAAGCGCGACAACCGACCCGTGATCGTAATGAAACCGTCCTCATCCATGCGGCCCATGTCGCCGGTGATGTACCAACCGTCGACGATCGCTTTCGCGGTCAGGTCAGGCCGGCCAAGATAGCCGGGCATCAGGTTCGGGCCTTTGGCCTGGATCATCCCTTCGCTGCCGATTGGCAATGGTTGATTCGTATCCGGGTCGACAATCCGGCACACGACACCCGGGATCGGATGGCCGACAGTCCCGATCTTGTTGCGAATCTGCTTGATCCCGTCATACTCGATGTCGGCGACATTGAACGCCACCGCTGGCGCGAGTTCGGTGCAACCGTAACCTTCCATCGGTAATACGCCAAACTTCTGGTGGAACTCTTGCGCGAGTGCCGGCGGGAGCTTCTCAGCCCCGCAGACAATGATGCGGAACGTGCGAAAGTCCTCGGGCTCGCAGCGTCGCAGATAGAAGCGCAAAAACGTCGCGGTGCTCAGCAGACCCGTGCACCGATGGACGCGGCACAGTTCGCCGACTTCCTTGGCTTGTCGCGGGTCCGGAAAGAGCACGACCGACGCGCCGATTTGCAGTGGCAGCCAGAGGATCAGCGAATAGCCAAAGCTATGAAAGAACGGCAATGCCCCCAGCAAGCGATCATTCGGGAACAGCGCAATATGGTCGGCGGCCGAAGCTGTGTTGCTGGAGATGTTGCGGTACGTCAGTGGCACACCCTTTGGCTCGCCGGTGCTGCCGCTCGAAAAGATGATGGTCGCCACGTCGTCGAGCTTGTGCTTACCGAGTCCAAGAATAACGCGCTCGATGAACCACCCTGGAAGTAGCACGACGGCCAGGAGCGAACGGATGCGTTGCCACTTCGTAATGCCGGCAAGCGCGTCTTCCAGATAAATCACCTCGATGCCCTCCAGGTCGAGGGGCATGCGCGCGCGAAATCGCTGGGCGGTGACGACCGTTCGCAACCCGGTTTGCTTCACCGCGGAGCGGACCGAATCGATGCCCGACGTGTAATTTAAGTTGACCGTCGTCCGCCCGAGGAAGTTGAGCGCGATATTAGCGAGCGCACCGCCGACGCTCGTCGGCAGCCAGACACCGACGTTTTTCTCCGAGCCGATGCGCGCCGAGAGCCAGCGTGTCATGCAAATACTGCCGACGAGCGCTTTCGCGTAATTCAATTCGCGCGCCTTGCCGGTCGACACGTCGATCCAGCAACTGCGAAACATGATCGTAAAGCGGGCCGCGACGCGTACGAATTGCCGATGAACTGGCCGTAAGTTTTCGCTTTCGCTTGTTAACGTATCAGCGTAAAGTTCCTGGATTTTGTGGCGGACCTCGGGGGCGGTTACGGTCGACGGCAACGGCTTGCCGAATGCGACCGACACGCGATATGGGATGCGCTGCGGCCACTTCCACAGCACTCGACCCCCCGAATAACTGAAGATGCTGCCCCAGAGCTGTGTCAGGCAAACTGGGATTACGGGCACCGGCTGTTTTGTGGATGCGAGTACGCGCTCGAACCCGCGGCGGAACGGCAGCATGACGCCGCCGGCCCGCGACATGGTTCCTTCGGGAAATAAGCAGATCGCTTGGCCCGCGTCCAGGGCGGCCGTCACCAGTTGCAATGAGCGCACAAGTTGCTTCGGACCGCCGGCCCCGTCGATCATGATCGAGTCCGTGTTACGCAGGAACCAGCGAAAGAGCGGCTTCCGCGTCCACCCGGTCCACGCGACGAAACGCATGCGCCGGGGGCTGCCGTACCAGATGAGCAGCCAATCGATGAAGGTGACGTGATTGCAAAGCAATAAGACCGGCCCGCTCGCCGGCACGTTTTCCGGACCGTAGACGCGGATACGGTAGATCGTTCGTGTGATGATCCAGAAGAACGGCCGCAGCATGAGTGTCGGAAAACTAAGCACCAATGACATGACGACGACGAGCAGCCCCATTAGAATGATAAGGTCGAGCCAGTCGAATCCCGTTGCATCGTTGACCAGGGCGAGAGGCACGGCGAGGAACTCCAGGAGAGTTGTCTTGTTATAACGGGACAGTGGGTCACAAGATATGTCGCTTGGCGTTCAATGAAACGAATAATGCAACTGCATGACCAGCGTTTGGCCTGAACAGCCGATGGAAGTCATTGCGTTTCCGGTGGCTAGCGACGGCTTACGGCGCGGTTCACGAGTCCTTGTGAGCTTTTCTTCCATAAAGTTCTCATTGATAATATCTTGCGTCAAACCAATTGTTTCGCGCCCGGCCTCAAATTGCGTTTCTGGGGTGTGTGTGTTTTTGAACGAAACGGCAGTTCCGATTGACCCCGTTACAAGTTCCCGGCTAAACTCCGCCGCCCGCCCGGAGGCCGCGTGAACTTGTCCCCCGAACGCTGGCGGGCCGTGGTTCGCGGTACGGCCCGCGACCCAGCGGCCTTTGTTCTGCGCCGGCTGCTGTGGATTGCCCGCGGGCCTTACGCGGTTGGCGTTTGGTGGCGGAATCGAGGTTTCGACCGCGGTCGCGACGTACATCGCGTCGGCGTGCCGGTCATCAGCATCGGGAACCTGACGGTGGGCGGCACAGGTAAGACACCATGCGTGGAATATGTCGCTCGCTTGCTTCGCGAACACGATTTTCAAGTAGCGATCTTGAGCCGTGGCTACGGAGTCGATGCGGGCCGGAACGATGAGGCGATGGTGCTTGAGGAGAACCTGCCGGACGTGCCGCACTACCAGGGCCGCGATCGCGTGGCCCTGGCCGCGACCGCGATCGAGGAGTCCGAGAGCGAGGTGCTGGTGCTCGACGACGGCTTCCAGCATCGCCGCCTGGCCCGCGATCTCGATGTGGTCCTGATCGACGCCACCGATCCATGGGCAAGCGGCTACCTACTCCCCCGCGGCGGCATGCGGGAACCGCGGAAGAACCTGCGAAAGGCCGGGCACGTGATGCTGACCCGATGCGACGCGGTGGCTGCGGGAGATATCGAGCGGATCGTCGCCGACGTTCGGAAGATTGTGCCGGGCATGGAGTTAAGCCGCACAGTGCACGCGCCGCTGAAGTTGCTGAATGGCGAATCGTCCCGGCCCATCGAGTCGCTGCGGGGCATGACGCTCGGAGCGTTCTGTGGAATCGGCAACCCGGAGGCGTTTCGCCAGACGTTGACAAGTTTGGGCGCGCAGGTGCGGGCGTTCCGAGCGTTCGCGGATCATCATCCGTACACGCGTGACGACGTCGATGACCTTCGCCGCTGGGCCAACGAGTTGCCGGCCGATGCGTGGATCGCGACCACGCAGAAGGACTGGGTGAAGCTGCGCCTGACGGAATTGAGTAGCCGGCCGCTCTGGGCCGTGCGCGTCGGCTTACAATTTGAGGATGGCAAGGACGTGTTCAACCGAGCGATTTTGAATGCTGCTCGCCCCACGGTAACCGAGCCCTGATGGAACCGTTCGACCTGACCGGCCTGAAGACGTATCCGCTCGCCAGTCGGCCCAGCAAGGTCGTCATCGGCGATCTCGGCCGAGTCGTGCCGCCGTCGACGGCCATCGGCGACTGGATCGACACCCTGCCTCGCCAATTCGCCGCAGTCGAGCTGCGCAAACTCCGCGATCACATCTTGCGTTGCCGGCGCGACAAGCACACAGTCGCCGTAGCCATCGGCGGGCATGTGATCAAAGTCGGCTGCGCACCGTATCTGATCGACTGGATCAAGCGCGCCGTGATCGGGTGCGTGGCCATGAACGGCTCGGCGGCGATCCACGATTTTGAGCTAGCTCTCGCGGGCAAAACGAGCGAGGACGTTGCCGCCCAGCTCCCCGGCGGCCAGTTCGGCATGGCCCGTGAGACGGCCGAGGCCTTCGCCGTCGCCGCACGCACAGGCCGCGAACGCGGCATCGGTCTCGGCGCCGCCCTGGGCCAGTACATTGACGACATCGGCTGTCCACATGCCGACGCGAGCCTCGTGTGTGCCGCACGACGAGCCGGGATTCCGTGTACGATTCACGTAGCTCTCGGCACCGACATCGTGCATATGCATCCGCAAGTTTCGGGTGCCGACATGGGCGAAGCGTCGCTGACCGACTTCCGCATCCTGTGCCGGGTGGTTCACGGGATGTCCGAAGGATTGTGGCTGAACATCGGCAGCGCCGTGGTGATGCCCGAGGTGTTCTTGAAGGCGATCGCCGTGGCCCGAAACTTTGGCGCCGATCTCTCTGGCCTAGTGACCGCGAACCTGGACAAGGAAGCCAAATACCGAACGCGGATGAACGTGCTCAGCCGGCCAAGTGCGCAGGGGATCGAGATCATTGGCCATCACGAGATTCAGATTCCCTTGCTCCACGCGGCCGTGGCTGCCCACCTGGCGTAGCGGAGAACCGATGACCAGCGACCTGATCGAACTCGTGCAGAACCTTGGCCGGCCCCGCGTCCTCGTCGTTGGCGACGTGATGCTGGACCGCTACGTCTGGGGCGATGCGGAGCGGATCAGTCAGGAAGCACCGGTGATCTTACTGCGTGCGGACAAGCGCGAAGAACGCCTCGGCGGCGCGAGCAGCGTGGCCACGATGCTCAGTGCTCTGCAGGCCGAAGTGAGTCTGGTCGGCGTGGTCGGCACAGACAGCGATGGCAAACGCGTGCGGGAAATCCTCGACAATTTACGCGTCGACAACAGCGGTGTGACGCCCGATGGCGGCCGGCCGACGACGGTGAAGGAGCGCTACATCGGTCGTGCCCAGCACAAGCATCCACAGCAGATGCTTCGCGTCGATTTTGAAACACGCGAGCCGGTCAGCGGTGAAGTCGAGAGCCGGCTTTGCGAAGCGATTGCGAGCGAAATCCAGCGGGCCGACGTGGTGCTTGTGAGCGATTACGACAAGGGCGTCTGCACGCCGGCCGTCCTCGCCACAACTGTGGACGCCGCCCGGCAACGCGGCATCCGCGTGATCGCCGATCCCATTCGTGGACGCGGCTACGAGAAATATCGCGGCTGCTCGTCGATAACTCCCAATCGGCTCGAAGCCGGAATCGCCACGGGCCGGACCGTCGACACGAATGAGCAGGCGATCGCCACAGCGCGACAGCTTCGCGACGATCTTGATCTGGAAGCCGGCATTGTCACGCTTGACAAGGATGGCATGGCTCTCGCTCATCGGGACAGGACGGAAACGATCTATCCGACGCGCGCGCGGCAGGTTTACGACATCACCGGCGCCGGCGACATGGTGATGAGCGTGCTCGGATTGGCCCTGGCGGCCGGCGCGGATTATCCGTCCGCCATACGACTCGCCAACGTGGCCGGCGGTCTCGAAGTCGAGAAGATCGGCGTCGCCACGGTGACGCGCGAAGAGATTCTCAACGACCTCTTCCATTCGCCGGCGCCGGCCGACTCGTTGGCGATTACGACCAAAATACGTGCGTTGCCGCGATTGGTCGCTGAACTGGAAGCCCGTCGCCGACTTGGCCAGAAGATTGCATTCACCAACGGCTGCTTCGACATTTTGCACTTGGGGCACGTACAGTACTTGACCGAGGCACGCGCACAAGCGGATTGTCTGGTTGTCGGATTGAACACGGACGCCAGCGTTCGCAGTTTGAAGGGGACGGGCCGTCCTGTGAATTCAGAAGACGCGCGGGCCGCGGTCCTGGCGGCACTCAGGGACGTGGACTATTTGGTTTTGTTCGACGAATCAACGCCAATCGAATTGATCAAGGCGGTCCGCCCTGATGTATTGGTCAAGGGCGCCGATTACCGTAGAGATCAAGTGGTGGGTGCCGACCTCGTCGAATCATATGGTGGCCGCGTCCATCTCGCCGGCCTGCGCGAGGGCTATTCGACGACCAAGTTGATTCAACAGATGAGGGTCGCGTGACCGCCGGCATGCGCACCATCGCACTCTTTCTGCCGAACTGGATCGGCGACGTGGTCATGGCCACGCCGGCGATTCGGGAGGTGCGCAATCATTTTCCCGATGCCCGGCTGCTGGCGGTGTGCCGCTCGTATGTGGCCGACACGATCGATGGGGCGCCGTGGTTCGACGACGTGATCCGCTTCGACAAGAAGGGGTCGAAGGAAAATCGCGAGGTCGGCGTTATTCGACGCTTGCGTCGCGAACGTGTCGATGCAGCCATCCTCTTCCCGAATTCGTTCCGGTCCGCCGCCGTTGCTGCATTGGGCCGGTGTCGCAAACGAATTGGCTTCGACCGGTATGGCCGCGGCCTGCTGCTGACGGAGCAATTACAACCCGTGCGCGATGCCCACGGCCGACGAATTCCGAGTCCGACGATAGACGACTATAACCGATTGGTCACGCCACTGGGAGTGCCGGACCCCGGCCATCGAATGGAGCTGGCGACCTCACCGGCCGACGAGGCCGCTGCGGATCGCGTTTGGTCGGAACTCCAACTTGGCCGCCATCCCGAAATGGTCGGCCTCAATTCCAGCGGCGCCTTTGGTGCGGCAAAACTGTGGCCGACCGAGTATTTCGCGGCCCTGGCGCGGGAACTTGTTGATCGTCGCGGCGGCGCTGTTCTCGTCGTTTGCGGGCCGAATGAACGTGTCACGGCTCGTGAAATTGTTCGAATGGCGAATCGTCCCCAAGCGATGTCGTTGGCCGATCAGCCCGTTTCCATTGGCCTCACGAAAGCATGCATTCGCCGGCTCGATGCGTTCGTCACTACCGATAGCGGCCCCCGGCACTTCGCGGCAGCCTTCGACGTGCCAGTCGTCTCGCTCTTTGGTCCCACGTTCATCGAGTGGACCGAAACTTACTACGCCAAGGGCATCAACCTGCAGAAGAACGTGCCGTGCGGCCCATGTCAATTGCGTGTGTGTCCGCTCGACCATCGCTGCATGCGTGAGCTTTCCGTGACCGAGGTTCTTGCTGCCACCGAGGATTTGTTGACTCGATTCCCGCGACGGAGACTTCGCCATGCCGGTTGAAGCCCTGCGTCTGGGTCGTGGGGCAAAACGCACCGGCAATGTGGTGCTCCGGCCCGATGCGCGCGAATGGTTGGCGACGCACGGCCTCGAGCGTGCCGATGATTTTCTGCAAATGCCCGGCGTCGTCGTCAGCGGCCACGTCGGACGCAACGTCTCACGCATCGCAATTGGCGGACGGACCGCTTACGTGAAGCGGGAACATCGCATTCGCTGGCGTGACCGCTACCGATCCTGGCTCATGGGTTTTGGCTGGTCGTCCATGTCTGCCCGCGAAGGCGCTGTGCTGCGTCGACTCGATAAATTCGATCTGCCTGGACCAAGGTGGTTAGCATTCGGCGAAAGCCATGGGCAGGGGTTCTTGCTCGTCGAGGCGGCCGAGAACGCCGTCGAACTGCGCTCGCTGCCGGAGATGAGCACGACGCTTGCCGAGCGAATTGGCAACGTGGCTGCGCGGATACATGCGGCGGGAGTCCACCAACCGGATTTGTTTGCCAAGCACATCCTGGTCAATGTGGATAGCGGCCAGCTCACCATTCTCGATTGGCAACGCGCTCGTCATCGGACGCGGATTCGCCTTCAAGATCGCATTCGGTCACTTGCCTCGTTGCGGGCGTCGATCGAAAAAGGGGTTCTTGACGATACCGCATGGTTTCACCTTTTGGGTGCGTACCTTGCCGCCGCCAAAATCGATGACGGTTCAATGCCGCCCTTGGACCTATTTGCGCGGCAGGTTTCGTCACGCGGCGAAGCGCTGGCCAACCGCCCCGGCATGAAGTCACAGCGGATCCGGTCCGTCGCCCAAGAACTGATCCGGATCGAAGGCGAAACGGTCTGTGCGATCCGCTCCGTGGCCGATAATCTGTCGGCTCCAGCCACGATCAAGTGGCTCTATGATCCGCGAAACCAAGGTCTTCCAATTCCCTTGTCCGGCGGCCGCATTGGCATGATCCGCATCGGCGAACATCGCCGACTCTTGGGCCGGACTTGGGCGGCCATTCGCGGCAAGAATTGGCGGGCGCCGGAGGTTAAGGCGGCCCGCCTATTGTTCCATCTCGAGCGCTTTGGCATACCTGCTCCACGACTCCTGGCGTACGGGCAGATCGTCCGGACACTCAAACGGGCCCGCTCATTTGTCCTTTTTGAAACGACGTCAACGACGCGGCCGCTCGCCCAGGTCGATCGCGAGGCCGCACGGCTATTCCTCGGTCGGCTGCACGAAGTTGGTTGCCACCTTGCCGGACCAATGACGGCCGACGGGCCACTCGGCATCTCTGGAAATGAAGTGGTCGTCAGTGATTTCTCGGGGCTGTGTTTGACTCGCTGCGTCACGGGCGACCAAGTTCGCCGGGACCTTGCTCGCCTCGACACTTATTGCGCAGGTGCCCGATGAGTGCGTCGGCGGACCGTACTGGTTCGCTTGCTCATCGCTGGACGCAAGGGTTCCAGCGTATTCGGCAAACCGACGATTGGGCTGAGTTTGCCGGCCCCGACTGGCTCGATCGCATCATGACCGTTGAAGTCACCGACCGTTTATTCCGCAAGCAGGGACGCTCGATCGCACGCTGGACATTGACCGCTGCGGATGGTCGCCAGCTTGTCGTTTACCTGAAGCGCCATTTCGAATTGCCGCGCAAACACGGCCTAATGGCGGTCCTCTTTCCCGGAAAAGCTCGGTCACCCGGGCTCCAGGAATGGGAACATTTGAAATGGGCTGAGGTACACGGCCTGCCAGTGCCGCGTGCGCTGGCGGCTGGCGAACTGGTCGGGCCTCACGGTCGATTGCAGAGCTTCATCGCGATCGCCGAATTGACGGACATGTTGCCGCTTCACGAAGCCGTGCCGCTCGCGGAGCGGTCGTTGGACGGAGAGACGTTTCGACGCTGGAAGCAAACACTCTCCGACGAGTTAGTGCGCTTGTCGGTCGGTTTTCACGATCGCCGGGCATTTCACAAGGACTGGTACTTTTGCCATTTCTACATTGATCAAACAGACACACGATGTGTCCCCCCGCAATGGGTCGGCCGTGTGCGAGTCATTGATCTGCACCGAATGGCGCATCACCGACTGACAGGGCTTTGGCGGAAAGCGAAGGACCTGGCACAACTCCTCTATTCATCCGATGTGCCGGGCGTCACCGATGAGGATCGTCGAGGCTTTTGGGCCGGATATCGCAGGCACACGCGGCTGCCCTGGCTCGTGGCTTTGCTCGCACGCATGAAATGGCGACTCTATCGTCGGCATAACGCGCCGAAGGGGTGATGATGGAAGTCGGTCTGTGCTATGAAAGCGTGTTGCCGGCTCGGGGTGGCTGCGAGCACTACATCAGCGATCTGGCCCGACGGCTCGCACGCGACGGGCACGGCGTCCATCTCTTCGCATGTCGTTGGGACGCCAGCGCGATGCCCGCCTCGACGATCTATCACAAGCTGCCGAATCCGACAGGGCCGCGATTCCTTCGACCGTGGCGATTTGGTCGGACATGCCTTGAAGCTCTCAAAAAACATTCTGTGGATGTGTCCTTGGGATTCGACAAGACGTGGGGCCAGGACATTCTGTATCCGCAGGGCGGTGTGCACAGCGCGTCGCGGCATCATAATCTGTTGAAACACAGACCCGGCCTTGAGCGAATGGTGGCGCGAATCGTGCGCGCATTCGATCCAACGACCCTTTCGTTTTCCAAATTGGAACGCCGTCAGTATCTGACGGCACCGAAGCCGTTGGTTCTCGCGATTAGCGCGATGACGCGGCGCCATTTCCACGATTACCTCGGGCTCGCGGAGTCCGACGTTCGCGTTCTCTATTGTGCGATTGACCCGGACCGATTCGCGGCGAGCGATCGACCGGCCCGCCGCGATCGTGAGCGGGCCGAGTGGGGAGTAGCTCCCGATGAGACCGTGGGGCTCATGGTCGCGATGAATTATCGACTCAAAGGCATGGCGCAGTTGCTCCGCGCTTTGGTTCATGTCAACAAGGATCGACGTTACCGAATCGTTGTGGTTGGCAGCGACAAATACCAGAAATATGAGCGATTGGCCCGTCGGCTCGGCGTACTCGATCGAGTCAAATTCCTGGGCTTTCGAGCAGACCCACGCGACGCCTATTTCGCGGCCGACTTCCTGGTTCATCCGACCTTCTATGATCCCTGTTCGCTCGTTGCCCTAGAGGCATTGGCTTGTGGCCTTCCGGTATTGACTTCAAGTTTCAATGGCGCGGGCGCAAAACTGACACCGCCGAACGATGGGTTGATCATTGACGACCCGCACAACGCGCGTGAACTGGGTCAGGCGATTGACAAAATGCTCGATCCGCCGCGCCTGCCAGAGCGCAAGATCGCGGCGGCGGCGGCCGGTAAACTCTGGACCTTTGACGATCACTACCGCCAACTCCTAGCGCTGTTCCATGAAGTGGTCGCACAGAAGCGAAAGTCCTCAAACGCGGCCTAAAACCACCCCATGTTGATCGCCGCCTGCGCATTGGTCGCCGCCTATCTGATTGGGTCCGTCCCATTCGGCTGGCTCATCGCACGTGCGCGCGGCATCAACATTTTTGCGGTCGGCAGCGGCAACATCGGCGCGACCAATGTCGGGCGTGTATTGGGCAAAAAGTTCGCCATCCTCGTATTTGCTCTCGATTTTGCGAAAGGGGCCATGCCGGTCGCGGTTGTTTCGACGCTGCCAACCGAGACACAAAACGCTCTTGGATTGCCCGATGCCCTTCGGGTTGGCGTTGCACTGGGCACATTCCTCGGGCACTTGTTCCCAGTCTACCTCGGCTTTCGCGGCGGCAAGGGCGCGGCCACGGGGGCGGGCACCGTATTCGTGCTTGTTCCGGGCCCGGCGGCGATCGCGGTGCTGACCTTCGCGGCGATGCTCGGCGCATCGCGCGTTGTCTCGGTTGGCTCCATTGCTGCCGCCATCATGCTTTGTGCTTGCCGGCTTCTGTCGGTTGACGATCCACTGGGACGGCAACACGTCATGGTGACCGGCTTCTGCATCATTGGATCGGCGGTTATGATTCTGAAACACCGCGCCAATATTCATCGCCTGTGGGTCGGCACCGAAAATCGAATGGACGACAAACCCATGTTGCACACCTTGACACGCGCAATTCATGTCATCAGCCTGGGCGTCTGGTTCGGTTCCGCCGTGATGTTCAACCTGATCGTGGCCCCGACGCAGTTCTTCGAAGCGTTCCCGGCCGTCGTCGAATCGGCGCCCAGCGACCGGACGGCGAATTTGCCACTGGCCCCCGGCGCTTCAGAGGATCAGAAGAAGCAACTCGCCACCGCACTCGCCGGATCCGCGGTGGGGCCGGTGTTTCCGAAGTTCTTCAAGCTTCAGGCGGTGTGCGCCGCTCTAGCGCTCGTCACCGCGCTGGCCTGGTGGCAACGGCGGGGCCGAGTTCACCGTTGCCGCGTCATCCTGGCGGCGTTGGCGGCCACCACGATCGCGGTCGGATGGCCGTTATCCAACAAAGTGTCGGCACTGCGCGTCGAACGCTTTGACGTCGATCCGGCGACCGCGGAGGCCGCACGCACCGCGTTCAGCGAATGGCACCTCGCCAGCTTGATGCTCAGTTTCGTGACGTTGGTTCTGGCTGGCCTGACATTAACGCTCGCGGCAAAGATGCCGGAGCAGCCGGGGACGTCCGATTACCAAGCCGCCCGATAGACCTGGTGCAAGTCATCCTCGCTCACTGGCCGCGGGTTGAATCGGGCCGTCCATTGTTCGTTGGCCTCAATGGCGAGCAAGTGAAGAATCGTCTCGCTGACCCCACATTCGCGCAGGCGCGTCGGCTGGTCGGCCGCGGCCACAAGCTCTGTTACCCGATCTGCCAATATCTCCGATGCAGGCGCACCGTTCAGTGGACGTGTGGTGGAAACGAGTTCTCCGAACATGTGCTCAGCCGCGAGCGCGTTGAAGCGAATGACATGCGGCAGCAGCACACCGATCGCGGTCCCATGCGTCATGCCGTAATGAGCGCTCAAGGGGTTGGCGCACGAATGGCAAATACCAAGCATGGCGTGCTCAATCGCCGAACCCGCTAGATGGCTGCCGACTTGCATGCCCGCGCGAGCATCAAGATTGGTCGGATCGTGCAGGACAGTTTCGAAATTCGGTTCGAGATGCTTCCACGCGGCCAATGAAAACGCTTGTGAAACCGGGTTCCGCTTGGTGCAGACGTACGACTCAACCGCGTGTGCTAAAGCATCGACGCCTGTCGCTGCGGTTACGCTGCGGGGCTGAGAGAGAGTCAACTCCGGATCGAGGATCGCCACGCGAAACGCGGCCTTCTTGTCCCCACACGCCATCTTCAGATGTGTTCGCTCGTCGGTGATCAGGGCATAACTCTGTGCCTCGCTGCCGGTGCCTGCCGTGGTGGGGACACCAATGCTTGGCAGCATTGGCCGCGTCGCTTTGCCAAAGCCCTTGTAATCCGCCATCCGCCCGCCGTTGGTCAGCAGAAAGTTAAGCCCTTTCGCGCAGTCCATGGCACTGCCACCGCCCACAGCGACGATCAGATCGATGTTGCGTATGCGGGCAAACTCCGCACCTGCCTCGACGTGGATGGTTGTCGGGTTTTCAAGAACCTGATCGAAGACGAACACGTCGAGGCCGGCGTCTTGAAGATACTGAACTGCCCGCTGTGGATGCCCTGCCTCTTCAAGACCGGGATCGGTGACCATGAGCACGCGCTTGCCGCCCAGTTCGCGCGCAACGTCGCCGAGTTGGGCCAGTGTTCCCGGCCCAAATACCACGCGGTTCAACGGTGAAAAGTCAAACGCTGGAAGCACGGCTGGGGGCCTGCTGGAACGCACGCTGGCGGTATAAGTGGGTGAACAAGTTGCCTTCATGCGGTTGGTCCCACGTGAGCCGCGTCGTCGGAATCGGGCCGATGTTCAGGCGCTCAATAAGTGGGCAGTCGAGAACGGCCCGGATGAAGGAGGGCTCTTCAGTCAACACCATCGCCGCGAGCGTCGGCCCAATCCTCTTGAGCACGTCCGCCCGCGGGCATTCGACGGCTGCGGCGTAGGGGAACAGCAGTTCTTTGCTCACCAGTGGGTGCTCCGTGTTCTTCCCGCAATCGATGATCGTCGGCAGCACCCACGCACAGCGTCCATCGCGGACGAGCCGCGGCGAACCACGGAACTGTTCCGTCAAGTCGGTAGCGCCCGGTGTCTTCAGTCCCTCGTCCACCATGTTCGCGAGGGCCACGCCGACGTCTGGGTTTGCGAACGCCGCCAACTCCGCCGCTGGGTCATCCCACGGCCTGGCCTTCACCTGTGCAAGCCGCTTGGCCACTGCCTCGGCGATCGCCCGGCCATTCTTCGGCGTCCAGATCGACGACACATTTATGCATGATCGCCCGCCGTTGGTCGCGATGCACTCGACCATCTCGTCCACATAGTCGGCCCAGCGGTCGGCCATGTCCTCGCCGACGATGATCTTGCTCCAGCCAGGCCCGTGCAGCTCGACACGGTGGTCATTCTTGTAGGAATCGGTTGTCCGCGCATCGCCGAACAACATCGATCGGCCGCACAACTTCAGGATGTCCCCTGCCCCACCATGGTCGGTCGGCAGGAAGTTCAAAGCACTCGCCGGGATGCCCGCCTTGAGGAATGACTGGAGGACTCGGTAGGGAGTCCACGGCTCCTCGCGGCCGGGCTTCAACACGAGCGGCGTCTTGAGTGCGATCGCCGGCACCCACAGCGAATGGACGCCGGGTGAGTTGCTCGGCAGGATCGCACCGAATGAATCGGTCGCCGGGTAAAACGCCTGCATCCGGCCATTCTGAACGCCGAAACCCTTGTCCAGCACGGTCAAATCGAGCCCGCGCGTCAGGCCAGCTAGCACCTCTTCGACATTGCGCAGAACGTACTCGACCTTCCCCGCGTTCCGCCGGCAGAACACCATCGGCGAGCCGGTCGTGCTCGACAAACAGCGGATGTAGTCGTCGAAAGACTGCTCGGTATCGCCGACCAGGATCGCGCCCTTGGCGAAGATGTCCGCGGCCTGTTTGTACATGCCGATCAGGTCGCGGACTGGAATGCGCGCCAATTCCTGGCGGGCCTGCTTCATCCGCGAGAGGTCACGGCTGATGGCCACGGTTGAAAGCTGGCTGACCTCGGCAACCGGCTCACCCGTCGCATGGTGGACGAGGGTCGCCTTTTCGAGGCTGAGGTAGGGCTTGCCGAGACGAAGCGCGGGAATGTGGAGCATGAGTGCGGAATGAAGCCTGGCAGGATGGAACGACTTAACGATTATAGGGGTACACCGCCGCGGAGACACCTCTTACACACGACACATGCCTGACACATATAACTCGTTGCTGCTTTAGGGTGGGGGTTGAGCCTTCGCGGGCAACTTCGGCAACGTGGCAACGAATTGGTCGTGACGAGAAGACTAGTTGGCACAAGTTGCTAATATTCAACGAGTTACGAACCGAAAGACCTTTTTGGCTGGTGAGACGAACTCGTTGCCGGAAATCGCAACCATTCAACGGGCTCGGTTTGGCGGCAACGAGTTTTCGCGCCGCACGGTGAGCCTGTAAACGTACATCGGCCCGCCCTGATCGAAGCCTTCGAGCGCCGAAACGAAGTACGGCCCATCCTTCGGCAAGGTGACCACCATGGCAGGGTCCTTGCCCTCGCCGGTCGCTTCACCAACGGCAACGAGTCGACCTGCGGAATCGTACAGAGACAGCATCGGATCGGCCGGCGAGCCGCAACGACGTGCTTGAATCTCGATGCGGTACTTTTCGCCCGCCTTCCCGTCGATGCGGTAGACATCAACGTCCTGCTGCTGTTTGAATGATGCTTCGACGATAACGGGTGCGGTCAACGGCATCGCTTCCTTGAAACCGTCGTTCGGTTCTTTTTCCTTAACCCGCGACGTGTCGTCGTTGACCAGAATCACGATGGGCTTGCTTTCGCCGCCCGGCCCGACCAGCGTCAACGGCACCATGCCGCCGGGCACCTCGGCTGGCAACGTCACCTCGACATCGATTTCCGTGTCGCCGACCAGATCGGCGTTCATCTGGTTCGAGATCGGCGTTTTGCGTCCCTTCCCAATGACTTTGGCCGTCGATTTGGGATCGCCCACTTGGACGGCGGTCGCCATGTCAAGTCGCAGACCGCGAAGCGTCAACTTGGTCGTCTTGCCCGCGTCGGCCGCGAGTTGCAGGGCGTAAAGAGGCTTCGGCGGCGGCTCAGCCGGCTTGTCTTTCGGCTGACCGTGGATTCGGGGCGACGCCACAACCGCGAGAAGTAAGAAAGCTCGAAGCGCGAGGTTTAAGTTTGCGCTTGTGGCGTCGGCGCATCTGGATGTGCGGTGTCGGTGTCGCGGAGACCGAAGCGCAGTGAGGTCGACGCCGTCACA
>DATANR010000241.1:0-12298 GCA_036266155.1 Gemmataceae bacterium | reverse complement strand
GTCTGCTCATAGCCTTCGGGCGTTAACAGTTCCGTCATAGCTCTACCTCCACCACGCCTTTAGGTCGCTTTCGACGGTCGGTTGCGAATTGCTGCGTTGCCCACGCCTCGAAGTCCTCGTCGTCAGCCGCGACGATGATTTTGAAGGATGAGGATGGTAAGCCGCAGGCAAGCATTTTCTCCATCGCTTATACCAAGACGGGCGAGGAGGCTTCCAAGCGGCCAATTACCTTTTGCTTCAACGGCGGCCCCGGCTCGTCGTCGGTCTGGCTGCACCTGGGGACGCTCGGCCCCCGGCGCGTGGCGTTCACGGACGACGGCCAGCCGCTCGCGCCGCCGGCTCGACTTGTGGACAACGATGCGTCGCTGCTCGACTTGACCGATCTCGTCTTCATCGATCCCGTCAGCACCGGGTTCAGCCGGGCGGCCGACGAAAGGAACGCCAAGCAATTTCATGGCGTTCAGGAAGATCTGCAATCCATCGGCGACTTCATTCGCCTCTATATCACGCGCAATAATCGATGGGCGTCGCCCAAATTTCTGGCTGGCGAGAGTTACGGAACGACACGCGCGGCGGGCCTCGCGAGCCATCTTCAATCCCGGCTTGGCATGCGGCTCAACGGCATCATGTTGATCTCGGCCGTGTTGAACTTCGCGACGATTCGCTTCGACGACGGCAACGACCTGCCCTATCCGCTCTTCCTGCCGAGCTACACGGCCACGGCCTGGTATCACCAGAAACTCGAGCCCGCCCTGCAAGGCGACTTCGCGAAGACCCTGGCGGAGGCCGAAGCGTTTGCGGCCGGCGACTACTTGCAGGCGCTGCACCGCGGATCGGCGATGACGGCTGCCGATCGCAAAGCAGTCGCCGCGAAGCTGGCCCGGCTCACCGGCCTCTCCGAGGAATTCGTCCTGCGCAACGACCTGCGTATCGAGGGCCAGCGCTTCATGCGTGAACTGCTGCGCGACCGCGGCCGTACGGTCGGCCGCTTCGACAGCCGCTATCTGGGGAAGGATTCGATCGACGCCAACGAGCGGCCCGAGTACGACGCCAGCTACGCCGCGGTGCAGGGCACATTCACCGAAGGCTTCAACGCCTACGTGCGCGGCGAACTGAAGTTTGAAAGCGACCTGCCCTACGAAATCCTGACCGGCCGTGTTCACCCGTGGAATTACGGTTCGGCCACCAACCGCTATCTGAACGTCGCCCCGGCCCTGCGCTCGGCGATGACCGAGAACGCCGACCTCCGCGTCTTCGTGGCCAACGGCTACTTTGACCTCGCGACTCCGTACACCGCCACGCAGTACACGATCAAACACCTCGACTCCGACCGCAAACTGCTTGATCGCGTGACGATGACCTACTACGAAGCCGGCCACATGATGTACGTCCACAAGCCGTCGCTGATCAAGCTGAAGAAGGACGCGGCAGCGTTTCTGACGGCGAAGCCGTAGGGTTGTTCTGCTTTTCAGTTTCGCAGCAATCGAATTTGAGTCTGGAATCGCGTTGTGCGCGACTCTGGGCCCACTTCCCTTTTTTGGAACACCGCACACGGATTTCGGCCGCAACGAGTGACCGACATCTACGCCGCGGTCGCCGCCATCGTCCAGGAGAATCGGTGTGCGGCGGCGACGGTGTGCTCGGTGTTGGACGTATGTCGCTCCGCGTACTACGCCTGGCATCAACGTGAGCCGTCGCCGCGTGAGCAGCGTGAGGCGACCCTCACACCGCTGGTCCGCGCAGTGTTCTGGCAACATCGTCGTCGTTACGGAGCGCGCCGAATCGCCGCCGTGTTGGCCGACATGGGTGAGGTATGCAGTCCGCGTTGCGTGGCCAGAATCCTGAAAAACCAGGGTTTACGCGCGCTCCAGCCGAAGTCGTTCGTGCCCAAGACCACCGATAGTCGTCACACCTTGGGATACAGTCCCAACCTGATCCTGGACGCGCCGGACCCATGCCGGCGCAACCAATTGTGGGTGGGCGATATCACCTACGTGCCATTGCAGGGCGACGTCTTCTGTTACTTGGCAACGCTGATGGATCGCTACTCACGTGACATCGTCGGTTGGGAGTTGGCCGAAACCATGACCGACGACTTGACGTTGGCGGCGCTGCGGATGGCGATCCGCGAACGGCAACCGCCAGCGCAGCTCGTGCATCACACCGATCGCGGTGGCCAGTATGCCAGCGCGCGTTACCGAGCCGTGCTGCGCCGAGCAGCGATCGTGCAGAGCATGAGTCGGGCCGGCAATATCTACGACAACGCGTTCATGGAATCGTGCTTCGGCACGTTCAAGACGGAATTGGAAATGACCGAATATGACAACTATTGGGCCGCCCGCCGCGTGATCGACGAGTACAGCGATTACTACCGCATCGAACGCCAGCACTCGGCCCTCGGTTACCCGGCTCGTCAAACTCAAGTTTGGCAATGACGCATGAGCGTCACCATCAGGCCGCTATCCGGGGTCGTTACATGAACATGGAAGCGAGACGCGGTGTTCTCGGCATGTGTCCCGCCCACGGGTCTTCAGTTCGGCATCCCCTTTCTTCCACGGAGTTTCGAGTTGTCGGAGTACAACGCGTTTGACCATCTCTCCGGGTCGACATGTACGAACGGGAACACCAGAACTTGGTCCCAAATTCGGGCTGGAACAGAACGAAGGCATGCGACGCGTAACATCGCGGTCGGGCAGCACAGCGTGCTGGCGTTGGTGGTGGGTATTTTTTTGGATTTTGCTTGCGGGTGGGCGTTTGGTCCGGGTATCTTTCACTCCAACTTTCTCAGCGCTTTTTGGCATTCGTGCCTTTTTCTCGGCAATTCGGGCGTGTGCAGCAGTTCTTGAATTTGGCGGTCTGGACCAGCGAGGAGCAGCGCGGACAGTCGGCCCTTGGCGTCGGATCTG
Organism: Gemmataceae bacterium; assembly: GCA_036266155.1. Classification (GTDB taxonomy): domain Bacteria; phylum Planctomycetota; class Planctomycetia; order Gemmatales; family Gemmataceae; genus SIAJ01. Next base: position 9,392 of record DATANR010000241.1, on the reverse strand, counting down.
GCAAGGGAGAGACGTGTGACCCAGAAGGCCCAACCGGTGTCGGACGTCTCGACGAGACATTGGACGCCGACGCCGGTGTATGCGCAAGTCAGCGACCCCCATCCGGGTGATTCGACGTTCGTCAGCAGCGACGGCGAGCCGGGCGGCGACAAATTCGAGGTGCGCCTTCCTGAGATTGGCGTCCCCATGACCGGGGACCACAAGTTGACCGTGCGGTTGCGTCAGTTCGATGCGGGGACCAGCAGCATCCTGATTGAGCTCTTGCAAGGCACGTTGGTCATCGCTGGCGAAACGCTGAACTTCAGTTCGAGCGGTCCGTTCCAGGATTATGTCCTGACGTTGACTGCGGACCAGGTCGACAAGATCACGGACTACGCCGATCTTCGCGTCGCGTCACGGCTTTGGACAGTTCGTCCAGCAGCAGTTCCTCCGGGAGCAGCAGTTCCTCGTCGAGTAGTTCCTCATCGAGCGGCAGTTCCTCGTCGAGCAGCAGTTCCTCATCGAGCAGCAGTTCCTCGTCCGACAGCAGTTCGTCGGATGGCGGTGAATCCTCTGGCGACGGCACGCCCATCGGCGGCGTCAGGTTGGGCGGCGACGGCGATTCGTCGGCGTCCGACAGTTCTGGCGACAGCGAGAGCAGTTTCATCCACGGCCTTGGCTTCCTTCGGGGCACGACGCGGGGGTTCGCGGCCGCGACGGTGCTGCATGGCGGTCGTTATCTCCAGGCCACCTTGTTTGCCAGCGTGCCGGGCGAAGGCTCGATCGAATTGACCTGGGACGGTCAGGAATGGGCGGGCCACAACAGGATGTCGTCCCACGCGACCCTGTACCTGCGCTTCCGTAAAGATCAGACGCTCCGCTCGAGCTTCGACAACGTGGAGTTTACTGTCGCCGCGTGCTCGGCGCTCGGCGCCGCGCCGCCTCCGTACCGCAGTCTGAGCTTCCGGATTGTGGCGGCGGCACCGGCAGGGCGGTCCGAGACGATCTACGAGCCCGTCGTCATCGTCGAATAGCACGTGCCGGAGTGGGCCATTCCGGCAGTGCGCAGGGCTTGTGCAGAGAGATGGACGCGGGGTGTCGTGTGACCAGGTCCGAGAACCTTTCGTTGCGCGCCTGCCGTTCTCCGGTCGCTCACTCCGTCCGAGGTTAATCACCAATGGCGCGGATCGACGTCAGTTGGATTCTGTTTGAATGTCCCGATCCCGTTGCCCAAGGGCCGCGGCTGTCCGCCCGGCTCGGTGTGGCAGAGCTACCCGGCGCGACCGTACATCGGCCGGCCGGCCGTCTGTACGTCGGGATGTCCTCAGCCTGCCGATCCGGCGCCGGTGACGCCCTCGCTCTATCCCGGTTCGGCGCGGGACAGAGCAATTACGTCGTTCACCGGACGAATACGAACGAGCGGTTCTACTTCTTCAGGTGTTTCGCAAAGAACTCGAGCATCGCCTTATCCGCCTTCTCCGCATCCGCCCCCTTGAAGCCGTGGCCGGCGCCTTCGAGCAACAGCAGGTCCGCCTCGACGCCGGCGGCCTTGAGCTTGTCGACGATCCACTGCGCCTGTTCATGATGGACGTACTTGTCTTCGGTCCCATGAATGCACAGCGTCGGGGCGGCGTTCGGCGTCACCCAATACAGAGGGCTCGCACGCAGGTGGGCCTGCTTGGCCGTGTTCAAGTCGCCGCCGAGCCAGAGGGGAAGCACCTGGGCGGCGTCGACGCTCTTGCCGTAACTCTTGGTGAAATCGCTCGGGCCATAGACGTTCACCACGCAGTTCACGCGGCTTGAGAAGCCGGGGTTCTGATCGCCTTCAAAGTCCTTCACGTCGGCCGTCACGCCGAGGAATTGCACGAGATGTCCGCCGGCCGAGCCGCCGGTAACGCCGATGCGGTCCGGATCGATGTGATACTTCTTCGCGTTGGCCCGCACCCAGCGCACGGCCGCCTTGGTGTCGTGCACGGCCGCCGGGAACTGATACTTCGGAGCGAGCCGATAGCTCACGGTGACGGCCACATAGCCGTTCTGCGCGAGCTTCAAGATCTGGTTGTTGTACCCTTCGCGGCTGCCGGCCCGGAAGCCGCCGCCGTGGATGCAGATGACCGCGGGGAATGGGCCGTCGCCGTCCTTCGGCCGGGCCAGGTTCAATTGCAAATGCTGATTGTCCGGATTCGCATATTCGACGTCGCGCTCGAAGACGACGCCTTCAGGCACCGCGACCTTGGGCGGTTGCGCCAGTGCGGCGCTACCCGAGAGCAAGAACACGATGACAGCAATGGAGAGCAATGCGACACGGCTCATAACGATAAACCCGGTTGGCCGCCGTTGGGTTGCGACGGAAGAATTGATTGTTCCCTTACTTTGGCGATGCCAATAGTGTAAAACTAAAATCGACTTTCGGCCGTCACACTCGTCGATGCCGGATGTATTGGTTTGGCAGTTGGACTCGCCGCCCCCTATTTGCCTGCCATTGCCGCTCATTCCCCAGAGGTGATTTCATGACTCGCCGTCAGCGTCGCCCGGACCGCAACTTCCGGCTACGAACCGAAGCGCTCGAAGATCGAACCGTGCCGGACGCGACGTTGCCCGGCCCCAGTTACGCGACTGACCACATCATCGTGCGCATGAAGCCGATGACGGTAGCGCTCGCGCCGGCCGTGGGCGTCCGTTCGCTTGGCGGGTTGAATGCGTACACCGTGCCGGTTGCCAATGGCGCCACCGTCGCTCAGACTGTGAGCCAATATCGCGCGATGGCCAACGTGCTCTATGCCGAACCGGATTACGCTTCGAGCCTGGATGTGACACCGCAAGACCCGCAGTATGCCGATGGCACGCTCTGGGGCCTCAACAACACCGGCCAAAGCAGCGGCGTGCCCGATGCCGACATCGACGCTCCGGAGGGCTGGGACTTCGGCCACGATGCATCGAGCGTGAAAGTCGCGGTGATCGACACCGGCATCGATTACAACCATCCGGACCTGGCCGCGAACATCTGGACGAATCCGGGCGAAATTGCTGGCGACGGCATCGACAACGATCACAACGGTTACATCGACGACGTCCACGGCTACGACTTCTTCGATCACGACAGTGATCCGATGGACGATTACAATCCGTCCCACGGCACGCACGTCTCGGGCACGATCGCGGCCGTTGGCGACAACAACACCGGTGTCGTCGGCGTGGCGTGGAAAGCCCAGCTCATGGCCCTCAAGATTTTCGGGTCGAGCGGCAGCACCTTCACGAGCAACGAAGTCGAGGCGATCAATTATTCGATCAAGATGGGCGCCAAGATCTCCAGCAATAGTTGGGGCGGGACTTTCTACAGCGACTTGCTGAAGGACGCCATCGCCGCCGCCGGCAAGGCGGGTCAGATCTTCGTCGCGGCCGCCGGCAACGACTCGGTGAACAACGATACGGCGCCGCACTATCCGTCCGCTTTCAATCTGGACAACATCGTCTCGGTCGCGTCGCTGACGCGCACGGACACCCTGTCTTCGTTCTCGAATTATGGCGCCCTCACTGCCGACCTCGGAGCGCCCGGCAGCTCGATCTACAGCACCTATTCCTTGAACTTGGGGTCATACGCCACTCTCAGCGGCACATCGATGGCGACGCCGCATGTTTCCGGCGCGCTCGCCTTGCTCAAGGCGGCTCATCCCGACTGGACGGTCGCGCAGCTCAAGGATCAATTGCTGGCGACGACGGTGCCGATCCCCGCGCTGGCCGGCATCACCGTTTCTGGCGGACGGCTCAACCTGGCCAATCTCCTCGGTCCGGTCGGCCCGCCACAAGTGCTGGGAATCAGCCCGGTCAATGCCGCGGATGGGACCGTGTCCCATGTACAACTGCGGTTCAACGTGCCGGTCGATCCCAAGACGGTCGGCCCTGCCGTGAAGGTGACCGGGACCGACGGCTCGAGTCTAAAGGCCAAGGTCAAGCCCATTGGCACGACCGGCCGCAACTGGGACGTGTCGTTCCCGAAGCAGACGTTCACCGGCACTGCGGGCGTCCGCGTCTTCATCGCCCCGACATTGAAGTCGGCGGGCGGCTTCCTTGATGGCAACGGCAATGGCACCGGCGGCGAGGCCGGCGTGGATCAATTCGTCGGCGGCGTGTACTCGTTTACAGGTGCTGGCGGCTCGATTGCCGACAACGCCGCTACCGACTTCCCGCTCACCGTCACCAACGTGTTCACCGTGCGCGACGTCAACGTCCAGGTCACGATCAACCATCCGTACGATTCCGACTTGAAGCTCGAACTCGTCGCGCCGAACAATGCGACGGTTCCCATCTTCCTGAACTCCGGGCTCAATGGCGACGGTCTCAAGGGAACGTGGTTCGATGATCAGATTGGCGTGCAGGTCAAGCTGGGCACGGCGCCGTTTGCCGGCACGTTCCAGCCCGCAAGCGGCCTCGCGCCATTCAACGGTCTGCCGGCCGCGGGCATCTGGAAATTGCGGATCACCGATGGCGCCGCCGGCGCGTTCGGGTCTCTCGTGAACTGGCGGCTGTCGCTGGCGACTGATACACCGCAAGCGGCGCCGACCGTAACGGCCGCGAATTTCGCGTTCGTTGAAGGCGCCTGGCCCGAAGGGTTCCAGGTCGACTTCAGCAATCCGATCGTGGCCAGCACGTTCTCCACCAAGGACGTGAAAGTGACGGGGCCGACCGGGAAGTCCGTCAAGGTCCTGTCGGTCCTTCCGACCGGCGGCGCGGCGAGCACGCGGTTCATCATCCAGACCGACCCGATGCTCGTGCATGGCAATTACAAATTGACGATCGGGCCGGCGCTCGCCGACATCAATGGCAGTTCACTCGACACGAACGGCAACCTGATCTTCGCGGAGAAGGCCGTCGATGCAAACACGCAAACACTGACGGCCACGGAAGACGTTTTCCGCGCCACCAAGGCCCAGAACCTGCTCGATGGCAAGGGCACAACGGTTTACGATCCGAATCAGATCGCCGCGACAATCAGCGTCAAGTCGGCGGCCAAGGTCGCCAATGTCCGCGTCGGCTTCAACATCACGCACACCTACGCGTCCGACCTGCGGATCAGTCTCGTCTCGCCGAAGGGGACGACGCTACAGCTCATTAATCGGCGGCCATTCAGCGGCGGCGGCACCGGCTACGTGCGCACGATCATGGACGACGCGGCAACCCTGTCGATCGCCTCGGGCACGTCGCCGTTCGTGGGTGCGTTCCGTCCGGAGTCGCCGCTCAGCGTGTTTGACGGCGAAGACGCCGGGGGCACGTGGAAACTCGTCATCGAAGACGGCTGGCTCGGCGACACGGGCAAGCTCTTGAGCTGGGCCCTCTACATCACGCCCGCCGTGATCGCCCCACCATTCGGCGGGACGTCGGCCTACGAAGCCATCAGCGAGTCGCCGTCTTTCGGCGTCGCGATCGATCCGAATGAGCAGCCAGTCGTGATTGCGCCGATGCCGGTAGCCGAGCCGACAACCACAGGCAATGTTAGCGCCACACCGTCATCGGTTGTCGTCCAAGCGCCGGCCGAACGGCCGAAGGCGAAGACGAGTTCTTTTGTGAGCCCGTCGCTCCCCACGCTTGGGCTGAGTGAGGACCAATAGAAACCAACAGAGGCGGCCTGAGCAGACGGAGTTGCTTGGAAACTCAATTGCCCAAGCCGATAGTTCGACAGTTTTTCGAGCGAAACCATCGCTTCATGAGTCTTCACGGTTTGCTGGTACTGGACAAACCATCGGGAATCACCAGTCGCGCCGCGGTCGATCGCGCCGCGAAGTGGTTTCCACGCAAGACCAAGATCGGCCACGCCGGCACGCTCGACCCGCTCGCCACTGGTGTGCTTGTCCTGGCGATCGGCCAGGCAACCCGGCTTATCGAGTATGTGCAGGCGATGCCGAAGGTGTACCGAACGCGCATCCGTCTCGGCGGCACCAGCGATACCGACGACGCGGATGGGACGATCACGGTCAACACGACTGCGGACATCGTGGACGAGTCCGTCGTTCGGGACGCACTGACACGCTTTGTGGGAACGGTGGAACAGGTTCCACCCGCATACTCGGCAGCGCATGTCGAAGGTCGCCGGGCGCACACGCTGGCACGGCAAGGTGAGGAAGTGAAACTGACCGCACGTCCGGTGCGGATCGATCGGATTGACATGCGCGAGTATCTCTGGCCGAGCCTGGAGATCGACGTCTTTTGTGGCAAGGGCACATACATCCGCTCGATTGCCCGCGATTTGGGACAAGCGCTCGGCGTCGGCGGCTACGTGACCGAGCTTCGGCGAATGAGCATTGGCGCCTTTTCAGTTGATAATGCCGTTCCACTGGATGTTGACGCGGCCGCGGCGCAAGCAAAGTTATTGCCGCTGACGACGGCCGTCGGCCATTTGCCAACAATCGCGATCACGGCCGAACAGGCGCGTTGCGTCCGCATGGGACAAGCGATCGATGTGGATGGAGCAGGGTCGGTTGCGGCAACAGATGAGGCCGGCCACCTCGTAGCGATCGGCACCGTCGCGAATGGCCGATTGCGCCCCGATAAAGTAATGGTTGAATGAGCGTTATATAATCAACGTCGTTAATCTAAAGAGCGCCAGAATCACCAGATGGTGGACAGGGTTTCTGTACCAGTTTTTGAATTCTCGATTTCGTCGTAACAATTTATCGGATCATTGATTGCGTCAGAAGCTCTTTCAAAGGGCGCCAACCCGGCACACCTGTGGCGCTCTTTGTTGGCGCTCTTTGAAATGCAACGCTCTAGTATCCCCTGCCGAGGCGGGATATAGTCCGCCGATCTACCCTCGATGGCAAGGGCCGCACGGATGCGCCTGTGTACTTTTGAGGACGCCCATGTCGTTGGGCTCGAACCGCTTGCGTCGCCGCGGCCGGCGTTCAACCTGCGCTGCGGTCTGAGCACGCTTCTGGAAAAGCAGGTCCGTGCGATCCGGCCGACGGCGGTCGGGGCGTTCGTACGGCCGTATCTCGCCAAGCTGACGAGTCAGGACCATCCCTATCTCTCAGTCAACGAGTCCACGTGGCTTATCGGTGGGCCGATCGTACTCGTCAACGCCCGCTGGGTGCCGCCGCCACGCTTTCAACTTCCCAAGGACGGGCCGTTCGTGGCGCTTCAGGGCGACGAGGTCGCTTATGCGGTGCTCGCCCCGGACGATCTCATTGACGCGAGCCCGCAGAACCTGGACGAGTGTCTGCATCAATGGCGAACGCGACTTTACACACGGCCCGCAGTTGGCCGGATGGCGCGCCATCTGTGGGACTTGATCGAGTGGAACGGCGACGAGATTGCCGCCGACTTCCCGCAGTTGCGGCGCGACGAGGTTCATGGCTATCCCTCGACGCTGACCCTGATCGGCCCATCGAGTTCCCTGTGCGTTCACGAGACCGCGCGCGTCGACCCGTTCGTCGTCGCCGACACGACAAATGGGCCGGTGGTCATTGATCGCGATGCCGTCGTGACGTCGTTTACTCGTCTCGAAGGTCCGTGCCACATCGGCCCGCGTACGCAGGTGTTCGGCGGCAACATTCGCGCGGGCACGTCGCTCGGTCCGAACTGCCGCATCGGCGGCGAAGTGTCGGCGAGCATCGTGCTGGCGAACACGAACAAGTCGCATGAGGGTTTCCTGGGCCACAGTTACGTCGGCGAATGGGTCAATCTGGGCGCCGGCACCCATGTAAGCGATTTGCGCAACGACTATGCCGATGTGCGCGTCACGCTCGACGGTCGGTCGGTGGACACGGGTCACCGCAAGGTCGGCGCGTTCATCGGCGACCACGTGAAGGCGGGCGTCGGCTGCAAGCTCAACGCGGGTTCGGTAATTGGGCCGTACGCGCAACTCTTGCCGTGCGGCCAACTGACACCAAAGAACGTGCCCGGCTTCTGCACGGTCGATCACGGCCGCGTCATGGACGGCCCCGACCCACAAGCACTCTTCGACGCCGCCGACCGCGTCACCGGTTGCCGCGGCGATGAGTTCACCACCATTCATCGAGCTGTTTACAAGGGCCTATTCGACCGCGGCGCCAGCCAACGTCGGACGGCGATTCACGAGGCGGAATTGCGGCGACTTCGAAGAGGTTGAAACCACGAAATACACGAATGGCACGAAAAAGATAAAAAGCAGAAGACCTGGGATTCTGCTTTTCGTGTCATTCGTCAATTTCGTGGTTTCAACCTTGGAGACTCGCCATGCCGACCAACGCACCGCTGAATCGTAAGCTTCGCATGGGCCTGATTGGCGGCGGCCAGGGGGCCTTCATCGGCCGCGTTCATGCGACGGCGGGCGTGCTCGACAATCGAGCGGCGCTCGTTGCCGGTGCGCTGTCGAACGATCCGGCGAAGGCGAAGGCGAGTGCGCCGGATTACGACATCCCGGCGGAGCGAGCGTACGGCAGCTTCAAGGAGATGGCCGAGCAAGAAGCCAAGCGTGCCGATAAGGTTGACTTCGTCTCTGTCGCGACACCGAACCACACGCACTTCGAGATTGCCAAGACGTTTGCTGAAGCCGGATTCAACGTTATCTGCGATAAGCCGTTGACATTCGACCTCAAGCAGGCTGAGCAGCTCCTGGAGGTGGTGAAGAAGACCGGTATCGTGTTCGGCGTTACGCACAACTACACCGGCTATCCGCTGGTTCGCCAGGCGCGCGAGATGGTGCTGAGCGGCGAACTCGGCGAGATCAACTGTATTCGCTCTTTCTACATCCAGGGCTGGCTGCGCACGCGACTCGAGGCCGACAATCAGAAGCAGGCGGCGTGGCGAACCGATCCGTCGAAGTCCGGCGCCGCCGGCTGCTTCGGCGACATTGGCACGCATGCGTACAACCTGGGTCGATTCATCACGGGCTTGATCCCCGATCAGATCTCGTGCGTGCTGAAGACCTTCGAGAGCGGCCGCAAACTCGACGACTACGGTGTCGCCGCGATCCGCTACGCGAACGGGGCCCTTGGAACGGTGACCGCTTCGCAAGTAAGCCACGGCCGCGAGAACGATTTGTTCATTGAAGTCGACGGCACCAAGGGCGCGCTCGAATGGCACCAGGAGGAGCCGAACAAGCTGATTGTCCGCCGCAACGGCGACGCCCACAAGATCTACACGCGCGCCGGCGGCCCGTATCTCGGCAAACTCGCGGGCCAATCGAGCCGACTGCCGTCGGGTCATCCGGAGGCGTTCTTCGAGGCCTTTGCGAACATTTATGGGGCCGTCTACGACGCCATCATCCAGCGTGCCAACGGCGAGAAGCACGAAGGACGCGACACGCTCTATCCGAACATCTTTGATGGCGTCGATGGCATGAACTTCATCACGCAGGCGGTGGCGTCGAGCGCCGATGGCGGGGCATGGAAGTCGCTGAAGCACGCGGCGTGTCGGGCGTGACTCCATGAGGTGGCGGA
>DATANR010000240.1:0-15940 GCA_036266155.1 Gemmataceae bacterium | reverse complement strand
AAACTTGGCTCGCCGGACATCCTCGTCAACAATGCGGGGGTCGCCAGCCGGAAGGGACGCGACCTGCCCATCTGGGAACTCGTGCGTGAAGACTGGGAGTTCGTGCTAAACATCAACGTCGTCGGACTGGCACTCTGTTGCAAGGCCGTGCTGCCGAAGATGATCGAAAAACGGTTCGGTCGAATTGTGAACGTCGCCTCGATCGCGGGCAAAGAGGGGAATCCCAAGATGGGCCCCTACTCCGCCAGCAAGGCGGCCGTCATCTGCCTGACCAAATCGCTGTCAAAGGAACTGGTCGGTAAGGGCGACATCTGCGTAAACGCGATCTCGCCGGCCGTTATCCAAACGCCGATCCTGGACCAGCTGAATCAGGAACAGATCAACATGATGTTGTCAAAGATTCCGCTGGGGCGGACGGGCAAGCCGGATGAGGTTGCGGCACTGGTCCACTTCCTGTCGAGCCCCGAGTGTTCGTTCACGACGGGCCAGTGCTACGACATCAGCGGTGGACGGGCGACCTATTGACCTTCTCCCCCTCCCCGCTTCGTGGAGGGGGCTGGGGGGAGAGGTGCATTGCTCTCAAGCGGCAAGCCCAGACCTCTCCCCCTAACCCCCTCCCCGAAACGGGAAGGGGGGACCGGACATGAGGACTTCATCGTGTTCGCGTCGATTTTCCTCGACTTCAGCCTGCCGAACGCGGCGACGTGGTTCTATTTCTCGTTCCTGCTCGCGCTGGCCGTCTACTTCAAATTCGACCGCTTCCTGACGCTTCGGAACTGGGACTTTGTCAGCCTCTATTTGATGGTCCCTGGCCTCTTGTTGATACAGGAAGCACATGCGCTCCAGGGCCTGGTCCCCGCGGAGCTGCGCGACGCGTTACGCCGAACCCCGCTGGCGGAGGAAGGGCGTCTCACACCCGAACAAGAAGGTTTTCTCCGCCATAGCCATTCGTTATTGGTGGCCGGGTACATTTGGCTAATCACGGGTTCCGCCTATTTCTTCATGCGGGCCATCTTCGACCTCGGGCTCGAAAAGCGGCCAACACTGACACCGAATCTGAACATGCCGGGTCTGGTGTGGTTGGGCGCGGCACTCTTCCTGTGCGTGACCGTCGTTGCCGTTCGTCGCATGCCGGATTCGCCGCAGCAGGTGGGACGCGGGCCGGTCGCGCTCGTGAAAGTCAAAGACGGTGCCACGGCCATTGTTGGCATCCAGAGCGGCACCGCCGACCTGGAGAAAGCTACAGCCACGTTCTGGGTCGAGCGAACGGGCGCCATCGCCTTGCACCTGTCGGTAGTAGCTGCCCTCGTGTTGATCGGCCGAACAGTGTTCCGCGACCTGCTGTCCGGCGTGGGCATGGCAACGCTATACCTGATGCTGCCATACACGGCGTACCACGTGTCCCAGGTCCATCACGTTTGGCCGGTGGCGTTTATTCTCTGGGCGATCTATTGGTTTCGCCGGCCCATCTGGGCTGGAACCTGGCTCGGCGTCGCCGCCGGCAGTGCGTTCTTTCCGTTTCTGCTCTTCCCTCTCTGGTTCGGCTTCTACCGCGGTCGCGGGGCCGGTCGATTTGCACTTGGCTTCGGCCTGGCAAGCGGGCTCAGCCTCGCGGTAACGGCTGGCGTGTTGCTCCTGAGCGGCGAGTTGCGTGAGGATCTGAACCTGACTTTCGGCCTCTCCGACTGGCAGCCTTGGAGAGCCCCGCGTACCGAGGGTCTCTGGCAAGGATCCCACTGGGCATACCGGTTGCCAGTTTTCATCGCTTATGCTGCTTTTATCGTTCTGACGATGTTTTGGCCGACGCCGCGCAATCTCGCGCAGGTGATTGGGCAGAGCGCTGCGGTTGTGATTGGCGTACAATTCTGGTACGCCGACCAGGGTGGCGTGTATGTGCTCTGGTATTTGCCGTTGATGCTGCTGATAATATTTCGTCCCAACCTGTCGGATGTTCGGCCGGAAGTCGGACACGTCGAGCGCGATTGGGTATTCACACGCGTCCGTCGGGTCGCCGGCCGTTGGTGGACAGGCAATGCGATCCACCCGGCCGCCCGGGCCTGATGCCTTCTGTTTTTCGGAGTTTAATGGCGTAATGTTGCGACGTTCGATTCTGCCCGCGATCCTGTTGGCTGCCTGTCTCATTGCCCTTCCGTTCGGCTATGCGCGCGTCCGCGAACACCACTTGCGCAACGTCCGCGTGGTTGAAGAGGGTGTGCTCTACCGCAGCGGCCAGCCGTCGCCGGCGGGTTTGGGGCGGCTGGTTCACGATCTCAACATTCGCATGGTGATTTGCTTCCGTGACGTCGAGGAAGGCAAGGCCGACGTGGCGCCAGATCAGTGGGAAGAGGCGTATTGCGCGAATCTCGGCATTAATTACGTGCGTATGCCGTTACGCGTCTGGTCATACGATCAAGGTGTGATCCCCGCCGACGAGAACGTGCGACGCTTCCTTGCCATCATGGCGGACCCCAAGAATCATCCGGTCTTGATCCATTGCTTCCGCGGCGTTCATCGGACGGGCACCTATAGCGCGATCTATCGAATGGAGCGGCAGGGATGGTCGAACGAAGAAGCGATTGAGGAACTCAAGGCGCTTGGCTACTACAATTTGGATCGCGAGGACGATGTTCGGATGTATCTGGAGCGTTACGTGCCGGGTAGCAAGTGATGCAATGGGCAATGTTGCCCGGCGCTGCTACGATGGGTTGAATCGGTGGACCATGTGCGGCGAGGGGTTTCCCCGTGCCCTTCTTCAAACAGATCGAGCACAGTGCCGTCACCGACGTCGGGGTGAAGCGCTCCCATAACCAGGATGCGTTCACGGTTCAGAAAGCTCCGGACGAGGAACATTGGCGGCAGGTCGGGCACCTCTTCATCGTGGCCGATGGCATGGGCGGCCACGCGGTTGGCGAGAAGGCAAGCGCCAGGGCCGTTCAAGAAATACCCCTCACTTACGTCAAACACGCGCAAGATGGCCCCGCCGCCGCTTTGCGGCATGCCTTTCAAGAGGCGAACGCGGGCATCAACGCCATCGGCAGTTCGAACCCGGAGTTTCGTGGCCTGGGTACAACGGCCACCGCCCTTGTCGTTCGCGAGGAAGGTGCCTGGATCGCGCACGTCGGCGATAGCCGGGCGTATCGCGTTCGCGGGTCACACATTCAGCAACTCACCTACGATCACAGTTACGCGTGGGAAATGGCCCGGCGGCTTGGCATTCCCCCGGAAGAACTGGGTGACATCAAGAAAAACGTCATCGTCCGATCGCTCGGCCCAGATCCCCTGGTTCAAGTCGACGTCGAGGGACCGTACCCGCTTGAAGACGGCGACACGTTCGTCCTCTGCTCCGACGGCTTGAGCAATCAGGTGCCGCCGGAAGAGGTGGGGGCGGTGGTATCCGGCCTCCCGGTCGACGAAGCGGGCCGATTCCTCATCGAGTTGGCGAACCTGCGCGGCGGGCCGGACAACATCACGGTCGTGATCGTTCGCGTGGGAGCGACGCACGATTCGGTGGCAGTCACCAAGCCGGGCATTTTTCACAAACTCAAGAAAGTCCATGGCCGCGTCGGCGCCGCGTGGACGCGCAATGTTCCCTGGCCGATCACCGTCTTGATCCTGGGATTTCTGTTGGCCGTGAGCTTCGTTCTTTGCGCCGCCAACGGCTGGACCTCAGGCTCGACTATCTTTCTGGCAACGGCGATCATTGCGATTCTGGTTGGCCTCGTCGGGCTATACAACTATTCGCGCCGGCAAGCCGCCGCGCCGGTCGTCGTTCCGGAAGCGCCGACGCGTGCCAGTGTCTACCGACAGTATCCCGTTCGCGTCGACGCCGGCCTTATGGACCGCTGGACCAAAACTTGCCTTCAACTGAAGGAACAACTCGAAGCCCGCGGCTGGGAAGTCGATTGGCAAGGATACAAGCACGATTTCGACACCGCCGCCAAGCACGCCAACGATAACGATTTGCTCGTTTCATTTCGCCATATCTGCCGCGCGTTGACCAAGCTCGCCGCTCCGTTCAATCAACATCGACCGAAGGAGGAGGCCTTCCGACCCCGCTGGGAATCGTCGGGGCACTGAGACGGCCCGCCTATCATGGGATGGAGGAGCCATCCCTGATGAACAACAAGAACGACCTCGGCGGGATCATCCATACGTATCTCGGTTACGATCCGGTTCACTTCCCCTCTCCCACCGCTCCGCCGCCCGACCTCGCCACACCGGCGATGGAGCATCTGCTCTTTTACGGCAACACGCGCCGACTGACGGAAGAAGAACTGGCGAACGCCGTCCACATCGACCCGTCGCAGATCAAGGGCTTGGGCCCAAGCCTCGAAGCGATCGCCGAGATGCTGCGTGAACGCAAGCGCAAGATTCTCGCGACCTACGAAACGTCGGCGGCCCAGGCGTCCGCGCGCACGCAGTTCCACGACGCGGCCGATGCGGTCGAACCGCCGAAGAAGCTCGCCGATCGCTTCCGTGAAGCCGTGAAGGAAGAGCAACTCGCCGACCTGGAGAACCTTTTTTACGCCGTCCGTAACGACCGCGATCCGTTCGCTCATGCAATTGTCGGCCTCACACAGAAGCTCGGCGACAAATACCAGGTCGACGAGCTTGCCGGCAAATACGAGTTCACGGGCCGCGAGAAGATGACCGTCCCGAAGGCCCTCGAAATGAAGGAGGAATTGGAGGCGATCGACAAACTGCTCGAACAGATCGAGGAGGCCAAGAAGAACGCCAAGGTCGGCATCATCGACATGGAGCAGTTGTCCGAGTTCATCGATGGCGAGGAGATGGACAACCTCCGTGCCCTGCAGCAGCAGATCAACGAATACTTGCGCGATCAGGCCGAGCGCCAGGGAATTACGCAGGATCGCAAGGGATTCCAGCTTACGCCCAAGACCTATCGGCTTTTCCAATCGAAGTTGCTCACGACGATCTTCAATGACATGCAGGCCTCGCGGTCCGGCCGGCATCCGGACGCGGTGACCGGCGAAGGGGCCGTCGAGACGCAACGGACCAAGTCTTACGAGTTCGGCGACTCCGTCACGCAAATGGATATCCCCGGCTCGATGGTCAATGCCATGCTCCGCCAGGGAGCGAGCCTGCCGGTGCGGTTGACGCCAGACGACATCGTCATCCACAAGACCAAGGTCACGCCAAAGGCAGCCACATGCGTGCTCCTCGATATGAGCGGCTCAATGCGCTATGACGAACTCTATGTGAACGTGAAGCGCATGGGCCTGGCTCTCGACGGCCTCATTCGCAACGAATATCCCGGCGACTTTCTTCAGTTCATCGAGATGTTTACGTTCGCGAAGCCCCGGCACGTCTCCGAAGTGCCCAATCTGATGCCGAAACCGGTGACGATTTACAACTCGGTTGTCCGCCTCAAGGCCGACATGAGCGATCCGGACATCAGCGAACTCCAACTGCCGCCGCACTTCACGAACATCCAGCACGCCATGCAGCTCGGCCGCAAGTTCCTGGCGAACCAGGCCACACCGAACCGCCAGCTCGTGCTGATCACCGACGGCCTGCCCACCGCACATTTCGAAGGCAAAGAGCTATTCCTGCTCTATCCGCCCGACCGGCGGACGGAGGAAGCGACGATGCGCGAGGCCCATCTGTGCGCTCGCGAGGGCATCACGCTCAACATTTTCCTTCTGCAAAGCTGGAACCAGTCGCCCGAGGACGTGCGCTTCGCGTACAAGATGGCCGAGACGACCAAGGGCCGCGTCGTCTTCACCGCGGGGCGTGACCTCGATCGATTTGTCGTGTGGGATTATGTGAAGCGCAAGAAGTCGATTGTGTCGTGACGGCGAGCGGAGCCGCGTGACGAGCGGAGAGGCGTGAGCGGCCCGATGATGACCATGCACTATCGGGCCGCTTACGCGGCTCCGCTCGCCGTTGGCAAATCGAACCAGGATGTTGTTGGCAAGGCATGCTTCGCCGTATGCCGATGCTGATTTAGCGGAAACAGCAACCCTCGCCCAATCAAGCCTGGTCGCCGATCCCACGCAACTTGACCGGCCGGTAGATTGCCGTGCTGGCGCCATTGGCGAATCAAGTAGAGGGCCGCGGTCGACGTGAACATCGGCCCTATCCAGAGGGCAACGTAATTCAGGACGGCCGAGCGATCGGTCAAAAACGTTGTCCAGCCGAGGCCCGCGTTCACCAGCGAGATGAACGTGATGCGCATCAGCGTCATGGTCTTTGCCGAGTAAATACTCGTCAGTCGGCTACGATGGAAGCTCGATGCCGGGAGGGCTGCAAAGACGATCATCGCCACGAGCCACAAACCAGGCAATGCAAACGTCAGCAGGTCCTGGATGAGATCTGGTCCAAGCGCTTTGCTAAAAAAATAGAGGCTCAGCAGAAAGGCAAACGTCATGAGCACGTAGCTCGTGCCGACATGCAGCGCCAATTTGGACGGCGGCCGGCTCGGATCGAAATACGGATTGTTCGGATTCGCCTCGAAATTGTAATTGGCACGCAATGAATTCCACCGAATGAACGCCGACAGGCGCAGTAGTCGGCCAAATCGCAGCGGCCAGAAGCCCGCACGCCGCGCGATCAGCAGTTCCGCATCGCGATCCGGATCGTTCGGATATTCATAGTGGGACAGCACCTGCTGGCGGACATGATGCGTCGCGGTCGAGAATGGAAAGTGAATTAGCCAGTCGCCGACCAATTCATTGAGCCAGCGATTGCGGAACAGGACGCCGAGCGCTGCTTCTTGGCCGAGGATAAGGAGGCGATGTTGAGCCGGCCCGATCAGCGCCACTGCCAGAAGTCCGACGGGAATGTCCGTCCACCCGGGCAACCAGCCTTCGCGGTCGTGGAAGAACCAGAGTGCCGCGCCAGCCACGGCGAAAATGTACGCGTACGTCGTCAGCAGCGGCAGCCAGTTCCGCCAGTTGTTCGGTGCGGGCGGCATCCAGTTGGCCTTCTCCGACCGCGGGCGAAGAGGTAGGCTATCACCATCGGTCATCCGGTTGTAGGCTCCACGGACTGATAAGTCCCATAGGGCGTATGCGTCCCATACGACCTATAGAAGGTTTCGCGCGACGTCACGGAAGACGCCAAATGCACTGGCTCTTGATCGGCTACATGTTCCTGTTCGTCCATCGGCCATTCGAGTTCTGGCCGACGCTCGGCGATGTGCACATCGAACGTGTCTACATGCTCGGCCTGATGCTCGTCTGGGCGGTCTGGCCGGGCAAGAAATTCATTCCCAATCTCCAGCACCTCGCCTACCTGGCCTTCGCGACGGCGGTCGCGTTCTGTTGGGCGATGTCTCCCTGGGCCGACGATGGGCAAGTGGTCGTCGAGAACTGGTTCAAAATCTTTGTCTTCTATGTGCTCCTGGTCTCAACGGTTCATGATGAAAAGGGCCTGAAGCGGCTCGCGGCCGGGTTCCTGCTCGTGATGTCGCTGTACATGATGCACTCGCTGCGTGAGTTTGTCGGCGGGCGCTACACGTTCCGCATGGGCATCGTGCGCATGATCGGCGTCGACACGTCGCTGGGCGATCCGAACAGCTTTGGAGCTAGCATCGTCTTCGCCCTGCCCTTCGCGCGCGCATTTTGGCAAACGGCACACACCTGGTGGGCGCGTCCGGCGCTCGCGGGATACGTGGCTCTCTCGGTTGGCTGCATTCTGCTCACCGGCTCGCGGTCGTCTTTGCTCGGCCTCGTTGTATGGGGCGCGTTCGTCATCCTGCGGAGCCGGCATCGTTGGTGGGGCATCTCGGTCGCCGCGATTGGCGCTCCTCTGCTCTTCCTCGCTTTGCCCGAATCATTGCAAACGCGCTTTGAGACGATTGTGAATCCCGAAGTCGGTCCGGAAAATGCTCGCGTGTCTGGCGAAGGCCGGCTCGAAGGCCTGACCAAGGGCATGGAACTGATCGCCGCCTATCCCGCGTCCGGCATCGGCCCGGGTTCGTGGCGACCAGCAACCGGGAGCAAGCTGGAATCGCACAACCTCTACGGACAACTCTGCGGCGAAATGGGTGTCCCCGGCGTGCTGACGTTTGGAGCAATCCTGGTTTGCTTCGCGATGAACCTGCGGTGGATGCACAAGGCAAAACGAAGCGACCCCGCCGGGCCCGACGCGTTTGAACATCATTTGGCCGCGGCCGTCGCCATGGCGATCTTCCTGCTGCTTTTCGAAGGCAATTTCGGGCACAATCTCTTCCGCCATAACTGGCTCTGGTTCGGCGGCTTTCTGATCCTCGCACGCCAAGTCGTGCAACAGCGTATGACGGCGCCGCAACCGATCTATTACGCCATGCAGCCGGCACGCATCATTACGTGGCGTGCACGCGTGCCCGTTGGGGCCAGATAGCCCCCTATTCCCACTTGCCGCTCCACGCTTACACTGGCCATCGTCGCTCGATGGGTGAGGTCAGCATGCGCCTACTCTCAATCGCCGCGCTTCTATTGGTCGGAAGCACGGTCGTCGCCGACGCTCCGAAGCGGCCGAACATTCTCTGGATCGTGGCCGAGGACATCAGCCCCAATCTCGGCTGTTACGGCGACAAGGACGCCATCACGCCGAACCTCGATCGTCTCGCCGCCCAAGGCGCACGTTTCACGCGCTGCTTCACACATGCGCCCGTGTGTGCACCGAGTCGATCCGGGCTCGTGACCGGCATGTATCCGACGACGATCGGCTCGCATCACATGCGGTCCACGTTGAAGGATCCGCCGCCGACAATGATGGAGGAGCTGCGCAAGGCCGGCTACTTTGTTTCGTGGCCCGGCAAGACCGACTTCAACTTCAATCCGCCCAAGACCGCCTTCGATTCGACGCAGAACTGGATGACCAAGGGCGAGTTGAAGGAGCCGTTCTTCGCGTTTATCAATTTGTTCGTTACGCACGAAAGCCAGGTTCGCGTTCCCAAGGCTACGTACGAGAAGAACATCGCCCGCCTGAAGCAGAGCGAACGCCGTGATCCGGCCAAGGTCGCACTGCCGCCCTATTACCCGGACGCGCCGGAAGTGCGCTGCGACGTTGCGATCTATCACGAGAACATCACCGCGATGGACTACACGGTCGGTGACATTTTGAAATGGCTCAACGACAAGAAACTCGCGGACAACACGATCGTCTTCTTCTTCGGCGACCACGGCTGGGGCATGTCGCGCGGCAAGCGTTGGCTCTACGACAGCGGTCTCCATGTGCCGTTTCTTGTTCGCTGGCCGGGCACAATCAAGCCGGGCACGGTTCGTGACGATCTCGTGGCCTTCATCGATTTCGCGCCCACGGTGCTGACGATCGCTGGCGTCAAGCCGCCGGAGCGGATGCAGGGCCAGGTCTTCTTGGGCGAGTCGGCCAAACGTCAGAAGTATGTCTTTGCCGCCCGAGATCGCATGGACGAGACGTTCGACCGCATTCGCACGGTGCGCGACGAGCGCTACCGGTATATTCGCAATTACTACCCCCAGTTGCCCTACGCCCAGCACATCCTCTACATGGACGAGATGCCCACGATGCAGGTCTGGCGCAAATGGGCCGCCGAGGGCAAGCTCAAGGGTCCACAGGCCAATTTCTTTGCCGCGACCAAGCCGAAGGAAGAACTCTACGACACGTGCAGCGATCCGCATGAGGTGAGGAACCTCGCGAGCGACGCGGCGCATGCGGACAAACTCAAGGAGCTGCGTACCGTTCTCGATCGTTGGGTGACGGACACGAAGGACCTCGGCGAAGTGCCCGAGGACGAGCTAATCAAGTGTGGACGGGTCGTGGATCGCCTAACGACCGAGTACGCCGAGCGGATCAAACAACACCCGCCGGGGTCGAAGGCATCCAATCTGCCACCCAGACCATAAGGAGCCCGCGTGGACGACCTTGCCACCCAGGAAGACAAGATCCGTCTCGGCGGCGGCCCCAAGGCGATCGACCGCCAGCACGAAAAGAACCGGCTCACCGCTCGCGAGCGCATCGACAAGCTGGTCGATCCTGGCACGTTCTTCGAACTCGGCCTCTGGGCCGCGTGGAACATGTACACGGAGTGGGGCGGCGCTCCGTCAGCCGGCGTGGTCACGGGCGTCGCAAACGTTGCCGGTCGGCAGGTCATGATCATCGCGAACGATGCGACCGTGAAGGCCGGGGCGTTTTTTCCAATGACGTGCAAGAAAGTCTTGCGAGCGCAACGCATCGCGACCGAGAATCGCCTGCCGCTCGTGTACCTCGTCGATTCCGCGGGCGTGTTCTTGCCGCTTCAAGATGAGGTCTTTCCGGACGAGGACGACTTCGGCCGCATCTTCCGCAACAACGCGGTCATCTCCGCGGCCGGCATCCCGCAATTCGCGGCGATCATGGGCAACTGCGTCGCCGGCGGCGGCTACTTGCCGGTGCTGTGCGACAAGCTGCTCATGACCGAAGGCAGCGGCCTCTATCTCGCCGGCCCCGCCCTCGTGAAGGCCGCCATCGGGCAGACCGTGAGCCACGAAGAACTCGGCGGCGCGATGATGCACGCGGCGATCAGCGGTACCATCGACTTCCGGGAGCCGGATGAGACGACCTGCCTGGATCGCCTCCGTCGGCTCACGGGCGACTTGGCCGAAGACTCTCGCCGCGCTAACGCAACGATTGCTCCGTCACCGGCGCCGAACTGGCCGTCATTTACGACGACTGCCGAGTTCGATGTTCGCGAACTCATCCAGGCCGTGCTCGATCCGGTCCCGTTCGATGAATACAAGGCGGACTTTGGGCAAACACTCGTCTGCGGCATCGGCCGGCTCGGCGGCATGCCGGTCGGCGTTGTGGCCAATCAACGCAAGCGCGTGAAGCCGGCGCAGGGCCCCATGCAATATGGCGGCGTCATCTACGTCGATTCCGCCGACAAGGCGGCCCGTTTCGTGATGGACTGCAATCAAACGCGCATCCCGATCGTGTTCCTGCAAAACGTCAACGGCTTCATGGTCGGCCGCGATTCCGAGCAGGCCGGCATCATTCGCTCGGGGGCCAAACTCGTCAACGCGATTTCGAACAGTGTCGTGCCCAAGCTTACGGTCATCACGGGCGGCTCGTTCGGGGCCGGCAACTACGCATTGTGCGGAAAGGCATTCGACCCACGTTTCATCTTCGCCTGGCCGAATGCACGATACGCCGTGATGGGCGGCGACCAGGCGGCGAACACGCTGCTCGATATCCAACTCACCGCTCTTAAACGAACCGGCAAGGAACCTGACGCCGTTGAACTGACAGAGTTGCGCGATCGCGTGAAGGCGTCGTACGAGGAAAAGACCGACATCCGCTATGGAGCGGCCCGACTGTGGGTGGACAAGATCATTCGACCCGAGGAAACGCGAAGTGCGCTGCTGAAGGCGCTCGCGGTTGCGACCCGGCACGATGACGGGCGGCCGTTCAAGACAGGCGTGCTGCAAGTGTAGTGCAACTTTGGAGTGCTGCGGCGCGACGCAACTTTCTTTCTTTGGTATTGGCGTGATGCGAGCCCAAGAAAAGAAAGAAAGCGGCATCGGGCCGCCGCATTCCAAAGTGGCCTTCATCCCGGCAACGTTTTTGACATCAACTCAGCAATTCCAACAGCATTCCCATCACCCTGTGCGCGCAGCGCATCGATCACCTGTTGCCGTCGCTCCCGCGGATGATTCTGATTCAGCTTCCACTTGCCTTCCAGATTCGTAATCGTGATGCGGAAACCGACAATTTGCGCTGCGAGCTTGTGAACGAACGGATCCGCGGGATCGAACGACCACGGCGTCGGCATCGATTGTTCGGCGACGCGCGTGAGTTCACGCACGAGTTCCACGAGCACGGCCGGCTCTTCGATCAATTCCACGGTCCCATATGCATGAACTGCGACGTAATTCCACGTCGGCACTGTTTGATCCGTGGCGTACCACGTCGGCGAGATGTAAGCGTGCGTCCCGTGGAAGACCGCCAAGACTTGCTGGCCGACGAGTTGTTGCCACTGTGGATTCTGTCGGGCAACGTGACCTAGCAATGTGCCATTCGGGCCCGCAGCGCGATCGAGCAGAAAGGGCAAGTGCGTCGCAAATGGAAGGCCGTCTTGCTGCGAGATCAACAGGCCGAATGGATGCTCCTCGATGAATTGGTGCAGCACGCCGAGGTCGGACTCAGCAAAATGGGCCGGGACATACATGCGGGACCTCCCGTCGCGATTTGGTTGGACGAGTGACGGGCGATGTGCATTCCAGGTTCAGCCGCCGAGCAGGCCCACATCGCGCAGGCGCTGGCGGACGAGTTCACGCTCATTCGGCGAAAAGCGCTCGTACGGTTCGGCGATGAAGTCGTCGCACAGGCCCAGACACGCGAGTGCACACTTCAGCGATCGGAAGTACGACGAGCCGGAGCCGCCGACGGAATAGATCGCATCCGAAATACGTATCACGCGGTCGTGCAAATCACGCACGCGTGCCAGGTCGCCGGCGCGGGCGGCGTTGTAGAGATCGACGTAGAGCTTGGGTGCCATGTTCGCTCCGCCGCACATGGCGCCATGGGCGCCAAGCAACACAGCTTCGGCGAGCAGCTCTTCCGGGCCGACCAGGACGCTGAAGTCCGGCCGAGCCGCCGTGATTCGCAAGACCGAATGCTGGTACGTCATGTCGCGACCACTGTCCTTCAAACCGACGACGCGCGGCGTTTGCAGCAATCGGCGAATCGTCTCGAGGCCGAAGCCGACCTTCGTGAAGCTCGGCAGATTATAGAGCAACACCGGCAATGGACTCGCGGCCGCGAAGCGTTCGATGTAGGCGGCCAACTCCGGCTGGCTGATCGGCATGTAATACGGCGGCGCGATGACAACATGCTCGGCGCCCGCCTTGCCCGTGGTATGTGCCAGCGCGATCGCGTCGACGAATGACGGGTCAGTGACGCCGACCATGATGGGCACGCGTCGCGCGACCTGACGGCACGCACGCTCAACGACTTCGGCTTTCAGTCGCTGGCTCAGGCTCGGCCCCTCGCCCGTCGTGCCGAGCAGAAAAAGACCGTGCACTCCGCCGGCCAGGACATGCTCAATGAGCCGTTCGAGGCCGGCCACGTCGAGCGTGTCGCGGTCGAGCAAGGGCGTGGCGAGTGGAGGAAAGATGCCGGCGATTGGTTGCGTCACGAGATTTCCGAGGCCGAAGAATATTGGAAGAGGGGTATACTACCGCGACCGTCGACCAGGACAATCGGCCAAATGGCAACCCGCGAACGCCAGATCACGCACGCCCCGCACGGCCACATCCTCACGAACGCGGCCGTCTGGTCGCGCGACGGGCGGCGCGTCGTTTACGACGTGCGCTCCGATCCCGCGGGCGATGTCTTCGATGGCGACCGTATTGAAACTGTCAACGTTGAGACGGGCGAAGTCCGCATTCTCTATCAATCGACGCGTGGCGCCAAGTGCGGCGTCGCGACCTTTAGCCCGGTCGCGGACCGCGTCGTTTTCATTCTCGGGCCGGAGGATCCGACGCCGGACTACTGCTACGGCCCGGCCCGACGTCGTGGCGTAACGGTTGACGAGGGCCAACCGGGTGATTTGATCAACCTCGACGCGCGTGATTTGACGCCGACATTCACGCCGGGTGCCCTGCGTGGCGGCTCGCATGTTCATGTCTTCTCGCCGGACGGCGACCGGGTCAGTTTCACCTATGAGGACGATGTCCTGACAAAGGGCCCAGGAGAGCTCAATCAGCGCAACGTGGGCGTCTCTCTCCTCAACCACGCCGTTCGCGTTTCGCGGGCCCATCCCCGCAACCACGACGGCGAAGCCTTCAGCGTGCTCGTGACTCGAACAACGGACTACCCGCGTCCCGGCTCCGACAAAATCAGCAAGGCTTTTGAGGATGCCTGGGTCGGCACGAAGGCGATTGCCTTCCAAGGGAATGTCATCACTCCGAGTGGCGCGACGATTTCGGAGGTCTTTATCGTCGATTTGCCTGACGACCTGTCCATTCCCAGCGACGGCCCGCTCGAAGGCACGGCGACAACGCGTCCCCGACCGCCGCAAGGCGCCTCGCAACGGCGGCTTAGCCACACCGCACATCGCAAATATCCCGGCATCCAGGGCCCGCGGCACTGGCTGCGGTCATCGCCTGATGGCTCACGCATTGCGTTCCTGATGCGAGACGACGCCGGCGTTGTGCAACTCTGGAACGTTGTGCCCAAGGGCGGCGAGCCGACGCAACTCACGCACAATCCGTTCGACATCGCGTCGGCATTTTCGTGGAGCCCCGACGGCCGGCGCATCGCCCACGTCATGGATAGCAGCCTCTGCATCACCGATGTTGATAGCGGCACAACTGCGCGGCTCTTGCCGCCAAGCGGGTCCGCCCCGCGGCCGGAGGCCTGCGTCTTCTCCCCCGATGGCTCGCGCATCGCGTATGTCCGGCCCGTGCCATCTGGCGAAACCGTCTACAATCAAGTGTTCGTCTGCGATGTACCCGAATGACGCAGGAGGCATGGGCATGGCCGCGCCGCCAACACTGCAATTCCTCGGGGCCTCGGGCACCGTTACCGGCTCCAAATACCTCGTCCGCCATCGCGGGCAACAAGTCCTGCTCGACTGCGGCCTCTTCCAGGGACTCAAGGAACTGCGCTTACGCAACTGGCTCAAGCCCGAGTTTTCACCGCGTGAAATCGCGTCTGTCGTCCTGAGCCACGCCCATATCGATCACACGGGTTACTTGCCGTTGCTCGTCAAACGCGGCTTCCGCGGCCGCGTCCACTGCACGGCCGCGACGGCCGATTTGATCGAGATTCTCTTGCCCGACTCGGCCCGCTTGCAGGAAGAAGACACCGCACGTGCCAATCGCGAAGGCTACACGAAGCATCGTCCCGCCGTGCCGCTCTACGATCTGGCCGACGTGAAGGACGCGCTCAAGCTGATTGAGCGCCATCCGTTCGGCAAGGAGTTCCCCGTCGCCGGCGACATGAAGGCGACGTTTCGCCGCACTGGCCACATTCTCGGGGCCGCGTCGATTGATCTGGCGATCGGCAAGCCGGATCCCGTGCGGCTCGTCTTCTCCGGCGACCTCGGGCGCTTCAACGATCCGATCCTCCACGACCCGGAGCCGGTCCCCGAAGCGGACGTGGTGCTCGTCGAGAGCACTTACGGCGACCGCGTGCACCCGCCCGATCCGATTGGCGAATTGGAACGCATCATCAACGAATCCGTCCAACGCGGCGGCCCGCTGATCATCCCGGCCTTCGCGGTCGGCCGCACGCAGGAACTGCTCTGGCACATCCGCCAACTCGAAACGGAAAACCGCATCCCGGTGTTACCGGTCTATATCGACAGCCCGATGGCGACGGAAGTGACCGACCTCTACTGCCACCACACCGGCGAGCACAACCTGTCGCTCAAGGAACTCACCGGCAGCCACGGTTGCGGCATCCAGACGAGCCGGCAGGTGATGGTGCACACGGTTGACGAATCGAAGGCGATCAACGGACTCGACGGTCCGTTCATCGTGATCGCCGGCAGCGGCATGGCGACCGGCGGCCGCGTGCTGCATCACCTCGCACGCCGGCTTTCCGACCCGCGAACGACCGTGCTCCTCCCCGGCTTCCAGGCCCAAGGCACCCGCGGCCGGCAACTCGAGGAGGGCGCCCGCACCGTCCACATCCACGGCCGCGATGTGGAAGTCAACGCGCAGGTCTATCGCCTGGAGGGCCTCTCCGCACACGGCGACCGCAACGAAATCCTTCGCTGGCTGCACGGCTTCCAACGCCCGCCGGCCCAATGCTACATCGTCCACGGCGAACCGGTCGCGGCCCAGGCGCTGACGAAGGCGATCGAGGAGGAACTCGACTGGCCCGTGCGCCCGGCGGTGGATCAGGAGGTGGTGACGGTGCTGAAGAACGCGGAGTGGCCGGCGTGAGTAAAGGGGTTTTAGAGTGCTTGCTTTCGTTTCACGGGCAGCGATTGCGATACGTTCACGCCCCCCCACCCCCCTGAACG
>DATANR010000239.1:0-54117 GCA_036266155.1 Gemmataceae bacterium | reverse complement strand
GCCGATGGTCTCGGTGGTCGCGGCCGCGCTGTTGCCCAGGATGGACAGCGTGCCGCCGTTGAGCGTGGTGGCGACATTGAGGCGCGCGTTGTTGTTGGCGGCGGTGTTGTCCAGCACCACCGTGCCGCCGCGGTTGATCGTGGTCGCCGAGGCCAGGGCGCCACTGCCGCCACCGAGCGTCAGGGTGCCGCCGCTGACGACCGTGGCGCCGGTGTAGGTGTTGGCTCCCGTCAGGGTGAAACTGCTGGCGCCGCCGAGGAACACCAGGCCGCCGGCGCCGCTGAGCACGGCGTTGATCGTCGTCGGCGTGTTGGCGATCAGCGCCGAGGGCGTGGCATTGGTCAGGGTGTTGGCGCCCGAGTTGGTGAACGTGATCGGGTTGCTGCCGCCGAAGATGACCTCGCCGCCGGTGCCGAACGTGACGGCGTTGGGGATGGCGAAGGCGCCGGCCACCTGGAGGGTGCCGGAGGTGAGCGTCAGGGCGCCGCCTCCCAGGGCCGTCGCGCTGCCGACAACAAGCGTTTCGGTCGGGGCGCCGCCAGTATTGGAACTGAGCGTGGTGCCGCCGCTGTACACGTTCGCCGCGTTGTTCAGCGTCAAGGTGCCCACGCCGGCCGCCGTCAGGATCTGGGCCCCACCACTCTCAGCGAGGATGCCGTTGAAGGTGGTGCTGTTGTTGACGGTCAGCGTGGAACTGGCCGCCAGTGTGGCGTTGCCGGCGAACGTCAGGGCGTTGCTGCCCGTGAAGGTCGTGCCGCCGGTCAACACGAGCGGATTGCTGATGCTCAGGGCGCTGGTGCCGATCACCGTGCTGCCGCCGAGCAGCACGGGGGTGCCGGCGCCGAAGGCCGTGGCGTTGCCGACGAGTATGTTGCCGGCGGTGAGAGAGGTGCCGGCGGAGGTGTTCGCGGAGGGGTTCAGCAGTAGGTTGCCCGTGCTGCCGGTCGTGGTCAGGACACCGTTACCAGCGATGGTGCCGGATACGGTGGTCACGCCCGTGTTGGTAACCTGGAGGGTGCTCTGGCCGAGCAGCGTGATCGCGCCGTTCAGCGCCAGGCTGGTGTTGCCGGCGATGACGGCCGTGGTGTTGGGAATACTGATAGCGTTGTTGATGGTCAGCTTGGCGGCGGCAGCGAGGGAGCCGCCCGCGAAGGTGACGGCGCCGCCGCCCAGGGAGCTGCCCTGGGCCACGGTCAGCGGGCCGCCCACCAGATAGGTGCCGCCGCTGTACGTGTCGGTGTTGTAGAGCGTCACGTTAGAGGCGTTTGCCGCGCCGGTGGCCACGGTCAGGGCCTGCGAACCTCCACTCTCGCCGATGGCGCCGGTGAACGTGGCAATGTTTCCGCTGCCGGCAAAGCCGCCAGTGTTGCCGTTGATCACAGCATGGTTGGTCAGCGTGGTGGGGCCGGCGAAGATGAAGGCGGAATTGGCGGCGCCGGACTGAATCGTGATGTAGCCGTTAAGGTTGACGGCGTTGGGGAGGGTATAGGTGTTGGCGTTGGGCAGGAAGGTTCCGCCGGTCAGCGTGATGGGCCCGGTGCCGAAGGAGGCGGTGGTGGTGATGACGCTGGTCTGGCCGGAGTTGACCGTGATGCCGCCGCTGTAATTGGTGCCGGTGACCGTATCGTCGAAGATCACCGCGCCAATACCGTTGGTCACCAGGCCGCCGCTGCCGATGATCGTGGGCGTGAAGCGATTGCTCGAGCCGTTCTTGTCAACTGTGACAAAGGTTTCGCCGGTAAACCCTCCCGAGGCCCCGGGCAGGGTCAGCGTCGAGGTGGCGGTCGAGCCGAACAGGATGTTCTGCGTTGTGGTTCCGGTGCTGATGTACGCACCGCCGCTGAGGGTCAGGCTGGAGCCCGCGCCCCAGATGACGGAAAGGGCGCCGCCGGTGTTGGCACTGTTGATGAGCAGCGCGCCGATGGTCGTGTTGTTGGGGATAGTGATCGCGTACGCCGCGGTCCCCGTGTCCTTGATCCTGATGATGTCGTTGCTGGAGGTCACAAACAGCGTGCCAGCGACGGAGAAGTTCGAGGTGGCGTTGTTGCCGGCGGCGGTGTTGCCAAAGGCCGTGATGCCGGCGGCGCTGTAGGAGGCGAAGTCGGTGGCGGGGGTGGTGGTGATGCCGCCGCCGACCACGGCGAACGGGATGATGTTCCCCACTCCGGTCGAAGTAAAGCCGTTGTTCCCGTTGCCGAAGTACTGATACCCGTTGGCTGTGAAGGTTCCCGCGCTGCCGTTGGTCGAGGTCAGGCCGCTGTTGACGAGCAACTGGTTCGTGGTGCTACCGGTTGTCACGCCCAGTGGCGAGACGTTGCCCGTGCCACCCACGAAGTTGACCGTGGCCCCGGTGTTGCGCACCAGCGAGGTGAACGTCAGCGTCGAACTGGTGGCCACGGGCGCCGCCGTGTAGCCGCTGTTGATGGTCGATTGGCCGCTGTTGAGCGTTACGGTGCCGACCGTTTCCGCCGACACGGCACCGGGGCTGTTGTTGGCAACATACGTGAAGCTGCCGGTGTTGAAGGTCACATTCGGCGCAGTGCCGTTGGTGAAGCGCTGCAGGTTGATGGCGCCGTTGTCGAGCGTGACACTGCCGCTCTGACCGATTTTGACAGCACTGGTGCCGAGCGTGCCGAACAGGTTGATCGTCAGCGAACCGGCCGAGAAGTTGGTGTAGACGACGTTGTTGACTGTGCTGTTGACGCCGTTGATCGCCGAGCCGGCAACCGTGGTGGCGCCAACCGCCGTGGTGTTGTTGTTGGATAGCGTGAGGTTGCCGCCCAGCACCGTGGTGGCCCCGCTGTAGCCGTTGATGTTGAGCAACGCCAAGGCCCCGGCGCCCACCTTGGTCAGGTCGCTGCCATTGACCGCACCGGTGACGAACAGCGTTGTTCCGTTCACTCCGCCGATCAGGGTGCCCGAGGTGGCGGTCGCGGCGGTCAGCAGTGGGATGGTGGCGGAAGTCAGGCCGACCGTGCCGTTGAGCGTGATAGTGCCGGCCCAGGTGTTGTTGCCGGTCTGGTTGACCAGGGCGCCCTGTGGCAGAGCACCGCTGTTGCCAAAGCCCACGCCGTTGAGCGAAAGAGCCTTGCCTCCCACGGTGATGCCGCCCTGCAACTGCAAGGTGGCCGTGCTCAGACCGTTGCTACCAACAGTGACCGCGCCGCCGGCGCTCCCGGGTAAGCCCAGCGCCCGACCGTTCTGGATGTTGAGGACGCCGCTCTGGACCGTGGTGGCGCCGGTGTAGGTGTTGGCCGCGTTGAGGACCACGGTACCGATGCTTCCAGTGGTCAGGTTGCCCGGACCGCTGATTACGCCCGAGATCGTCAAGGTGGTGCCGCCGGCGGCGGCGATGGTGCTGGCTGTGTTCAGGAAGATGCTGCCCGACCACGTGTTGCTGCCGCCGAACAGGTTCTCCAACGCGCCATTGGCGACGCCGGTGCCGTTGAGGAGCAGCGCCTTGCCGATGTTGAGGCCGCTGCCGAGCACCTGGATGCTGGCCCCGCTGGCCGTTACCACCGCGGCGCCGCCGCCGGCAGCGCCCAGGGCCGTGTTGTTTTGCACCTGCACAACGCCGGCGTTCACGATTGTCTGGCCGGTGTAGGTGTTGGCGCCCGACAGCACCAGGGTGCCGGTGCCAGCCTTGGTCAGATTGCCGACCGCGCCTGCGAGCGTGCTGATGGCGCCGTTGAGAATCGTCAGCCCTGTGTTGCTGACAGTCAAGGTGTTGTTGGTGCCGCCCAGCGTGGCATTGCCGGAGAAGATCAGCGGATTGGCGCCGCCCAACGTGACGGTGCTGTTGTTGAACGCCAGGGCGTTCTGCAGTTTGACGTTGCTTGTGGTGGCGGTCAGCGTGCCGCTGACGAACGTGATCGTGCCGCTGCCGATGGCCGAGCTCGTTCCCAGGTTCAGGGTCGCCCCGCCCAGGGTCGTCGCGCCAGCCCCGAAGCTGTTGGCGGCGGGCAAGTTGACCGTGCCCGTGCCCACCAGGGTCAGGTTGCTGCCGGTCAGCGTTGTGCCGTCCGATGCCACCGTCAGCGTGCCACTGGCGCCGCTGTTGATGATGGCCTCGCCCAGCGCCAGCGTGCCGCCGCCCTGGATGGTAAGCGTCTTAGTGCTGTTGAGGAACAGCGCGCCGCTGGTGACGGTCAAGATCACACCGGCGTTGATGGTCAACGTGGCATTGGCCCCGCCCGAGAACATCAGCGCGTTGATGGTCTTGCTGCTCGTGACCGTGTCGTTGCCGGCCAGGTTGACGTTGGCCCCGCTGCTAGCGCCGCTGACGGTGCTGACGTAGCTGCCGCCGCTGGCCGTGTACGACTGAATGCCTGTCGCGGTGGTGGCCGCGAAATCGGTGCCGTTGACCGTGGCGTAGGGGAGAAGCCCGCCCGTGTTGGTCAGGCCGGTGAAGACGACCTGGTTGGTGCTTCCCAGGCCGGTGCCGGTGAAATTGACAAACCCGCCCGAGCCAGCCGGTCGGCTCAAGCTGGCGAAGGTCAGCGTGCTACCGGCCGCATCGGGGTTGCTGGCCAGTGTCGAACTACCCGCACCGAGAGTCAGGGCGCCCAGGCTTTCGTTGAGAGCCGTGCTGCCGTTGCCGTTGACCTGGAAGGTGCCGCCGTTCAGGTTGATGCCGGCACTTGTACCGAGCCTGGTGTTGTTGTTGGCGCCGCTGTTGTCTAGCAGGACGGTGCCACCGGTGTTCACCGTCAGGCTTGCCGAACTAGCGATGGCGCCGTTGGCGCCGCTCAAAGTCAACGTTCCGCCGTTGACGACGGTGGCGCCGGAGTAGGTGTTGGCGGCAGTCAGGGTCAACGATCCGGAGCCGGCCGTGGTCAGCGTGTTGGCCGCCGCTCCGCCGATGATGCCGGCGAAAGTGGTGCTGTTGTTGACCGTGAGCGTGCTGGGGGCCGACAGAGTCGTCGCGCCGCTGAAGTTGATGGCGCTGCCGCTCAGTGTGCCCAGGCCGGCGAGCGCCACCGGATTCGTGATCGAGTTGCCGCCGGTCAAGGCGGCCGTCGCCGTCAGCGTCGCGCCGTTGGCGGCGCCGGCGAGGGTCAGCGTGCCGGCTCCGAGCGCGCCGGGGCTGGCGATGCTCAGCGTGCCGCCGTTCACAATGGTGCCGCCGACGTGGGTGTTGCCGCTGTTGCCCAGTGTCAGCGTTCCCAGGCTGGTCGGCGCCAGCGTCAGAGCCGCATTGCTGTTGCCCGAGATAACGCCGGACAGGGTAGTGGCGTTGTTGACCACCAACGGGAGGCCGGCAAAGCCTGTGTAGTTGAAATTGCTGATGCTCTGGATCGCGTTGAGTCCGCCGGTGGCGCCTGTAAACCCGACCCAGGCGGGACTACCGTTGAAGATGGCGTTCAGGTTCACGCCGCTGTACGTGCGGGTGAACGTGTTGGTCGTGTTCTGCTCGGCGAAGGTGATGGTCAAAGTCTGGAGGCCGGCGTTGTAGCCGATCGAAATGTTGATGGGGTTGCCGCTGGCCAGGTTCACCGGGGCCACGGCGTCATAGGTGTTGTTGGCCGGGGCAGCTCCATTGGTCGAAAAGGTGGTGCCGGCAGGCGCACCGCCGGCTGTGAAGATGTTGAATTGTACTGCGAAGCTCGGCGTGATGCCGCCGTATCCCTTGCTGCCGCCGCCGCCGCCCAGGGCGGTCAGCGCCTGGTTCTGCAAGACAAAGGCAAAGCCGTCGGCGGCCGCGCTCCCGCCAGCCGTGTAGGTGAAGCTGGTCGTGAAGTTACCTCCGGTCGCTACCTGGGTGGCCGAGAAGGCACTGCGCGTTTCGTTGTTGGCGCCGTCGGTGAGAGTGAGGACGTTGCTGGTGATCGGCGTGCTGCCAATGCCACTGCTGTTCACTTGCCAGCCGGTGCCGCCGCCCCCGAAGCCGCTGACGGTGCTGCCTGTGGCCAGTAACGTCGTCGCGCCGCTCAGATTGATGGGGTTGCTGCCGGCGAAAGTTACCGGGCCGCTGATCGTGACGGCGTTGGTTGGCGTGACGGCGGCACTGGCCCGGAGCGTTCCGCCGCCAAGCGTGAGCGGACCCGAACCCAGGACGGAGCTGGCGCCGAGGAGCAAGTTGCCGCCCAGCAGGGTCGTGCCAGCGGTGTAGTCGTTCGGGGTGCCCGCCGAGCTGTTCGTCAGCGCCAGCGTGCCGGTGCTCGCCGCCGTCACGGTCAGACCACCGCTACCGGTGACCTGGCCGGCCAGCGTGGTCCCGCCCGTGTTAGCCACTGTAACTGTGTTGTTGCCCGCCAACGTCGTGGTGCCGCTGAGCGTCAGCGGGGTGTTGCCGCCAAACGTCACGGTGCCGAGGCTGGTGGTGAGGTTGACGGCGTTGGCGATCGTGGTGGCAACGCTCGCCTGGATCGTTCCGCCCAGAAGGTTGAGCGCGCCACTGCCCAGACTTGTGGGATTACCGACACTCAGTGTCCCCGACTCGAGCGTTGTGGGTCCCGCGTAAGTGTCCGCGTTGTTGAGGATGGTCGTGCCGGTGCCGGCCACGTCGAGGGCCGTGCCGCTGATAACGCCGTCGAACGTGGCGATCGCACCCGCGTTGGCGACCACTGTTCCGAGCGAGCCCACGTTCACGGGCAGGTTGAGGGTGTCCGTCCCGCCGAGGGCCAGCGTGCTGGTCGTCAGGGTCCCGGCCCCGGTAACGGTGGCGTTCCCCTGGACGATGACCGCGTAAGGAGCCACGCCTGCTGCCGGCATCGTTGCATCGTTGGCGGTCAGCTTGACGACGGCGGTGTTACTGCCCGTCACGGCGCCGAGGGTCGTCGCGTTGTACAAGGCAAAGGCGGCGAGGCTGTTTGCGGCAACCGTGGCGAAGTCGTAGTTGGCGCCGTTGGTGACCGTGGCGTACGGTAGGATGCCGTTGGTCAGCGTCGGGTTGGTGGTGAAGGTGAGCTGGTCGCCCGGGCCACTGCCGGTGTTGGGGCCGACGAAGTTGACAAAGGGCGCGACCCCGGCCAAGGTCGTGTTGGCGGCAAGGGTATTGGCCCCGAGGGTCAGGTTGCCGCCCGCGCCCTTGTTCAGGTTGACCGTGCTGTAGCCGCTCTGAACCGTGACGTTGCCGAGTTGCTCGTTGGTGGGCGCCGAGGCGTTGCCCGTCAGGGTGAATGTGCCGCCGGCAAGGTTCAGCGCCGCGGCGGAGGCCGGGCTGGTGCCGAGGCGGTTGTTGACGTTCGTCCCGGAATCATCGACGAGCAGCGTGGCGCCGCCGTTGACATTGAAGGCGGTGACGGCGACATCGGTGCCCGAGCCATTGACGGCGATGGTGCCGGCATTCGCGGTGACATTGCCCGAGAACGTGTTGACGCCCTGCAGCGCCAGCGTGCCGCTGCCCGCCATGACCAGCGACCCCGCCCCCGCCGATGCGCTGGACAGGACGCCCGGGAGGGTGACCGAGTTCGTACCGCCGACCGTCAGCGCGGAACTCGTGTTGAACACGACGTTGTTGGCCGGGGCGATGGCCGCCGTGGCCAGAAGGGTGTCGCTGCCAGAGACGGTGATGTCTCCCGTGCCCAGGGAGGTCGCGTTGCCCGCACTGACCGTGACACCGTTCAGGGTGGTGGGGGCGGCGTCGCCGGCGCTGGCGTTGGGCAGGGCCACCGTGCCCGGACCGACAAGGGTGAGCGCCTGGGCAGCGGTGCCGGTAATGGCGCTGACGGTCACCGGACTGGTAGCGGTCTGGGTGAGGGTGTCGCCACCGCTTGCCAGGGCCAGGTTGCCGAGCGTCAGGGGCGCCGTGCCGCTGACTGTCAGGTTGTCATTGCCGCCGAACGTGACCGCGTTGGTCAGGCTGATGGGGTTGATCCCAGTAGTGTTGAGCGTCGACGACGCGGCGGCGCTGACGGACACGGCGTTGGCCAGGGTGCTGGCGGCGGTGGCCGCGGCATCCAGTTGCAAGGTGCCGCCACCGAGCACCACCGCGGCACTGCCGAGGGCCGGGTTGGCGGGGTCGGCGGAACCCTCCAGGATGCCGTTGGTATTGACGGTGAACGTACTGGTAGCGCCGATGACGTTCGGCTGGGCGCTGCTGGTGTTGGTGAGCTGGAGCGTGCCGCCGCTGACCGTCGCGGTCAGCGGAGTGGCGGCGGCCACGACGAGCGGCGCGGCGATGACATCGAGGCCGCTGTTGGTGAAAGCAGCCCCCACGTTCAAGAGCGTATTGCCGGCGCTGGCGCTGAGGGTCAGGGTGTGGCTGCTGATGCCGTCGCCGTTAATGGTGATGTTTCTGGTCGAGCCCCAGTCGATCTCGCCGACGGTGATGGCCTGGTTGACCAATGCGGTTTGCGCGCCGGAATAGGTGGCGTTAAACTGCGCCACGTCGTCCACGGCATTGGGGAACGAACCCGAGCCGGTGACCAGGGCCCAGTTGGCGGCGGTGTTCCAGTTGGCGTTGCCCCCGGCCCCGGTCCATTGGAAGGTCGACGGGACCGTGCGGTCCTCAAGCGATTCGACCCGCAGCCGTCTGCCTTGCGTCTTGAAAGAACTAAAGATTTTGCGAAAGAATGCACTTGTAAGCCAATTTCGTAGGGCCACGCGAACCTCTCAGTCACTTATGAGATGTAAGAAAGAACCCATCTGGTTAGGTTGAAAGCCGTCTGTGCGGAGGCGCAAGCGCCACGAGTATCCGCACAGATTCTCACTACGGGCAAAAGGACTTCTTCAGGGGACGCCGTAGCCGGCGTTCTCGGCGAAGTTCACCCTCGACTTGACCGTCAAAAAACGCGATGCGATGCAGCCATGGGAGAGGCATGTTGCAACTCGATTAGTGTGTTAGTCTGACCACTCGACTCGGTTTATTGCCATTTCCGCCATTTTGCGGCAGCAAGATTTGGAACTGTAAACTTGCGACATTGCTGACTTTGCTCTCCAAGTGGCAGCGTGCAGCGCGCCACCGAACACCGAACACCGAACACCGAACACCGACCAGAATAATCCAAGTTTATGAGCGACAGATTAAATTCAGGTGGCAGCGTGCGGCGCGCCACGGAACAGCGACAAGGGGCAAGATTGCTGCGAGTATTCCACCACATCTTTTCGGCATTCTCATCATTTTGGGTCTTCGGGCCGCAGCTGTACTTCTCCACATTCGCTGATTTGCAGTTTGGGCATTCCAAACGACTCAGTTCTGCATGCTGATCGGAGGTAAGCGAGTTTCGTCTGGGTGAAGGCGGCGTCAAATCGGTTACGCAGAATCACCGCTCGGCTCAACTCGGCTGCTGTCCGACGATCCCTCACCGCGACTCGGATTCTCGGCAGCGACGCTTGTAAAGGGGGTTGCGAGTATCGGATTCTTACAGAAAACCTCGCCTATTGCCAGAAAAAAGCATTTTCTTTTTGCCAGATGCCGCTCTGCAATGACAGGTGGTTTTCGCAGTTACGATTGCGAGTTCCTTCGCTCGGTGTTCGGGGCCGGCCCGATCCGGTGGTCGCGGCGGCGACCGGGGCACGTCCGGAAGTTCGTCGCCGGGTATGGGCGGACGGGCCAGGCCGCCGCCTCCCAGGTCGCGCGAAACGAATGAACGCTATCCAAGCGCGAATGAAGGATTTGCGGCACCATTTCGGTGGGTCTATTGCGCTAGTATTTTGCACTAACTTTTTTCAACCCATCTCCTCTGAGGCTAATGACATGTGTCGAAAAAAGCGAGCAGAGATTGCCAACCATAGGGAGGGGGTGGCAATCTTAGTTGGCAATCTCTCCTTTTGGGTCGCAACGAAACTTGGCAATTTCATTGCAAAGCGCCGTCTGCCTGGTCGACCTCGGGTTGCGGGTCGGGAGGTCACGGGCCTCACCCTGAACGACGTCGACGCGATTGCCGGCACCCTCCGGCTGGAGGCGGGCAAGCCGCGCCGAGTGCGGATCCTCTCGATGACCGGGCGGCGGCTACGTCGGCCGCGACCTGTTCGTCCGGCACCGGTGGCTGCTGGGTGCCCCCGTGACCCGGGAGCTGGTCCACGGGTGATTCGCCGGGCGTACGCCGCCGTGCCCGGGTGTGAGCGGCTGACCGGGACCCACGTCCTGCGGCGCCTAGCCGCGTCCCGGCTGCTCCGGGCCGGGGCCGACCTGAAGCGGATCGCCGACGTCCTTGGCCACCGCAGCATCGACACGACGGCCGTCTACGCCAAGGTGGACGTCGACCGCCTGGCCGCCGTCGCCCTGCCCTGGCCAGGTGCGGGGAGGTGCACCCATGACTCCCCTCGTCCCGATGTGGGCGATGAGCTGGTTGCGTTGCCGCACGAAGAAGCTGCGATGCCGGAGCAGATCGCGCGGCTGAGGGTTGGACTTGGAACAGACTTAGACGATCGGAAAGAGCCCGCCACGAAGCAGGGCCGCGAGCTCGGCGGTATTAATCTTGTCGCTATTCGACCTGCTCTTGGAAAGGTATTTCATCTCCAAAGCGTGGCCGAGCGGGAAAAAGGCCTCCTTGTCGTGGCGCAGGTCGGTGACGCTCACGCCGCCTGTTCGAATCATTCGCACCGGGCATTGCCGCATCGTCATCGCTCAGGTCCGTATCGTTCGGATGTACCGAGCAGCAGCACGCGCGTTCGATTGCACTGGAATCCTGGCGATTTTCGCGAGGTGCACGCATTCTCTCACGGCCGCTTCTGCTCGAACAAGTCCGTCGTATGGCACCAGAAGTCGGCCCCGAGCCGAGCGACGGTCTTCAGCTTTCGCGGATCGACACGACCCTTCTCATCGAGAACCGCGTCGTCAATGTGCATAATCAGTACCTCGCCGATGACGAGGTTCGCGGCGATGGACCCCGAGCCGATTGAGATTATCTGCCGCAACGTACACTCCATTGCGACGGGCGCTTCGGCCAAGCGCGGCGGCTTTACCTTGATCGACGGGAGCGTGTGCAGACCGACGAGTTCGACTTCGCTCTCACCGTGCGGCAACTCCTTCGACGATTGATTCACTTTCTCTGCTAGCGACGCGACCGAGGCGTGAACGACAAATTCGCCGACCACTTCGAGGTTTAGCAGCGTGTCCTTCTTCGTGGCGTCGCGCCGCAAGGTTGGCGAAAAGACAACGACCGGTGGATTGGCGCCGAAGGCGTTGAAAAAACTGAATGGCGCCAAGTTGACGCGGCCGGCCGCGTCGATGGTAGTGACCCACGCGATCGGCCGCGGCGTGACGACTCCCGTGAGTGCCTGATAGACCTCGACAACGGACGTTTTCGAAACATCGATCAACATGGGATTCTCGTTGAGATCAGGCTCCACTCATCGTTCGATGACGACGTCGGCAACTCCTCGACACGCATGGCAATGACGAGCGCCGCGATCGTCGGCCCAAGGCAGAGCGTCCAGAAAAGCAGATGCTTGCCGATGCCGGACATCTTGGCGACCGATGGCAGACCCATGATGCCGACTGTAATCGGCGGCAGCCCGGCGAGGACGAACGCGTACCACGGTACCTCGCTGTCCGCGAGCGTCGCAGTCGCCAGCAAACACGCAGGAAGCAACACGCACAGGCCCGGCAATGCGCCGGTCACTTCAACTTTCGCGAACAAGGCGACGAGCGAAATGCCGACAAGTGCCGCCGCCGGCAGCGTGACAGCCTCGGCCATGCTCGCGTAGTGCCCGTGGATGATAACGATCGACGCCCCGAACAGCGATGCCGCCAGCCCAAGCCCGACCCACGGGCCCGGCCACTGCTGAGCCGCCTTCGTCGAGCCGGCCCAACCGAGGGCGACCGCGAGCGTGAACCCGGCGAGCGGCCAGGCCCACGCCTTGAAAGGATGCGGCCAGGAAGCGTAATCCTTCGGCCAGATGGGCCAGGAGTCGTGAAGTCCGGCGGGCACAATCAGAATCGCCGCGAGCAGACCGAGTCCGAGCCTCAACCGCCATTTGCCCCAGGTCGGCACACCCTCGGACGACGTCAGGATGCCGTCGACCTGAGCCAGCACGAAGAAGAGCAACAAGAACTCGCGGCCGTGGAAGTGGGAGAACAGTGGCCGATCGGGATCGCGCTCGAGGGCGGGCCACCACTTCAGTAGCGGATGCAAGTAGTTCACGACACCGACCGCGGCAAGCATCGCAACTGCGGCGACCGCTACGGGAGCCCGCTTGCGGGTAACAAACAGACCGACGACGAAGACGACCATGGCCACGCCCGCCGCCGGGCCGAGCGCCTCCTTGCCGGAGGCCATCAAAGTGTTCAAATCCGGGAAGTGACGGG
Organism: Gemmataceae bacterium; assembly: GCA_036266155.1. Lineage (GTDB taxonomy): Bacteria > Planctomycetota > Planctomycetia > Gemmatales > Gemmataceae > SIAJ01. The sequence continues at coordinate 41,921 of DATANR010000239.1, read as the reverse complement.
AAGCGCTTTCACGCCATTCGGTCAACATGACTGGCCCCTCTCAACGAGCAAGGCTGCCCGGTACGGCAGCCTTGCTCGTTTGCCAATGATCGAAGCTGTCTTACTTGGCGTCGACCGAGACCTTGATGCTCACTTTGTCATCGATCTTGCCGCCGCCATATTCCATGCCGAAGTCGCGCTTGTCGATCGAGAATGAACTCTCGATCTTGACCGCACCGCCCGTGGCAGTGATCGTCGCTGGGAACGAGATTTCCTTGGTCTTGCCGTTGAGCGTCAAATTGCCGGTGATGGTGTGGCCCTTGTCGCTCTTCTCGATCTTCGTGCTCTCGAATTTCGATTTCGGATTGGTCTTCACGCCGAAGAAGTCCGGCGACTTGAGGTGAGCGGTTAGCTTCGGATCGTCGGAGAAGAGCGACTCCATGTCGATCTCGACCGCGACCTTGGACAGACCGTCCGCGGATACGACGGCCCCGCCCTTGAGCGTCTTGAAGCCACCCTCGTGCTTGCCGCCCGGCTTGGTGCCGACGAATGTGATCTTGGTGTTATCGCCCGTGAGCGCGACCTTGTCCTCGGCCACCGTCGGCAGAGTGAAGACGACAGCCGCGACGGCGGCGATCAGAAGACGCATAGCTGACACTCCGAATGTGTTTTCAATTTGGTCTCGCCGAGATTCTAGTCGCTCCGCGAGCGGCAGGCGAGTTACCCGATACTACAAGTTCGCAATCGCGACCTTACAGTCGCCGATGGAAATCAATCGAGCCACGACTTCGGATAGGTCGGATCATCAAGTTCCACCGCTTGCCGCGTCACGTTCAGCGGGCGAAACGTATCGACCATGACGGCCAATTCATCCGTTCGCGTCACGTCCCGGCTGGCGGCGATCGTGCCTGGATGCGGGCCGTGCGGGATGCCGCGTGGGTGCAGTGTGAACGACCCCTCGTCGACGCCGCGCCGGCTGCCAAACTTGCCGCGGACGTAGTAGAGAACTTCATCCGACTCAACGTTCGAATGTGCATACGGCACCTTGATCGCGTCCGGATGCGTGTCGAGCATCCGTGGAGCGAACGTGCAGACGACGAAGCCGTTCGTCTCAAACGTCTGATGAATCGGCGGCGGCTGATGGATCGTCCCCGTGATCGGCTCAAAGTCGTCCGCGTTGAAGGTGAACGGATAGACGAAGCCATCCCAACCCACGACGTCGAAAGGATGATGAGCCGTCACATAGCGGGTGAGGCGGTCGCCATCCTTTATGAGGATCGACGTGTCTTCCTCGCGATCTATTACGAGCGTCTCGGTCGGTCCATGAAGGTCGCGTTCGGCATAAGGTGCGCCGAGCCGGAACTGGCCGTCGGGATTCAGATACCGCGGCGGGAAGCCGATGTTGCCGAACGCTTCGATCACGAGCAAATCGGGCTTGCTGTCGGCCTCGAACTCCAGACGATACGTCGTCGTCCGCGGAATTACGATGTAGTCGAACGACCGCACGGGCTGCACGCCGAACATGGTCAGCAGTCGACCGCTGCCGCGATGGACAAAGATGATCTCGTCGGCCGTCGCATTGCGGAACAACTCCGTTTGCGGCTCCGTCGGCCGACAGCGCGAGATGATCACATCGGAATTGGCCAGCATCGGCACGCGGCCGGTAACGGGATCTCCACTTGATGGAATCTTGCCGGTCTTCGTGTGGACGTGCCGCAGTGGCAGATCGGGAACAACTTCAACCTTGAGATGCCCTGCTGGTTCGACGTGCTTTACCCGTGTCGGCGGCTTTAAATGGTAGGCGATGCTATAAGCCCGGCTAAAGCCCTGAGTAGTGACGACCTCTTCGTAATAGATGCCTTCGTTCTTATAGCCCGGGCTGACCCGATGCAGCGTGTGCCGCTTGGGCGGGATCAGGCCGAGGCTTCGGTAGTACGGCATGAGGGCCCTCCCTACGGTCGTTCGATGACCGTGTTCCGCAACGTCCCGATTCGTTCGATCGTCAACTCGACAACGTCACCTGGCTTCAGCCAGCCGCCGACGGCCTCGGGCGTCAATTCCAGGATACAGCCGGTGCCGACGGTCCCGGAACCCAGAACGTCCCCCGGCCGCAGTTCCGTGTCGCGGCTTGCATGAGCCAGCAACTGCGGCCAGGTCCAGTACATGCTGCCGGCATTTCCGCGTGAATAGACTTTGCCATTCACGGACGCTGTCATTTCCAGATGCAGCCGGCCATCGCGATAGCAATCGCGCAATTCATCGAAGGGAACTAACCGTGGGCCGAGCGACGTGGCGAAGTCCTTGCTCTTGCTCGGCCCAAGACCGATTGCCATCTCGGCCCGTTGAAGATCGCGGGCGCTCCAGTCGTTCATGATCGTGAAGCCGGCCAAGCACTCCATCGCGGAATCATCGGCTGCGAGATCGCGCGCTGGCTTGCCAATGACGCAGGCCAGTTCCAATTCATAGTCGAGGGCCCCGCTGCCTTGTGGAGCATGAACGGTATTACCGTCCCCGATGATGGCGATTGGGTTCGAGAAGTAGAACGCTGGCACTTGATACCACACCGGCACCATGTCGAGCCCGCGATGAGCACGGCATGTCTTGACGTGCTGCTCGAACGCGTAGAAATCGCGGAGGGAGGCGACGGGGAATGGGGCCGGCATGACGGCTACTCAAAGATTTCGGCGACCCGGCACCGGAAGCCGGGGAGTTCGGGATCGCCGTTGATTTCCTGCGAACGGTTATAGAGAACGGGTTCGGCACCGGGTCTGTAAACGGTAACCGTGTCGTAAAACGGGTTGACGATCCAGACGACTGGGACCCCACACGCCAAGTACTCCTCGATCGCCTCGTCAACTTCTTTTTGCTTGTCGTATGGAGAGAGGACTTCGGCCGCGAACACCGGCGGGCCGTCAATGAAGCTCGATTTCTTGGTGATCGAGGCGTTCTGAGCCGGCGACGCTAAGGCGACATCGATCCCGACATTGGTGTCTGGGTCTCTTCGAATTCGAAAGTAAACCTCGGCCCCATGGACCTTACCGAATCGGCCAGGATCAGTGATTGCCCAGTTTCCAAGGATTCTACCAAGGGCCATCACGGCTCCCGAATGGTTCGGGTTTCGCTTTGTCACCTTGCTCTCTCGTAATTCACCTCGGAACAGCCAACGGTCGACTTTCTTGCTCGGTCGCAACGCGAACAAGTCGTCGCTCGTCATCGGCCGTTCAGTGATTGTCTCACTCATCGTTTCCCCTTACAGCGTCCCGCGCTTCGCTTGTTCCCGCTCAATGCTCTCGAATAGCGCCTTGAAGTTCCCCTTGCCAAAGCTCTTCGACCCACGCCGCTGGATGATCTCGAAGAACAGCGTCGGCCGGTCGGCGACGGGCTTCGTGAAGATCTGCAGCATGTAGCCTTCGTCGTCCTTGTCGACCAGGATGCCGAGTTCGGCCAATTCGTCGATCTTCTCTTTGATCGGTCCAACGCGGTCGGACAGCGTGTCGTAATACGACTTCGGCACGCGTAGGAACGACACGTCGTTCGCCCGCATCGCCTTGACCGATTCAATGATGTCGCCGGTGATCAACGCGATATGTTGGACACCGGGGCCACCGTAATAGGTCAGATACTCGTCGATCTGCGATTTGCGCTTGCCCTTGGCCGGCTCGTTGATCGGAAACTTGATGCGTCCGGTGCCGTTCTGCACGACCTTCGACATCAGAGCTGAGTATTCGGTCGAAATGTCTTTGTCGTCGAACGAGATGAGTTGCTCGAAGCCGAGTACTTTGCGGTAGAAGTCGACCCACTCGTTCATCCGGCCTTCTTCGACGTTGCCGACGATGTGATCGATCGCCGCCAGGCCGACCGGATGCGCCGTCGCGGGATTGTAGCGATCGGGCTCGATCGGCTTGAAACCGGGCGCGAACACGCCGCGGTAGCGATCGCGGTTGATGAATGAATGCGTCGTGTCGCCGTAGGACTTGATCGACGCGGTCTCGTAAACGCCGAACTCGTCTTCGAGAGCTTCCGGCGGCCGGACTGGCGTGGCGCCACGCGCGACGGCGGCAGCGAAGGTCGCCCGCACGTCCGCTACGTCGATGGCGATGTCCATCACGCCGTCGCCATGGGTTACGAGCCGTTGGCTATCCGGATGTTGATTGCTGAGCGGCGAGATCAGCACGAACGTGATGTCGCCCTGTCGGAGGACGTAGCCAGCCTCGTGGCGGACCTTGGTTTCCAGGCCCGCGTAGGCGACGACGTCGAAGCCGAAGGCGTTGCGATAGAAGTACGCCGACTGTCGTGCATTGCCGACGAACAGGCGAACGTGGTCGATCTTGCGCAGCGGAACGGGATCGTTCTTGGTTGCCATGGCTTACTTCCGCCCCTGAATCTTCGTGAATGCAGCCTTGCGATCTTCTTCGAGCCCATCCCAGAAGGCCGCGACGCCTTCGAGAATTTGGCGGCCGCCTTCGAGGAACTTCTCGCGATCGAATTCCTCGGAGAAATACGTCTCTTCCAGTTCCTCAAGCGTATGGCTCGCATGCTGGCCCTCGACGCGGTTGTGCCACGTGAAGAACGCGAGCGGCAGCTTCGGAATGCGCGCGGTCTTGATCTGCATCAGCCCGTCTTCGAGTTGCTGCCAGAAGCCGGCCGCCGCCCAGTTCTCAACCGCGAAGCTCGCGCCCTCGGCGAACTGACCGTCCTCGCTGCCATAGGTGCGCTGCAGTTCGTCGCAGAAAAACAACGTCTTCGGCCGGCCGTGCCGGCGTTTACCGAGATCATTGAAGCCAAGCCCGAGCTGCTCGCCGATCTTGAGGAGCCATTCGAAGTGGGCCGCGCGAAAGCGAAACACACCGCCGTCGACGGTGCCTTCGATGCTCACGAGGTCCGGGTCGCCTTCGCGATCCTTGTCGCCTTCGCTCAGGGCCGATCCTGTGGCAGTCGGTGCGTCCGGCTTACGGTAGATCACGCCTAGCTCATTGAGCAAAATCTGTTTGCTGGCGTGCTGTTGCTCCAGATTGCCCGCGTTGATAACGCGCAAAAGGGCCGCAACCAAGAACTGATTGCTGAAGACGCTAAATTGCTGCACGAAGAACTTCAACTCGTCGTCGGTCGCCTTGCCGGCCTGGAACCATTCGCAGTATGGGTTGCCGCGGACGATGCGGTGCTGCATCAACTCGCGTTCGGCGATGTCGAGGAACTTGGAATATGCATCAACTTGAGACTGGGTCAATTCGCCGGTGTTTAGCCGCTTCTCAATTCGGTCCGACACGATGAGTCGGCGACCGCTGGGAGGTGCTGCGAGAGTGGCGCTCATGGGAGAAACTCCGGTCCAGAGAATCGGGGTTTGGTGATCGGCCCGCCAAGCGGCGAGAAAGATATTGAATTGTACCCACCGCCCCGGTTCGGCGACCAGTCGGCGGACGAAATGGTGGGCGGCACACACCCACACCCCCTTTTGGCCGTGCCCTGCATCGAATTGCATTGCATTCAATTGTCCCCGCGTTCTTGCCATTGACCGGACTGATGCCCACAATCGATTCCGAGAGGCCTCCTCATCCCGACGAGCCACCATGAAAGCCGCATTTATCGAAGCGACCGGCGCCCCCGACGTCATCCGTTATGGCGACCTGCCCGATACGGAACCGAAGTCTGGCGAAGTGCGCGTCAAGGTCGCTGCCGTCGCCGTCAATCCGATCGACACGTACATTCGCAGCGGCGCCGTCAGCATGACGCTGCCAAAACAATTCATCGTCGGTTGCGACCTGGCGGGCACCGTCGATCGCGTCGGACCCGGCACCAAAGGCTTCAAGGTCGGCGATCGCGTCTGGGGCTCGAACCAAGGGCTGCTCGGCCGCCAGGGTACCTTCGCCGAGTACGCGTGCGTTCACGAGGACTTCCTCTATGCGTCGCCGCCCGGTGTGAAGGAAGAAGATCTGGCCGCTATCGCCTTGGTCGGCATTACGGCACATCTGGGCCTAATCGGCTGCGCCAAGCTGCAGCCGGGCGAATTCGCCTTCGTAAATGGCGGCACCGGCGGCGTCGGCTCGACGGTCGTGCAGATGGCAAAGGCCGTCGGAGCGAAGATCGCGACGACCGTTGGCTCCGAAGAGAAGGCGAAGCAAGCAACGGCGCTCGGCGCCGATTTGGCGATCAATTACAAGACCGACGATGTCGCCGCAAAGCTCAAGGAATTCACGGGCGGCGCTGGCTTGCACGTCTGGTACGAAACGCTACGCGAGCCCGACTATGACAAGATCGTCGACGGCCTCCGACCGCGTGGCCGAGCTGTCGTGATGGCTGGCCGTGTCGCACGGCCGCCCTTTCCGCACGGGCCGTTCTACGTCAAGTGCCTCAGCCTCTTCGGCTTTGCCATGTTCAACATGTCGGCTGACGAGCAGCGCAAGTGTGCGGACGACATCAATCGCTGGCTTGTTGCCGGCAAATTGAAGCCGAATATCGCGCGCCGGATGAAGCTCAGCGAGACGGCGGCGGCCCATCAACTGCAGGAAGAGAACACGCTGAAAGGAGCGGGAACATTGGCGGGCAAGATCGTCTTGACGCCCCAGTAGGACAGGTTTCCAACCTGTCCAGTCAATCGGGACAGGTTGGAAACCTGTCCTACATCCGAGACCGATATGCCGCGCAAGAACGATTCACAACCATCGCTTTTCGACGAACCCGCTGGTGAAGCGGTTGCAGTCCCGAACATCCCCGCTTCCTGGCAGCGTGTGTTGGCCAACGAATTCAACAGATCCTACTGGGCCGAGTTGCAAGCGTTCGTCGCGAAGGAACGCGAGGAACACACGATCTACCCGCCGGCGGACGAGGTCTACACCGCCTTCCAGCTTACGCCATTCGAGGATGTGCATGTCTTCTTGCTCGGCCAGGACCCTTACCCCGGCGAAGGGCAGGCGCACGGTCTTTGTTTCTCCGTGAAGCCGGGCGTCACGATCCCGGCGTCGCTGCGGAACATGTACAAGGAGTTGCAGGATGACCTCGGCATCCCGCCGGCGAAGACGGGCTACCTAGCCCGTTGGGCTGCTCAGGGGATGCTCATGCTCAACGCAGTGCTGACCGTGCGCGCCGGCGAGCCGAACTCACATAAGGGAAAAGGTTGGGAAACGTTCACCGATGCCGTGATCCGGGCGGTGAACGACAAAGCAGAGCCTGTCGTGTTCGTGCTTTGGGGCGCGTACGCCCAGAAGAAGTTGAAGCTGATCGACACCGATCGACACACTATCGTGCAGTCGGCTCACCCGTCCCCGCTGTCGGCGGCGAACGGCTTCTTTGGCAGCAAGCCGTATTCGAAGATCAACGACGCGCTCAAGAAAAATGGGCACGCGCCGATCGACTGGGACCTGCACAAGTAGCCGCTATACCCGATTCGAATATTGCCGTCGTCCGCGACCAAAGACCTTGGCGGCCGGCTTGGCCGGCTCGCTACCTTTCGCTGGCTTCACGCGCGGCGTGAACGCTTCGTAACCCTCGATGCGATCGCTGGGAATTTCGCGATTGATCATGTGCTCGATGGCGGTCAGCACTTCACCTTGTTCGGGTGTGACGAACGAAATGGCGATGCCATTGGCGCCCATACGCCCCGTGCGGCCAATGCGGTGGACGTAGTTTTCCAAGTCGTTGGGCAGATCGTAATTGATGATGTGCGAGATGCCTGACACGTCGATGCCCCGGCTCATCACATCTGTAGCGATCAGCACCGTGATCTTGCCCTCGCGATAAGCGGCCATGATCCGCTCGCGCTGCGGTTGCGGCAGGTCGCCGTGAATGGCCGCGGCCTTTACGTGCTTCGCCTTGATGCTGCGATAGAGGCGATCGGCGCTGCGCTTCCGCTCGACGAAGATCAGCGTTTGTTCCGGCTTCTCGCGGTCGAGAACCTTCAAAAGCAGTTCCGTCTTCTTCTCTTCGTCGACGGTGATGTACTTCTGGTCGATCTTTTCTACGGTCACCACCGCCGGCGTCACGGAGATGTGCTCCGGCTCGATCATGTAGCGGTCTTTCAGCTTCATCACGTCGGCGGGCAACGTGGCCGACATCATCAGCGTTTGCCGGCCTTGCGGCAGGCGGCGCATGATCCGCTCGATCTGCGGCCGAAAACCGATGTCAAGCATCCGGTCGGCCTCGTCGAGCACGACATAGCGAACCTTTTCGAGCGTGATGGTCCCACGGGCCAAGTGGTCGAGCACGCGGCCGGGAGTGCCGACGATCAGCGTGCAGCCGGCCTTGAGCTTGGCGAGTTGTCCACCGAAGCGCTGGCCGCCGTACACAGGGACGGTCTTGAAATGCCGGCTCGGCGCCAGCTTCTCAGCTTCTTCAGCGACCTGCATCGCCAGCTCGCGCGTCGGCGCCATCACGAGCGCCTGCGGCTTGCTGGGGTCGCCGCCGCGCCAGCGGTTCATGAACGGCAACAAGAAAGCAGCCGTCTTGCCGGTGCCGGTCTGGGCCTGGCCAATGACGTCCTTCCCCGTCAGGGCGACGGGAATGACGGCCGACTGGATTGGACTGGGTTCAGAATACCCGGCGCGTGCAAGCGACTCGTTGAGCGGGGGGATGAGGTTCAGGGCGCGGAACCCGGAGGGAGGCGCGGGTTCAGTCAGCTCAGCGATCAACAAAAGACTCCAGAGGTGCCGCGATCAGTCACTGACATCTTAGAGAATCTTATAACTGTCGGTCAGTCGGAGCGGCCAGGGTTGAACTGGCTACGATCATGGAAGGCGGTCAATGCATCAAACACGCGGCGATGGCGGTGTTGGTCAAATTGCCGGGAAAACAAATAATATGAACATAGTGCCATGACACTTAAGTCACTCAAATTGATGTCTCCCGTCTCTTTGCCATCACCGCAACTCACTGTGTGCACGACACTTCTGAAAACCACATCAGTTAATGTCCGGTCGGCGTCGAAACCGCAATCTCTTCGTGCCGCCGCTCTCGGATGCGTCGGCGGGCCGCTGGATTTCCCGGCGATCCGGCCAAACCACCGCGGTCCCCATGCGGCAGCGACACGCTCGACATCAGCAGCTCGTCGGGCAACGGCGTGAATGTCGACGGAAAAGTGAACCTGATCGGCGGGGCCGGGCAGGACCAGTTCCACACCGGGGCCGGAAACCAGTACCTCGGCACGAAGAAAGAGGACTTCGAGCTAGGGGATAGCCTCTAACTGGTAAACGAAGCCTGGTCCATTTGACACACGCGATGAAAAACGTTGACGGCGTTCGTCGGTCGGCGTGGAATGGGACGGTGATCCGCTGACCGGCGCGGCAAATTTGGTTGACCGGCGAGTGCACGTGCTGACCGGCACCGGTCAGCATGCTCACCAGTTCGGCCAATGGAACAAGTCCCAGTCCGCAGCCTGCTTTTTCGATGCCGGGTAGTACGATCTAGTTCAGCCTGTAGCCGGAATGTGCTTTTGGAGCGTCAAAGGGTAGGCCGGTATGCGCGATAATTTGCCCCTTGCCGAGAGGCTGTCTCCAGATACGGTCGCACGGCTCGAAAGGGCCGCTGAGCATCGATACACGACAGCCGAGGTGTTACGCATGCGGCCCCAACCGCGTCGTTTGGCTGCCTTGTACTTCTATGGTTACAGCGCGGAGATGTGGTTGTCGGCCGCGTACTACCGGAGCGCCGGCTTCAAGCCAAATGACGCGATCGATCGTGACACGCGCCATCGCCGAATGGTTCAGGCGAGACAGTTACGACTGGCGTCAGGAGAGTTCTTGATGAACGGCGATCCCCATCCCCTAATAGGGTGGGCCAGGTTCTTAGAGTGGCAACGGTCGGCATCCGGGGAACTGGCAGTTCCCGACGCTCAGCGATTGAGGGAAGCTATCAACAGGGCGATCGCGATCTACAATTACTGGCGACCCGAACTGCGGTACAAGGTTGTGGACATCACGGAACCACAACTAAACGTAGTGCGTGTGGCAGCTACTTGGTTTAAGGACAATCACGAAAAGCTCGTGGAGGCGTGACATGCCGGTCATTCGTGGTCAGGCCGAGGTGTCTGTTATCACTGCCGAACAGCGTAAGCAAGTTGCTGAGCAACTCGCGATGGAACTGGCTGGAAAGTCCATCCCGGACGGACCAATCATATTCGAGATCCCCTTGGATTCACAGGGCAGGATCGATGTACTGGTTATGTGGGAGGCTTGGAAACCATTCAGCTCAACAGATCGCAGCAACATGATTATCGAGGCCTACAAGGCATCGAATCTCAAGATTGCTCAAGCGCTCGGCGTGACCTATCAAGAGGCTGTCGAGCAGCAAGTCCTGCCGTATGCGGTGCTTCCGATGATCCGGCAAGGTGAGGTAAATGAGGAGGACGTGAAAAAGGCGATGCTCGCGGAAGGGGGTATCCTTCTAAAAAGCGGAAAGATCGACTTGAGATTCCCAACCATGTTGCTTGCCGAGCAGGCACACAAGAGACTCACTGATGCTCTTCCGAAAGGCTACTGGTCGATCGTTCAAACTGTAGGGTACATTCAGTGACTTCAATTGAAGACGAACCCCAATGATTTTTTGCTGCGGGTTTGGGCGCCGGTTGAGTACACAGAGGTCGCAGAGGCCGGGCCGGAAGACCTAAAAACGGGTCGCATAACGCTGATCGTTTCCGGAAACGATCAGCGTAGAATTTTCATTCCACCCGAGATACCTTACGCCTTCGCCGCCTGCCACGAATCAAAGTTGGCCTTCAAGAAAGCAATGGTCACGGTCAGCTCGGCCGGCTCGTCGTACCCCTCGCCCCACGGGTTCCGAAGCTTGACCGTGTGGTGGGTGGCATCGTAACCGACCATCATGTAGGCGTGGTTGCCGACCACCTGATCGCTGACCGGGGCCTGCTTGGAGCAGACGACGACAGCCTTGCCCGCGTCGAACGCCGCTTTGAAGTCGGCGAACTTAGAACCACTGGTCGAACTGCTCGATGCGCCCGAGCTGGTTAGCTGGGTGAGGATATTGGCCGGAAACACCCCGTTGAGCCCACCGGTATTAGCGTCCGCGTCGACGGCGCTGCCGATCCCGTTGTACGAGTTGGTTCCGTCCAGCCCGATCCAGCCGGACTCGTTGAACTGGGCGTACGTCTTTTCGGCCAGGGGCACCCACAGCTCGTTGCGGCCGTCCGCCGCCGGCAAGTATGCGTTGGCGAATCTCAGGTTGCCGAATTCATCCACCGGTAGCTGGCGATCGAGGGTCACGTATTCCGAATGCCCGGCGGCTGTGCCTGGCCGTCCGGGGCCAAGACCGGCCCACGGCCTTTCCCGAGAAGCCGGGGCCGGGTGAAGTGCTCATCCTCGAGCGCGCCACGTCGGGCGCCACGCCGCCGCAGGCGAAGCCTGTCCAAACCCGTGAGCGGCAGGAAGACATTGCAACTGAAGGATTTGAAAGCAGGGGCTGTTGTTTCCCTGCAAGTCGCAGCCGATCCCATCAAGGGTGTCGAGATCGTCGGTATCGGAATGGTGGACGTGAATGAACTGGCCCGTCAGATATTTGGCATCCCACATAAGCCCTGACAGTTGGCCGGTCGGCAAACCCGACGGCCAGCGTTAAACCGCCCCACCGTTAATGCGGACGATTTGCCCCGTGATGAACGCCGCGGCAGGCGATGCCAGCCAACGGGCCGTCGCAGCAACGTCCTCGGGAAGGCCCCATCTCTTGAGCGGCGTCTCAGCGGCGACGCGTTCTTGCCATTTGTCGGACGCGGTCTCGCCCCAGGCCGTCTTGATCCAGCCGGGGGCCAAACAGTTAACGCGAACGCGCGGCGCCAAGTTGCGGGCCAGACTTCTCGTGAACGCCATCACGGCGGCCTTGGCGGGACCGAACAGCAGGCCGCTCTCGCCGTCGAAGCCGGTCTCCGCCTGATCCCAGCCCATCGTCAAAATGCAGCCGCCGCGACCGGCTTTCATGCGTTCGCCAATTGCTCGGCAGAGATGGATCGTGGCGGTGACGTCGACGGCCACGAGCGCTTCCCACTTCTTTGCGAACGACCAGTCGGGCGCGTCGCCGGTCACCAGATCGGCACCGGCGTTGGCGACGAAGATGTCGAGGCCTTCAGCATAATTCCAGGCGGCCTTAACCAGTCGATCGCATTCGCCCGACTCAGCGAGATCGAACGGCATCATCATCGTTTTACGGCCGAGTTCAAGCATTTGATCGATGAGCGCGTCCGAACGATTATTGCGCTCGCGGCCATGAATGACGACATCTGCCCCGCCACGCGCGAGTTCCAACGCGATCGCACGGCCGATGCCGTTCGTTGAGCCGGTGACCAGTGCACGCAGGCCGGCTAACTCTTGACCGCCGTTCGCTTCAACGCGCGGAAAAACGCGCGGCGGATCGGCGTCGGGCGCGAGCCCGTCGAGAAGTTCGCGAACCGATTTCTTGATCGTGGGATGAACGAACGCCGGCGCCAGATCGGCCAGCGGCTGCAAGACAAACCGCCGTTCGTGTAGCCGCGGATGCGGAACCACGGGATCGGGTGCGTGACGAACGACGTTGCCGTAGAGGAGCAAGTCGAGGTCAACGGTTCGCGGTGCATTGCGCTCGCTGCGCACCCGGCCGAGTTGTCGTTCTACTTCCAGAAGAACGGCCAGCAGTTGGTCCGGCGGCAATGATGTATCGGCTTCAGCGACCGCGTTGAGATATGCGCCGGCGTCGGCCGGCCCGCCGACAGGAGCCGTTTCGTAGTACGGCGACACGTGCCGAACCGTCAAGCCGGGCACGGCCCGCAAGCGACGAACGGCATCGTCCAGAAAGCGCTGCCGATCGCCCAGGTTGGAGCCAAGTGCCAGGTAAACGCGGACCATGGAAGTGCGGAATGCGGAATGCGGAATGCGGAATGCGGAGTAAAGACAGCGGATTTCACTCCGCACTCCGAACTCCGCGTTCCGCATTCAGGTTTACTTCTTCGCCGGGGCGGCCTCGGCGGCTGCACCCTCGGCCGCGGCCTCGCCCTCGGCGGCCTTCTCCTTCTTGGCCTTCTTCAGCACGATCTTGACGACGCGCACTTTGGGCAACCCGAACGGGCTGCGCCCGTCCGTCCACTTCTCGTTTTCCTGCAGCTTCTTGATTCGTTCGGCGCGCGTCAGCACGCTGCGGTTGGATGAACCCGCCGAGCGGCGCTTCAGGGACTTATCGATCGACATGGCAGTGGTCGGTGGTCAGTGGTCAGTGGTCAGCCGGCGGCTGATTCAAATCGCAAAAAGTGATAATATAGGCGTCTGAACAACTGGCAAGCCAAACTGGCGAGCGGAGCGGCGTAAGCCGCCCGATAATGACATCATCGGGCCGCTTACGCGGCTCCGCTCGCCTTTTCCAACTGCAAGAATACATGCAAATCACTCTCGACTACGGCCGCACCGGCCTGCCGATCACCCTTCCCGACGATCGCACGATTGGTCCGCTGGCCATCCGCGAGGCCGCGCCGCTTGCGGACCCGGCGAACGCGATCGAGGAGGCGGTGCGGAACCCGATCGGCACGCGGCCGCTGGCGGAGCTGGCCCGCGGCAAGAAATCCGCGTGCATCCTGATCTGCGACATCACGCGGCCCGTGCCCAACAAGCTCATTCTGCCGCCGGTGCTCCGTACGCTCGAAGCGAGCGGCATCCCGCGCGACAAGATCATGATCTTGAACGCGACGGGCCTGCATCGCCCCAATGAAGGGGCCGAGATGGTCGAGATGGTCGGCGAAGAGATCGCAGGCGCCTATCGCATCGAGAACCATCACGGCAAGGTGCGTGAGGAACACACGTTTCTGGGCACGACGCCGAACGGTGTCCCCGCGTGGATCGATACGCGTTACGTCGAGGCCGATCTCAAGATTACGACGGGATTGATCGAGCCGCACCTGATGGCCGGCTACTCCGGCGGCCGCAAGGTGATCTGTCCCGGCATCGCCGCCCTCGAGACCGTGAGCGTCTGGCATGGTCCGCGCTTCCTCGAACATCCCAAGGCCGACGCCGGCAGCGTCGCGGGCAATCCGGTTCACGAAGAAAACACGCGCATCGCCCAGATGGCGGGCTGCGACTTCATCGTTAACGTCTGCATCGACGGCAAACGCCGCGTCACCTGGGCCGGCGCTGGCGACATGATCAAAGCCTGGGAACACGGCGTCGCCTTCTGCGAAACCGTGGTCAAGGCGGGCGTAACCGAGCCGCTCGACGTCGTGGTGACGAGCTGTGCGGGCTACCCCCTCGACACGACCTGGTATCAGGCGGTCAAGGGACTGACGGGCGCGTTGCCGATCGTCAAGAAGGGCGGCACGATCGTGCTGGCGGCCAGCCTGAGCGAAGGCCTCGGCAGCCCGGAATTTCAGGGACTGCTGCAAACCTCCGACTACGTCCGCCGCTTTCAGCCCGGCGGGAAAGCCGGCCCGATGGCCGACACTTGTGAAATGGACGAATGGCAACTCGTGATGATGGCCAAGGTCCTGCAGCGCTGCAAAGTCAAGGTGGTCTCCGACGGCCTGTCCGCCGAGACGCTGCGCAAATGCCTCGTCGAACCGGCCCCGAGCGTGGAACACGCCGTCACGGCGTCGCTGGCGGAATATGGGCCGAAGGCCCGTATCGCGGTGATCCCGAAGGGGCCGTATGTGTTACCGTATGTCGCGGGGTGAGGTCGGGCATAGCCTTCACGTTGGACATACCGCACGTACCAGCGCAGAAAGACCAGGGATCAAAACGTTTAGAGGCCCACCATGCCGGCTGATTTCTACGTACATGAGCAGACACGCGAGCGAATGGCACTGGCCGCCGAGCTTATCGTCTCGGGCGGATCGGTGAATTTCGGCGGCTATAAACTGACCGTATCCCCCGCCGGAGAGTTAATCGTTGCCATCCTGACGGACGAGCCAGAGGTCGGCCCGGAGATCGAGGCAGCAAGGGGTTCTGTTGATTGCGAACTCGAAGCGATATTCCACGACCACCGCGGGCTTTCGGCGTTCCAACAACTTCCGCGCCGGTATGAGCTCGTCGCGGACTGGGGGAAGGGCGGAACTTGGCTCGGCTGCTGGTCAGCAGACGGCTTCAAGCGTGGTCGGCCGCCGGCTGCTTAATCGACTTCTGACCCATCCGACTTGAAGGAGCGGCCAGCATCGGCCGAAGACATCATGCCAAAGATACTGCCGGCCAAGAAGGCCACAAAACCCAAACCAGCAAACGCCAAAACAACGCCCGCTACTTTAAAGGCCCCAGCCACCACTTTGAAGGACGCCCTCAGAGAACTCGAGTCGCTGGGCAACGAGAGTGTGCGGAAGCAAAACGCCAAGGGCGGCGCCTGGGGGCCGGGCGCCGTGGACAATCAGTTCGGCGTCAAGCATGGTGACATCCGCGTGTTGGCGAAGAAGATCAAGGGCGATCACACGTTGGCTATGTCGCTTTGGGAGACCGGGAACATCGATGCCCAGTACCTGGCCATCCTCTTGATCAAGCCGAAGGACCTGTCCGCCAAAGAGGTCGATCGACTGGTGCGGTCGGTCACTTTTGGCTGGGTGGCGGACTGGCTCATGAACTATGTCGTCAAGCAGCACGCCAACAAGGAGACGCTGCGCCAGGAATGGATGGCGGCGGACCACCGCTGGGCAGCTCGCGCTGGCTGGAGCCTCACTGCTGAGCGGGTCGTGAAGAGCCCGGACGGGCTCGATCTTCCGGGACTGCTGGATCGCATCGAATCCGAAATGGGAGCCGCCGGTCCGGTCGTGCAGTGGACGATGAACTGCGCCCTGGCGGAAATCGGCATCCACAACCCCAAGCTCCGCAGCCGGGCCATCGCCATTGGCGAGAAATTGGGAATCTATCGCGACTATCCCGTGTCGAAGGGCTGCACGTCGCCCTTCGCCCCGATCTGGATCAACCACATGGTGAGCCGGAAAGGTTGAGTGAGTAAGAAACCGGTCAGTTAAACGTGTTACTTGTGGTGAATTGCAGCCAGACCCTGCCAAACACTTGGAGGAACACGCAAATGCTTCGGATGCTATTGCCACTCGCGGCGCTCGCTTTCGTCGTCTCCGCTCAGTCAGTCCGCACTGCGGACAAGGCCAAAGATCCGCCACCGGCCCTGGAGAAGAAGCTGCACGGCGATTGGGAAGCCGACGACATGGATTGCGTGGGCGAACTCACTCTCCGAGCGGACGGCACCTTCGAGCGACGGCACTATTCGCCTGGGAACAATACACTCACTGGCACGTGGGAAATGCGGTGGAATGCGCTGCCGCCGACATTGGTCCTGACGTGCAAGATCTCGTATTACTCAGGCGATGTCACCAAGCCCGCGGCCGACGACATCGGCAAGGTCGCGGAAGTGAAAGTCATTCAACTGGATAACGAGGTCCTTGCTCTCCAGTGGGTCGAATCCAAACGGGCCATACGCACGGAGCGCTACAAGCGCATAAAAAAGTAATCGTCCGGTACGGATTCTGCTGCCGGTTTCCAAACATGTTAGCCACGGATCACACGGATTAACGCGGATAAATCATGACTGCTATTTTCGGATTGGTTTTATCCGTGCAATCCGTGGTTCTCTGATTTGTGTTGGCTCATCACGGAGAATTGACATGGCGACGCCAGCGAAGAACACGATTTGCCTGTGGTACGATCGCGATGCCGAGGAGGCGGCGCGGTTTTACGCCAAGACATTTCCCAATTCATCCGTCGGCAAGGTACATCGCGCGCCGGCAGACTATCCGTCTGGGAAGAAAGGGGACGTGCTGACAGTCGAATTTGTCGTGATGGGCATTCCGTGCCTGGGGCTCAATGGCGGCCCCATGTTCAAGCACACTGAAGCCTTCTCGTTTCAGGTCGCGACCGCCGATCAGGCCGAGACGGATCGCTACTGGAACGCGATTATCGACAACGGCGGCGAGGAGAGTCAATGCGGCTGGTGCAAGGATAAGTGGGGCCTGTCCTGGCAGATCACGCCGGTCGCTCTGACCCAGGCGTACACCGATCCCGATCCGGCGGTCGCCAAGCGCACGTTCGAGGCGATGATGACGATGAAAAAGATCGACATCGCTGCCATTGAAGCTGCACGCCGCGGGTGAAATTGGTCGCCTTGCCAAAACAACGGCGCTAGGCTCATCACGAGCACGGCGGAGCTACAACCGGTCTCGTTCCTCCGGCTCGACATCAGCTACTTGTCCCAATGCGGCCTCGAAAAGCGCACGATCACCCCGCGCAGATCGAGCCGCCAACCACTCCGGCCCTACAAGTGCGGACATTTTTTCGGCAAGTGCCGACGCCACGAGTTGGTCGATGGTCACACCGGATGCGCGGGCAAGCTCGCCAGCCGCGGCGTGTAGCGATTCGGGAACTCCAACGCTGATCGTATTCATTTCCTGGACTCTCCAATCTCTGTGAGGAACTCCTGCGGGCTCAGCACTCGTATTCCGAACCGCTCGACTCCGTGAAAACCTGATCGATTGAATGTGATTACAGACGCTCCACCGGCCGCGACTGCCAACTCAAGCACCATATCGTCAGCCGGATCGCGGAGGAATGGCCGCCACGAGTAATACACCTGCCGATGCCGAGCCGACTGGCAAACAAAGTCAAGGATGGCGTCGAATGCCGATTCGGTCATCGATGTCGCAGGCAATATTCGCCGCCCGACCGCTTCATACTCCAGCGCAAGCGGAATGGACAACTCAATCTCAAACCGGCCGGTTCCGACCAGTCCGAGCAGTTGAAACGAAGCACCGCGCCGCGAGCGTAGGGCGGAAACAAAGACGTTCGTGTCGATGATGACACCAGACTCCACAGTGGCATTCTAGCCGTTTGGCGATCAAGTAGTGTCGCCAACTATCGCTCCCGGATCGTCTCCACCCCTATCAGCTCCCACGCCCCTGCCTCCAAATCGACCAACGCCACTGTCTTCGGTAGCGCCCGATGCAACGCGCCCGGATTGATGACCAGCGTTTTGCCCATCCGATGCGCCTCCGCTTTGTGCGAGTGACCGTAGAAGAGAAAGTCCAACTCATTCGACGCTTCCAACTTGCGACGCTCTCCATGCACGTGGCCGTGCAGCCAGCCGATCCGCTTGCCCCCTAGCTCGATCCGGCCGGGGCCATCGTGATACTCGGCACCAATTCCGCGGATCGCTTTCTTCAACTTCGTCAGCGAATGGTCCCAGTTGCCAAAGACGAAATGCGCTTGCACCTCTCTGAACAGGCGTACCGTCTCCACGGAATCGATGTCGCCGCAGTGCAAGATCAACTTGGCTCCGCGTTCGCGTAATAGTTGAATTGCGCTTGCGGTGATCGCCAGCTTGCCGTGTGTGTCGCTCACGACGCCGATCTTCATGGCGGGCAATCAGATAAGGTCGATCCGCATGCCGTTGTCGTGGCGGCGGAAGCCGAGTTTCTGGTAGAAGGCGAGATTCTGGTCGTTGCAGCTCAAGATGACTTTGTAGCAGCCCGATTGGCGGGCCGTGTCGACCAGAGACTTGACCACCGCTCGTCCGACGCCCTTGCCTTCGTGGGCCGGATGAACGGCAACATCCTCGATGTGGCCGATCGTGCCGCCGCGGTGCAGGAACTTGTGTTCGAGGATCAATGTGGCGGTGCCGATGACCTGATCGCCCTCCACGGCCACCACGGTTCGGACGCCGGCGGCATTGCGGCCGCGCCAGATGTGAATGGCCTCTTCGACCGTAAGCTTCACGGGAACAAGGTTTTCGAGCGTTTCGAGAAAGCCGCGGGAGAAGTCACCCTGCTCCAGCGGGCGCAGTTCGAAGGACATCGGTTCCCTCCTGGGAGCGGTGGCGGCACATGATACCAAACTCGAGCCGCCCCGATGAGGCCTCTTTCCTGAACCCCCCGGTCCCCCTTGACCCGGCGGACGCGACGGGGTATCGGGAGGGGGTGTCCCGGAGTTCCGCGATGGCCGCTCCGATTGCCGAAACCGTCTACCCGTGGGCCGTCGCGCCCACGCCGCAGCCGGCGCCGGTGATCGAGCCGGACCCCGACCCTTCGGAAGCCGAGCGGCTCGCGGGCCAGGACGTTTGGCGCATCGGCAGGTCTTCAAAACCAGCGGGGGGTCAGCTCGAACCGCTGTCGTCGGAGTGGTTTCTCCATCTCGACGGCAAGCGCTATCGCCGCCATGGCCACTGGGTGCCGCAACTCCTGGAATTCACGCGTCACGCTCGCGAAAACTTGCTCGCCGTCGGCGACGGGCTTGGCCTCGACTGGGTTCGCTATGCCGAGGGCGGGGCGAACGTGACGGTCATCGATCCATCGGCTGAGCGATTGCGGCTTTATAGACAGCACTTCGATGCTCGCGGCGTAAGCGGACAGTTCACGCAAGCGCCGTTCGACAATCTGCCGGCAACTTCCGATCGCGTCGATGTCGTGGTGGCCGTCTTCAATGATCCGCCGAATGTTCCGTGGGCAACGGCGTTGTCCGAGGCCTATCGGATCTTGCGACCCGGCGGCAAAGTGATGGCCGTGCTGCCGGCCAAATACAACGCGGCCAAGTGGCAGGACATCCTGATGCCGTGGCGGACTTGGTTCCGCAAGACGCCGAAGGGGCCGCCGCGCTTCACTAGGCGTGAACTCTACGAAGGCTTCTCGGGCTTCCAGGACGTGCGCGTCTACAAGCGGCACCTGCGTCGCTCGGAACTGCCGTACCTCTGGCGCTGGATGATCCTGCCAGTTGCCGAGCGGTTGATGGGGCGATTTTTGGTAGTGAAGGCATTCAAACCGCTGACGGCCGCCGCGACGGTTCGGCTGGCAGCGTAAAGCGATTTCTCACTTCGCCGACCGCAGTTCGACCCATTTCGTCTTTACGTTCTTTCCGGTTGGCACCTGCCAGGTTTTCACAGGATCGCCATCCAAGAACACCTTCTTGTCGGTATGCTCGCCCGTCGCGTCCGTCCAGGCAAAGGTCACCTCGGTCGCATCGGGGTTCGCGACGCGATACGCCAGATGAACTTCCGCACGTCCGATGTTCTTACCACCATCGTTCTGGAAGCGCACCTGGATTTTCGACACGATCGGCCCACGGCCCGTGTCCTTGCTGCCCCAGCAAAAGCTCTGCGACCAGAAGTCCTTCGGCTCGTCAGCCTGGCGGTTGATCGTCCAGTCCTTCACGAGCGGCGACCACGATTTGCCGCCGTCGGCCGACCACTCGATTTGGTACTTGATCTTCGGATCGGGGGGGCTGCTCGAATTCAAATGAGCGGCCGCATAGACGGCAGTGATCGCTTCGCCACGCGGCGTCGCTAATTCGAGAGTCACACGTGGCCGTCCGAAGGCACCGGCAATCACATGTGACTGCGCTTGCGGAAGAGTCGGACCGGCCGAGACCAGCGACTTGCCCGATGAGGCGAAGGTTACGGTGCTGCCACCATCCTTTAGGCGCGGCATCGTCGCGCCACTCGCCTGGCAGACCGTCGTCATCGTCAGACCGCTGCCAACGAGCAACTTCGCGCTTGTATTCACTCGTAGCCAGTACTGGCGATAACCCTTCACGTGATCGGTCAGGTCCGGCTTGTCCGCCAAGCTCACGGCCGACGACCAGGTTCGGCCACGATCGACCGATACGCTCACGGTGGCGCCCGACTTCCCTTGCACGATGAGGCCATTCTGGCAACCCGGCTCGTAGACGCCCCATTCCTTCGGCGAAGCCGGCGTCGCGGCGATGATGTACGGCGTGCGGAACTCGAAAGTGACTTGCGTGTCGTCCTCGGCGACTACACCTTCTTTGTAATCGCCCGTCGCGAAGTCCGGCGCATATGTATAAACCGCATTCGCAAATCGTGCCTGACCCGGCTTGTAGCCGGCACCCTTCGTCGACTTATACATCGCGTCCGGCTGGTTCACCCAGGTGATCGACCGTTCGGGACCGGGGATGCCGCCCATGTTGTAGTTGCGGCCCCAGTAGACAAACGTCTTGCCATCGGCCAAGCCCGGTTCGAGATAACGCCGTAGCGATTCGCCGCGCCGCAGATGGACCATCGGCGGAGGGCCCGCGTAGCCGGCGAGATACTCGGCGACCTGATATTGGGCATAACTGCCGTTGTCCTGCGGATGCAACCCGCAAATGAGCCAGCCGTGTTGTCGATCGGGTTTGAACGCGCGATCGGTGAGCCGCTTCCAGTCGGGCGTGATCTCACGCATGCCGAGAAGTTGCTTGCCGCTGGGATCGTAAACGACGTTCGACAGATCATGATCGAGCAGCACCCATTTGCCGTCGCCATAGGGGCCGCCCTTGAGCAGCACTTCAAACGCACTGTGCCCCGCCGCGCCGATCGCCCGGCCGCGACCATGGCCCAATCGAGCTTCCATCTCGCCGACCCACTGGCAGTGCGTGGTTCCGCACAGACCGAAGCCGTGGGCGAACTGGCCGGTCCAGTATTCACGCGTTCGGCTATCTATACCTTTGCCAAAGCCTTCGCCCGAGTGGTTTTCGAATCCCTCTTCGCCATGCCAATAGTGCGTGTTGCGCCACAGCCAGGCCGCGAGCGCCTTGTCCTCGTCGGTCACGCAGTCGTGGCCGGTCACACGTTTGTAAACCTCGGCCTGCGTGGCGAACAGGCGCTCGAATGTGGAGCACGCAAGTTCACCCGGATACCATGGATGATCGGTGCGAACCTGCGGATCACCGACGCCGGCGTGGAGCAGCGAGGGCAACAGTAAAATGGCAATGGAGAAGCGGTACATCGGCGTGAAACCGGTTGACGGCATGCGACGATGTTCAATCTATAGGCAACTATCAATGACGAGCGATCTTGCGCTCGCAACCCTCACTTCGCTACTCCAACTTGCTCACCACCACATCCAAGATCTTCTGCTCGCGCGCCGCGAGCATGTCACCTTCCCAGCCAATGGCCTTGCGGTAGATGAAAGCGACGAGGGCCAGCATGCCGAGTGACAATACCAGCGAGATCGGCACGCCGCGGATGACTTCGGTTTCCGCGAGCAAGACCTCCAAGCCATACGGAATCAACACCGGCGCCAGCGCGAATGGGAAAATGGTCATGAACACGAACTGCAACAACACCGGCACGGCCTTGACGTTCGATGCCTGCATCGATCCCGCCGCCATCGGCATGGGGGCAAGCATCGACAGTACATTCGCAAGCAAGCAGAAGATCAAATACGACGTTAGCAGTTGCGCGAGCACTGCGGGGTAGTGATCGATCCGCATCGGGAAGCCGATGCCGATGATGAGCAGCGAGAACACCGCCATTCCAAGCGCCACCGGCGCCATCGCCAGATTCTTGCCAATCAGAATCTCGCGGCGCGGCAACGGCGATAGTACATACGCGCGGAACCCGGCCCGGTCGTAGCCGAACTGGTTGCCGATCAGTTGCACACCGCTGATGAACAGCACGCCGAGCGCGGCCGCATAAGCGATCAGCGGCCGCAGGCCGGCCGGCGGTGTCACTTGATTGGAAACGAAGATGCCGCCGAACACCACTAGCATGATGATCGGCGCGATGAGCACAAACTTCGCTTCCGGCGCGCGGAGCAGCGAACGGAATACGGCAAACGCCACGGCCGATGCCTGTTCCGAGACGCGCGGCAACGTGCGTTCGAGGAACAGGACGCGGTTTGGATCGATAGGAACCGCGGGGGCCGGCGTCTGGGCGGACTTGTGCTTGGTCGCCGTGTACGCGCCGGTGTAGAGCTTCAGCGTCGTCCGATAGGCTCGCCATAGGCTGACCGTGCCGATGAGCCCGAGACCGAGTGTCGCGAGCAACGCGGGCCACACACTTCCGTTCACCAGCTCCGTGGCTGCCAGGGGAAACCAGCCCGGCGGCAGAATCAAGTTGATGAGCCGTGTCGTACTGACTGCGTGATCGAGCGTCTCGCGGCCGGAGGCTTCCTGCTCGGCCTGGTACTGATCGTTTACCTCCTTGACGCGTTGGGAATACTCCTCGGGCGTCAGCTTCTTCTCGAGATTTTCTTGATTGAGTTGATTGTGGCGTTCCATGCGACGCGTGTTCGCTTCGCCGAATTTCTCCCACGGGCGGAAGATGTTAATTAGATTCGGCGCCTGCGCAACTACGATGAAGCCGAGCGTCACACAGACGATGACGGTCCGCCGCTTCCGTGGGTTGGTCATCATCGACGCGAGCCAGCCCTGGAACTGGTACGTGATCGCGGTCAGCGCAAAGAAGAACGCCGCCATCACTGGCAGAACCAGCAGCATGATCGGACCGATCGAAATCGCCATGCCGATGACGAGCCCGATCATTCCGGGAACGAATACAGTCAGCGTGAGGCTGAAGAGTGAACTGATGTAATTGACGAGAAACGCGCCCGAGATCGACACGGGCAAATGCAGGAATTTGTCGAGTGCCAACGCTTCATTTCGCTGCAGATCGGTCATCAAACCGATCATCCACCAAAACCAAAACACGATGACGATGCCGTCCCAGGTCCAGAGATGGGCATGCGGCGGCGCGTGCGGCATCACGAGCAGGCCGACGACGAAGCCGGCGATCAGGAGGCCGACCGCCGCGACTATTGCCGAGACGCCGACGATTGCCATCACGACCGCGTTCAGCGTGCCGGCTTTGCGGATCTGATTCACCCGCAAACGCCAGCGTAGCCAGATGAAGGCGGACAGATGTTCCCGGTTCACGTGGCGGCCTCCAGCCAGGTGAGTGTCGGCGCCACAATCGCCTCGGTGCCCGCCTTTTCAATGAACCGGTTTTCGAGCGTATCTCCCTGCCGCAGAGCCTCCATCGACGTCTGCTCGACCAACTCGCCCTTCACGATAATGCCGACGTGCGTGCACAGCCGTTCGACGATTTCGAGCACGTGGGACGTGAGAAAGACGGTCGATCCACGCGCCACGAAGCCGGCAAGCAAGTCGCGGATGACGCGTGATGTAATGGCATCGACACCTTCGAACGGCTCATCCAGAAACAACAGGTCCGGGTTCGGCAGCAGCGCCGCGGCCAGGGCCAGCTTTTTCTTCATGCCGTGCGAGTATTCGAGCGCAAGCTTTTTCGTCTCGCCGGCAAGGCCGAGCAGCGACAGCAATTCTTCCGAGCGTGTGCGGATGGTATCGCGCGGCAACAGGTGCATGCGGCCGACAAACGTTAGGTACTCGCGCGCCGTGAGGTTGTCGAACAGCGACAAATTCTCGGCGATGACCCCCATGTGCTTTTTGGCTTCGAGGGCCGATTTGGCATCGCGCATGTCCTGGTCGAGTACGCGAATCTCGCCCTTGGTCGGCGCGAGCAGCCCGGTGAGCATCTTGATCGTGGTCGACTTGCCGGCGCCATTGGGCCCGAGAAACCCGTAGAAGGTGCCGCGCTCGACCTGGAGGTCGACGGCATCGACGGCGCGAAAGTCGTCGAACATGCGCGTCAAGCCGCGCGTCTCGATCGCCAGGCTCATGGAACGAGTCCCGATGTTGGGGGTTCGGGAATGGTATATGTGGAGAGTTGTTCGCCGGAGATGGCGAGAGCTTTGCTAGGCTCGCTGTACAACATCATCCTGCCCCTGGAACTCTGCAATGCCCCGTCTCTTCACGCTTCTCATCCTTCCGCTCACCCTCCTCGCTGCCGACCGAGCGCCGACCCCATTGCCGGCGGAACAGGCCGCCAAGGAAATGAAGTTGCCCGAGGGTTTTCGCTCCACGCTCTTCGCCGCCGAGCCAGATGTCGTACAGCCGATCTCATTTACCATCGACCACCGCGGCCGGCTGTGGGTGGCGGAGGCACTCAATTACGGTGAATGGAAGGCGACCGGCAAGGATCGCATCGTCATCCTCGAAGACACTGAAGGCGACGGCCGGGCCGACAAGCGGACCGTTTTTTATGAAGGCTTCAACTACATCACCGCCATCGAGGTCGGCTTCGGCGGCGTCTGGGTCATGTCGCCGCCGTGCTTGTACTTCGTCCCCGATCGCGATGGCGATGACAAGCCGGACGGGCCGCCCGAGGTCGTCTTCGACGGCTTCGGCTACAAGGAGAGCCGGCACAACCTCGCAAATGGCTTCACGTGGGGCCCCGACGGTTGGCTCTACGGCGGCCACGGACGGACCAGCCCGTCCGACGTTGGGAAACCCGGCACGCCGGCCGACAAGCGTGTTCACTGCGATGGCGGCGTCTACCGCATCCATCCAACGAAGCGCATCTTCGAGAACTTTGCTGACGGCACGACCAACCCGTGGGGCGTCGACTTCGACGACTATGGCGCCTGCTTCGTGTCGAACTGCGTGAACCCGCACCTCTTCCACATGATTCAGGGCGGCCACTACGAGCCGTGGCGGAATCGACCGTCGAGCCTGTACGCCTACGAACGGCTACCGACGATCGCGGACCACCTGCATTACGCCGGCGCCGACTTGAAAGCAGCGGTCGGCATGGAGGACACGCTTGCCCTCGGCGGCGGCCATGCCCATTGCGGCACGCTCGTCTACCTCGGCGGCAGTTTCCCTACCGAATACCGCAACACCGTGATGATGTGCAACATCCACGGCCACCGCATCAATCGCGACATCTTGAAGCGCGTCGGCAGCGGTTACGTCGCCAGTCACGGCAAGGACTTCATGCTCGCGGCCGACCCGTGGTTCATGGGCGTCACGTTGCGAACCGGCCCCGACGGCAGCGTGTTCGTCTCTGATTGGTCGGACACGGGCGAGTGTCACACGTACAAGCCGGACTCGACGACGGGGCGCATCTTTCAATTGAGCTATGGCAAGCCCGATCGTACGCGGATCGATTTGTCGACGAAGACAGACGAGGAATTGGTCGCGTTGCAGACCAGCCGCAATGAGTGGAAAGTGCGGACCGCCAGACGACTGCTCCAGGAACGGGCGACAAGCGAGACGTGGGATGATAGGGATGTTCTCATAAAGCTGGCGGCGATCCGTGATAGTAAGACTCTCGCTGAACCGCAGCGGCTACGAGCAATGTGGACCACACATGTCCTCGGCGGATTCAATCTGGACCGGCTGAAGGGCTCCTCCCTGCTCTTGAACCTGGTTGATCCAAGTGAGCACGTCCGGGCGTGGGCGGTCCGTTTTCTCTGCGAGGACGGTGACCCGGGCAACGAGCCGGGCAACACAGCGCGTTCGATGTTGAAAGACGTTGCCGACAGTGACCAGTCGGCGGTCGTCCGGCTTTCGCTGGCCAGCGCCCTACAGCGGCTTCCGGTAGAGCACCGATGGGGCATCGCCGAAAGTCTGCTCAATCATGCTGAGGACGCCAAGGACGCCAACCTGCCGCTCATGATCTGGTACGGCGTCGAGCCGCTGGTGCCGGCCGACCCGGCGCGTGCGATGAGACTCGCGAGCAAGGCAAAGATCCCGGTCGTCCGCCGGTACATCGCCCGGCGGTTCGTCGACGACGCGTTGAGCCGCAAGGATAAGGGCGACCTGCGGCCATGGGTCACCGTCCTCGGATCGGCGAGCGATGATGTGCGGAAAGACCTCCTTGACGGAGCCCGCGACAGCATGCGCGGCCGCAAGACGTACCCAATGCCGTCGAACTGGCCGAGCATATCGGAGACGCTGACCCACAGCACCGACCCGAGGATCCGTGAGGCTGCCACGGCTCTGGCCCTGACGTTCGGCGATCCGGCCGCGCTCGTCGACCTGCGCAAGCGCGTCGAGTCACAAAGCGAGTCCGTTGCCGCTCGGACAGCAGCGGTCGAAGCCCTGGTGGAACATCGGGCGGCCGGCTTCGCTCCCATTCTCCATCAACTATTGAACGAGCCGGCGATGCGGAAAACCGCGCTCCGGGGGCTAGCTGCTTACGATGACCCAGCGACGCCGAAGCTCGTGATCGCGTTGTATCCCAAGCTCGCGGCCGATGAAAAGCCGGACGCCATCGCCACGCTGGCCGGACGCGCGGACTACGCGCTTGCCCTGCTCGACGCGGTCGACACGAAGGTCGTCGCCCGCACCGACGTCTCGGCCTACGCGGCCCGGCAGATGTACGCCTTGAAAGATTGGCGTGTGACCGGTCGGCTCGTCGCCGTCTGGGGCGAAGTCCGCGAAACGCCGGCCGACAAGCAGAAACAGTTCGCCAAGTACAAGGCCCAGCTCACGCCGAACGCGCTCAAAGCAGCCGACCTGAAGAATGGCCGGCTCGTCTTTTCCAAGACGTGCCAGTCGTGCCACAAACTGTACGGTGAGGGCACCGCCATCGGCCCAGACCTGACGGGCTCGAACCGATCCGACCTCGACTATCTGCTTTCCAACGTCATCGACCCGAGCGCCGAGGTCGGCCGCGACTATCGGATGTCGGTGATTAACACCCAATCGGGTCGCGTCATCACCGGCATCGTCGTCGAACGCTCGCCGGCCCGGCTGGTCGTGCAAACTGCCACCGAGAAAGTGATCGTACCTGCCGAGGACGTCGACTCGGTCAAGGACTCCGCCGTGTCGCTCATGCCGGACGGTCAGCTCGACGCGCTGACGAAAGAACAGGTCCGCGACTTGATGGCGTATCTCATGGCGAAGCAGCAGGTGCCGTTGCCGAAGGGGAACAAGTGATCGAAAGGCCTTTCATGCGAATGCTCGCACCGGCGTTGGCCGCGATCTGCGTTGTGGCCACGGCCACCGCGGCCGAGCCCGCCGTGGGTTGGCGCGGCAATGGGACCGGGCTTTGGCCCGATGCGAAGCCGCCGCTCGAATGGCATCGCATTCCGAAGGGCGCACTGGAAGATATGCGTGTCTCCGCCGAGCCGCCGAAGAACGCGGATCCGGGCGATGCGCCTCTGGTCGTCAAGGGCCTCATCCGCGACTGGCTCGTGATCGGCCCATTCCCCGTCGCCGATTCGGTCAAGGATTTTGACCGCGACTCACTCGGCGGCGCGGCGACCGTCGAACCCTCATCTGGTCAGAAAGTTGGCGACTTCGCGTGGAAGTCGGCCACCGTCGCTCCCGACGACATCACCGTTTTCGGCACCGCCGAGTTGCCGTGGCTCGATCTCACCAAGACCGTCGGCTACAAGCGGAACCATCTCGCGTATGCCCACACATACCTCTATTCGCCGAAGGGCGGGCCGGTCCGCATTGTCGCCGATCATGCGCACGGGATGAAGGCATGGGTCAATGGCAAGGAAGTCTATCGCTCGTCGGACCGCCGCGTTGCACTCGGCTTCTATCCATCGATCAGTAAGCACGAGTTGCAACACCTCGACCAGCCGTCAGCGCGCTTCACCGCCGAGTTGAAGCCGGGCTGGAATCGACTGCTGCTCAAGTTGAGCACATCGCCGCAGCAGGGCTACACGGAACTGAAGTGTTGTCTGCGCGTCATGGACCCGCCCGACGTCAAGTACGACACGAAGAATATCCAGTGGATGACGCCGCTGCCCGCGCGCAGCACCTCGACGCCGATCATGACGGCGGATCGCCTGTTCGTCCTCGCCGAGCCGGACGAACTGCTCTGCCTCGACAAGGCGACCGGCAAAATCCTCTGGTCGCAGGCAGTGAATTACTACGAGACGATCACCGCGGAGGAGAGGAGGGCACAGCCGGCGTTTGCCGAGCGGGTCGATCCGCTTGTGGCGAAATTGAAGGCCGAGCCGGACGCGATCCAGCGTACCAAGTTACGTGGCGAGATTCAGAAGGCACTCACGGCCATTGATCTGGCCCGCTTTCGCGTCGGGGCCACCGATCACTTCGAGGCCCACTTCGGGATCGTCGGCTTCACCATGCCAACGCCGCTTTGCGATGGAAAACTCGTCTATGTCTGGAACGGCATGGGCGTGGCCGCGTGCTTTGATCTCGATGGTAAACGTCAATGGATCACGCGGGTGAAGGCGGACGAATTGGCGTACGGGTCTTCGCCAGTGTTAGTCGATGGCGTCTTCGTCGTGTTTCTGAATGGACTCTTCGGGATCGACGCGAAGACCGGCAAGCTGCTCTGGCAGCAGAAGCGCATCCGCAACAACGTGGCATCGCTCATGGCGGCAACGGTGGCCGGCAAGCACGTCGTCGTCACGCAGCGCGGCGACCTGATCGACCCGGCGAATGGCGACATCTTGTTCCGCCCGCCGGGGAGTGCCGCGGCCGGCGACCTCGGCTGGGCCCCGCCAGTGATTTTGGGCGACCGCATGTATTTGCCGCGCTACGGCGTCACGTCGTTGACGGTCTGGGACTTGGCCGCCGCGAAACCCGGCAAGTGGGAACCGGACCTGCTGAGCACCGTGCAATTACCCGAGACGGTCTCGCGCGGCCCCGGCGGCAAGTGGACAGATCGCTGGACGGCCGGCTCGCCGCTGATTCACAATGGCATTTCGTACCAGATCGATATCTACCAGACACTCTACGCGGCCGAGATTTCGACACACAAGATGCTCTATCGCGAGGACACGGCTCTCGACGGCTTCACCCACTACAACGCCGTCGCCGTCGCCGCCAGCCCGACGCTCGTGGGCAAGAACATCTTGCTCTGCGACAATCAGGGAACAACGCTCGTGGTCCAGCCCGGCTCAACCTTCAAGATGCTGGCCCGCAACAAGATCGCCACGGTCCTCGACCGCCACTTGCCGGTGCCCGCTCAGGAGACGCTCGCGTATGCGCCGCCGCTGGCGGATGGAAGCCGGCTGTACGTGCGCGGCGAGGCGTTTCTGTACTGCATTGGGGAGAGGTAGACTTCGGGCTTGATGACTCATTGGCGCGTGTCATCTACTTGCAGTTAACACCCACTCCGCCGGCGGCTGCAGATGCACCACCGCTTGATGCAGGGCCAGTTCAATGCCCGTGAGGTCAACCCCCGCCAATGGCTCCGGGTGGCTTTGGCACCAGGCGTGGAACTCGGCGTCCCACGGGAATGGCTGATTGACATCGAATTCGGCGACGAGGTCGGGGCCAATCCATTCGGCGAGTCGGTAGAGGCCTTGGGCCGGCAGGTTGATGGCCTCTTCGAATTCATCCTTCTGGCGCATCTTCCGCATGCCGTCCAGCAGCAGCGCCAGCCCGTCGGCGACTTGTTTCGGTTGATGGTCCGCGACCCCTGTCAAATACTGTTGAATCCCTTGCTGCCACGGACGCAGTTTCTGCTTCGCCATCTTCCGCAGGACGGACTGCACCTCGGCGAAATCTTTGCGGTAGACGGCCGCCACCGCGACGGTACACAGGTCCAAGAATTCGGGCGGCCCTTGGCTAATGGCAGGCTCGCCTTGCGTCAGGTATTGGGCGACCGCCAGATCACGGACTGCGAACGCATCCACCAGAACTTGGAAGTCCACATGTGTGTGACCGCCGATTAAGTTCTCGAGCCAGCGCAGCCGACTCAGCACGCTCAAGCCGCGGCCGAGTTCGGTGGGGTCGGCGAGCGTGAATCGCCGCGCGATCGCCACTTCCTTCAGGTCCATCGTGAGATACGAAAGTGCAAGTGCCGTTCGGACTCTGTCCTTGGACCAATCCGGGTGCTCCTCGGCCACCACCGCGAAACTCTCTGCCGCCTCTTGGGCGACATTCTGTTCGGACATGCCTTGCGAGCGCAGATAGTCTTCAAAATGCCAGCGCCTGGCGAGGAACTGTTCGAGGGACAGCTTGCCGTCGCGTTCCGCCATGATCCGGGCGATCGCCTCCTGCCCCCGTTTCGGGACCTGAGACAGCAACGAGCGCCCGACCGAAGAGTTCCGTGCTTTTGCCATCGTTGTGCCTGGTTCAATGCAGAGAACCACGAAATCAAGATGTCGGCGAAACATCGTCGTTGTAACGACCGTTTGGGTGAAATGAAAGCACCGCTTCGTGCAATGCAATGCAATTCGGGCCGTGGGGGCGTGTGGCAAAACGGTGGCGATCTTGGCGACCTTACCCAAAAACGTGCTGAAAACGCACTTTTTCAAAAAGGAAGGTCGCCAATGGACGTTGGCCGATGAGAATGCCAGGCGGTGCGAGAACGGACTAATCGTCCGCGTTCGTGGTTGTACACTTTCTGCATGCTCTTTGACTCGCTCACCGTCGTCGGCGTCGGCCTGATCGGGGGTTCGGTCGCGCTCGCGGCCAAGGCCCAAGTCGCCACCCGGCACGTCGTCGGCGTCGGTCGCAACGCGGACACACTGGAACAGGCCCGGTCGCTCGGCATCGTCGACGAATTCACCACCGATTTGGCTGCCGGCGTCCGCGACGCTGATATGGTGGTGTTCTGCTCTCCGGTCGATCAGATTGCTCGGCAAATTCGCTCGGCTGCCGGCGCCGCGAAGGCGGGCGCGCTCTTGACCGATGCCGGCAGCACCAAAGGCACCATCGTTCGCGATCTCGACGGCAAACTACCCAATCACGTCCACTTTGTCGGAGCGCATCCGCTGGCCGGCTCGGAAAAGCAGGGCGCCGAGAACGCGCGGGCCGACTTGTTCGACGGCCGCGTCTGTGTGGTCACGCCGACGGCGAACACCGACCCGGCTGCCATTGAGCGAGTGTCCTTGTTCTGGCAAGCCCTTGGCTGTGTTGTGAAGCGTCTGACGCCCGAGGAGCACGACCTGGCGCTGGCAACGACGAGCCACCTGCCGCACTTGATCGCATCACTGTTGGCGGGACAGTTGCCCTCGAAATGGCACGAATTTGCGGCGACCGGTTTCCGCGACACGACGCGCGTCGCCGCCGGCGACCCGGGCCTGTGGAAGGCGATTGCTCGCGAAAACGCGCTGGCACTTTCGCTGATGCTCGACCAGTTTTCCGATCGCTTGAACGAACTGCGGGCCGCGATCCTTGATGAAAACGGGGACGCGCTGATTGACATCTTGAGTGCTGGCAAGAGGGTGCGCGATGCTTTGGGAAGTTGAGATTCGATCGCTTGGGCGCGACGCGGAGCGTGAACGTGTCTGCGATGAGTTCGACCTGCTGACGCACTCGTCGCGTGGGGCCGACCTCGTCAAGTCGTCGGCCCGCGGCTTCTTGATCGAAGGGTATCTAGATCGCGACGCGGCTGGCAAGCTCGCCGCCGACTTGCTTGTCGATTCCGTCGTCGAATCGTTCCATTTGTCCGAGGTCGGCCATGTCAACGGCGAGCCGGCGGTGACCGTGCTGCTCAAGCCCGGCGTGATGGACCCGGTCTCCGAAAGCGTGCTCGCGGCGGCACTCGACTTGGGCCAACCGCTCGAAGCCGTGCGGACGTTCCGCCGCTATGTCGGCACGCCGGACCTTAAGGGGACCGACCGCGACCTCCTCTTTCGCAAGGTGCTCGCGAACGACGCTATCGAGCAAATTGTCGTCGGGCCGTTGAACGCTGAGCACCTCGCGATCGGCAAGCCGTATTCATTTCGCAAGTTGACGGTGCCGCTGTTGGCACTCGACGAAGCCGGCCTGACGAAGTTGAGCCGCGACGGGCAACTGGCGCTCAATCTGGATGAGATGCGGGCGGTCCAGGCGCACTTCCGCGAACAGGGCCGCGATCCCTCCGACGTGGAGTTGGAATCGATCGCACAGACCTGGTCGGAACATTGCTCGCACAAGACGCTCAAGGGGCCGATCGATTTCACCGAGACGATCGACGGCAAACCGCGGACGCGACGCATCAACAATCTGCTCAAGGAAACGATCTTCGGCGCCACGCAAGAATTACGCAAGCGCTTTGGCGCCGACGACTGGTGCGTGAGCGTGTTCGCGGACAACGCCGGCGTCGTGACCTTTGACGAGAACTTTCACGCGTGCTTCAAGGTCGAGACGCACAACCACCCCTCGGCGATTGAACCATACGGCGGCGCGAACACCGGTATTGGCGGCGTGATCCGCGATCCACTCGGCACCGGCCTCGGCGCCAAGCCAATTTGCAACAGCGATGTGTTTTGCTTTGCGCCGCCGGACTTTGAACCGGAGGAATTGCCACCGGGCGTGTTGCATCCGCGGCGCGTGATGATCGGCGTCGTCAGCGGCGTGAAGGATTACGGCAACCGCATGGGCATCCCGACGGTGAACGGGGCGCTCGTCTTCGACGAACGGTATCTCGCCAACCCGCTCGTCTTCTGCGGAACGGTCGGGCTTATCCCCGTTGGTCGTACGGAAAAAGCAGCCGGGCCGGGCGACCTGATCGTGGCCGTCGGCGGACGCACCGGGCGCGACGGCATTCACGGGGCTACGTTTTCATCGCTGGAATTGACCGAAGAATCCGAGTCGATCAGCGGCGGCGCGGTGCAGATCGGCAACGCGATCACCGAGAAGAAAGTGATGGACGTGGTCTTGCAAGCCCGTGACAAGGGCCTCTATAGCGCAATCACCGACTGTGGCGCTGGCGGCTTCTCCTCGGCCGTCGGCGAGATGGGGGCCGACCTGGGCGCGCATGTGCAGCTCGATCGCGCACCGCTCAAGTACGAGGGGCTCAGTTATACGGAAATTTGGATCAGCGAATCACAAGAACGCATGGTCCTTGCGGTTTCGCCGAAGAAGTGGGCGGAGCTGGACGAGCTGTGCCGTAGCGAAGGCGTCGAGGCGGCGGCGATTGGAACCTTTGAAGCGACGGGACGGTTGAAACTGAGCTACCGCGGCGAGCAGGTCGGCGATCTGTCGATGCACTTCCTGCATGATGGACGGCCCGATGTTCCGCGAAAGGCCGAGTTTACCGGAGTTCTTAGCGGAGCCCGAAGCGCGAGCGAGTGTAGCGCTACGCCGCAAGCGGCGTTGCTGCAGATACTCGCGTCGTACACGGTGGCCTCCAAGGAATGGGTGATCCGCCAATACGATCACGAAGTACAGGGCGGCAGCGTCATCAAGCCGTTGACGGGCGTCAAGGACGATGGGCCATCGGACGCGGCCGTTGTCAACCCGGTGCTCGGCTCTTGGAAGGGCCTCGCCATCGCGAACGGTATCAACCCGCGCTATGGCGACCTCGACCCGTACTGGATGGCCGCGGCCGCGATTGACGAGGCGGTCCGGAACGCCGTCGCCGTCGGCGCCGATCCCAAGCGGACTGCCATTCTCGACAATTTCTGTTGGGGCAACACGAGCGACCCGGCGGTTCTCGGCTCGCTCGTCCGGGCCGCGGAAGCTTGCCGCGACGTGGCCCTGGCGTTTGGCGCCCCGTTCGTCAGCGGCAAGGATTCACTGAACAACGAGTACCGCTCGGCCGATCGCCGCATTTCGATTCCGGGCACGCTGCTGATCTCGGCAATGGGCCTGGTTCACGACGTTCGACAGTGCGTAACGATGGACTTGAAGGAACCGGGGAACGAGCTTTACGTTGTCGGCACTACGAAAGACGAACTCGGCGGCTCGCATTACCATCTGGTGACGGGCCAGTCGGGCGGGTCTGTGCCGCGCGTGAATCTGGAGCAAGCCCCCAGGATTTTCGCGGCCGTTCACGCCGCCATCACGAACGGGCTCGTTCGTGCTTGCCACGACGCCAGTGAGGGCGGCGTGGCCGTGGCGCTGGCGGAGATGGCCTTCGCCGGCGGAGTCGGCGCGGATGTCACCGACATGAAAGCCGTGGCTCCGAACGTGTCGGATGCGGTCCGCCTCTTCAGCGAATCGCCGACGCGATTTATCCTGGAAGTGCAGCCAACCAACGCCGCGGCCTTGGCCCTGATCTTTGCCGGCTTGCCGCTGGTTAAGATCGGGGCGACCGTCAAGGAGCCGCGACTGCGGATTGCCGGCGACAATGGCGAATGGTTGATCTGGTCGAAACTCGACGAGCTGAAAGAGGCGTGGCAGAAGCCGCTACGATGGTAGCCCGGAAAGCCCAGGGACGTACGTCCCTGGGCTTTACACGTATCACTTGTCTTCCGCCGTGATCGCCACGCAGAACGGCGCGGCCGGCTGCTCCAGGTTCGTTGCGACGAAGTCGATGGTCAGCACCTTTTTCTCTGGCTTCGGGTTTTCCCACGTCATCAAGTAGAGCTTGATCTTTGCGTTGAATCCTTTCGACGCTTCATTCTCGCCCTCCCACGCGACTTTGCCCTTGGTCGGCGCCTTGCGATCCGGGTAGGCCCACCAGTCGACCACATCGCGGCCGAAGACTATTTCGATGTCCGCCGTCGTCTTGTCATCGTAGTGAACGACATACTTGCCAATCGTCGCGCCATCGTCGGTGTCGTAGCCACACGCCTGGAGGAAATGCAACTTCTTGAGCGTCCGCCCCACCTTGATGTCTTTGAATTCCTTCGGCTTGTCCACCGTCTGCGAACCGAGTTGCAGCAGGCCGTCGCCGATCTCAAACTCGACGTCCGCGAACTTTTGCTTGCCGGTCGGCAGCGACTTGAGGTTGTTGTTCTCGAAGCGTTGCGAATGCAGGTTCTCGTCCCACTTCACATTGGTATGCCCCTTGAGGCTGATGAAATTCGACGAGTCGCCCTTCGGCGCTGGTGCGGCAATCAATCCCGCGGCAAGAACCGCGACAACGAAAAAGGAGAACGTGCGGACCACGGTGGTCACCTCCTGGGAAGTTTGACGGGGCAAAGAAATAGCATCGCCGAGACGTTAACCAGATGCAAGCGATCTCAAACAAGTTACAATTGGGACTACATGACGCATGCTCTCCGAGTCCTCGTTTTGATCGCCGTGACCGGCGGCGCTACATCGGCGCAAGCACAACTATCGGCGTTCGCCGATGTGCAACGACTTCTTCAAGCCAAGTGCGCGAAATGTCACGGCGACAAGGTACGCAAGGCTGAACTCGATCTGACGACGTCCGCAGGAATTCTCAAAGGGGGGGAGTCTGGCAAAGTTGTTAAGCCCGGCGAACCGGAACAGAGCTTGCTCTTCGAGAAAGTCCACGCTGGGACGATGCCGCCGAAAAAGGATGAGCGCTTGTCGGTAGCCGAGGTCGAACTGATCCGCAAGTGGATCGTCGCCGGGGCGGCGATGGGCACGAGTGCCGAAACCAAGGCAGAAGCAATCACGCAGCACGACGTGCTGCCGATCTTGTTACGCCGCTGCACCGTCTGCCACGGCGCTTACAAGCGCGAAGGCGATCTCGATCTGCGCACCCGTGCGGCCATGTTGCGTGGCGGCAAATCGGGCCCCACGATCGTGCCCGGCAAGCCGGAGAAGAGCCGGCTTATCGAACGTGTTCAAGCCGGGCAGATGCCGCCGAAAGATCGGCTTGTCGAGGCGAGCGTCAAGCCGATTGAGGCGACCGAGATCGAAGTGTTATCGCGCTGGATCGCGGCCGACGCTCCAGATGTCGATGTCGCTCCCGATGTGGCGACCACTAAGGCCGATCCGCTCGTGACCGACAAGGACCGCGAGTTCTGGGCCTTTCGGCCGCCGCAATCGGTAACCGTTCCGATCGTGCGTGATGCCGGCCGCGTCCGTAATCCGATTGATGCGTTTCTGCTTCATAAGCTCGAAGCGAAGGAGATCGCCTTCTCTCCGGAGGCCGACCGTGCGACGCTGATCCGCCGATTATCGTTCGACCTCACCGGATTGCCGCCCGAACCCGCTGAGGTGCAGGCCTTCATTAACGACAAGTCGCCGGACGCCTATGAACGGCTCGTCGAGCGCTTGCTGAATTCGCCGCGCTATGGTGAACGCTCGGCCCGCATCTGGCTCGATCTCGCCGGTTACGCGGACTCCGAAGGCAAGCGCGAACAGGACCTGCCCCGTCCGGATGCGTGGCGTTACCGCGATTACGTCATTCGCGCATGCAATTCCGACAAGCCATATGATCGCTTCCTGCTCGAACAACTTGCGGGCGACGAGCTGGCCGACTATGAGCACGCGAAGGAAATCACGCCCGAAATTTACGACAACCTGGTAGCGACCGGCTTCCTACGCATGGTCCCGGATGCGACGTGGGCCAACATCACCGGCTACGTGCCCGATCGCCTTGAAGTCATTGCCGACGAGATCGATGTGCTCGGCTCCGGCGTCATGGGCCTGACCTTCAAGTGCGCGCGCTGCCATAGCCACAAGTTCGATCCGATTCCGCATCGCGACTACTATCGGCTCGCGGCCATCTTCAAGGGGGCGCTCGACGAGCACAACTGGCTCAAGCCGGATGTGCGTGCCGGTCTCGGGCCGGTGAGCCAGGATTTTCTCGCGGGCCGGCTCCTACCACAGGTGACGACCGCGGAGCGCAAGGCGTGGGAAGCGCTGCCGGCCAAGGGTCGGCCGCCGGAGCCGAAGATCCAAGCCGTGTGGGATCGCGGCGAACCATCGCCGACGTACATCTATCGCCGCGGCGACTGGCTGAATCCGGGCCAACTTGTCGGTCCGGGCGTGCCCTCAGTGTTAACCGACGGCAAGACCCCGTTCGACGTGAAGCCGCCATGGCCCGGCGCGAAGCAAACCGGCCGGCGGCTGGCATTCGCACGCTGGCTCGTTCGCCCCGATCATCCGCTCACGGCCCGGGTGATGGTCAACCGCATCTGGAAGCACCATTTCGGCCGCGGCATCGTGGCAACGCTCGGCAACTTTGGCAAAGCGGGTGCGCCGCCGACACATCCGGAGTTGCTCGACTGGCTGGCCGGCGAGTTCGTGCGATCGGGGTGGTCGGTCAAGCATATGCACCGTCTCATGGTGACGAGCACGGCCTATCGCCTACAGTCGGCGGTGTCGCCAGACCTGGCAAGAATTGATCCCGATCGCGCTCTCGTCTCGCGGATGCCACTCGCGCGCCTCGATGCCGAAGCGATCTACGACACAATGTTAATGGCGGCCGGTCGGCTCAACGAGACGTGCTTCGGTCCGGCCGACACGGTGGAAGTGCGCGCGGATGGATTGGTGACGCCGACGAGCACCGATCGCGGCTGGCGTCGCCTGATCTATGTCAAGCAAGCCCGCAAGCAGCTCGCGACTCACCTGGAAGCGTTCGATTTCCCGCAGATGAACCCGAACTGCCTGGAACGCCGCGATTCGACCGTGGCCCCGCAAGCGCTCTACCTGTCGAACAACGCGATGATCGATCGGCTGGCGGATCAGTTCGCGAAGCGCGTGATCGCTGAGGCCGGCACGGACCCAGCAGTCGGTGTGGAGCATATCTACTGGATTGCGTTGAGCCGTGCGCCGAGTTCATCCGAAAAAGACATCGGCGTCGCCGCGATCAAGTCTCTTGCCGACGAATGGACCAAGGCCGGAAGAATGGATCCGACGACAGTGCGTCTGAGGTCGTTGACGGGCTATTGCCATGCCATGCTGAACTCGGCGGGGTTTTTGTTTGTGGATTGAGTCGGTTGGGCGATAATCAACCGCAGATGCTGTTACTTTGAGTATTGAACATGCCGCTACACGATTGGTCGGAATTGCCCGAATGGAGTGGTGTCCATCAACTTTGGATTGGTGAGTTGTTCCGAGACATCAAGCGGAAATTGCCGCGTGGTTATCGCGCCGGGTTAGCGACGATTCCAAGCATGACAATCGGCGGGCCATCGACGAGCCCTGACCTGAGCATTCGCGAGAATCCCGATCACTCTCCAAATGTTGAAGCGGAAGCAGACGACGACTCTGAGTTCGATGCAGCGGTTACTCTTTTGGCGCTCGAACCGAGCACACAGGTTCGCGTGCTTCACGGCGGCGAGTTGGTCGCTGTCGTCGAGTTGATTTCGCCGCGCAACAAGGATCGCGAGAGCGCCCAGCAAACGACGGTTGATCGACTTGTCGGCTATCTGTCCCTCGGCGTCAATGTGCTTTACGTGGATGTTCATGCATCTCCAAGCCAATTTTCACTGGCTGACAAGATCGCCCTCGCTCTGGAATACGAACAGCCGCCTTGTCCGAGTCCTCAGGCGGTTGCCTATCGTGTCGGCAATGCGGATGATGGCCGTGGACGTTCGCTGGCAAGTCGACGAATTCCGCTCAACATTGGTCAGCCCTTGCCGTCAATCCCTTTGCCAATCAGTCAAACGCGGCATGTGATTGTCGACCTCGAAACGACTTACGGTACGGCAAGCACCGATTACATGGATTGGCCCGGATCGATGAATGGCAAGGTGTGAATGTCAAAGAGCTGTCATGTGGCCGACGACGACAATCGACTTCTCCCGCCGCAACTTCTTCCGCTCGATCGGCGGCAGCCTCAGCGGCGCCGCGCTAGCGCACTTGCTCGGCCAGGATGTTCATGCCGATGCGGCACCCTATGCCGATCTTAAGCCGCGATCGCCGCACTTTCAGGCCAAGGCCAAGTCCGTCATTCATCTGTTCATGAACGGCGGGCCGAGCCAGATGGATTTGTTCGACCCGAAGCCGATGCTCGAGAAGCAGCATGGCAAGCCGTACTTTGACAAGATCGCGGGCGAGGTCGAGTTCATCAAGGATGCCGGGGCCATTCTGCGGTCGCCGTTCCAGTTCAAGCAGCACGGGCAGTGTGGGGCCTGGGTCTCGGAGGTCATGCCGCACCTGGCCGGCGTGGTCGATGATCTCGCGTTCATTCGCTCGATGTACACGACCAACCTGACGCACGAGCCGGCCATCTACATCGTGCAAACCGGCAAGATGGGTCCTGGCCGGCCGGCATGGGGATCGTGGGTCGTCTACGGGCTTGGCAGCGAGAATCAGAACTTGCCTGCGTATGTAGTTCTCGACGACCCGAAGGGCCTGCCAGTCAACGGCGTCGAGAACTGGCAGGCCGGGTTCTTGCCGCAGCTCTTTCAGGGGACGCGCTTCCGCTCGACCGGGACGCCGGTCTTGAATCTGAGCCCGGATACACCGCGACCGGAGGCCATCACGCGCACGGAGCGCGATCTGGTCGCGCGGCTCGACAAGGCCCATCGCGACGAACGGCCCGGCCACTCCGTTCTCGACGCGCGCATCGCCAGCTATGAGCTGGCCGCCCGCATGCAGCTCGCGGCGACCGACGCTCTCGACATTTCGAAGGAGCCGCTCGCAGTCCGCGAGATGTATGGCCTCGGCAAGGAACCAACCGATTCGTACGGCAAGCGCTGCCTGATCGCCCGCCGACTGATCGAACGCGGCGTCCGCTTCGTGCAGCTTTACATCAACGCGCAAATCTGGGATACGCACACGAACCTGGCGGGCGAACTGCGGACCGCCTGCGACCGCACCGATCGGCCCGTGGCCGCGTTGATTCGCGATCTGAAGCAACGCGGCTTGCTCGACAGCACTCTCGTCGTCTGGGGCGGCGAGTTCGGTCGACTGCCGATCGCCCAACTGCCTCCCGACAAGGGCGAACGCAAGGCCGGCCGCGATCACAACAAGAACGCATTTTGCACCTGGATGGCCGGCGGCGGCGTGAAGGCGGGCGTGACTTATGGGGCAACCGACGAGCTGGGCCTCAAGTCGGTTGAAAATCGCGTCAGTGTGCCCGACTGGCATGCGACGCTTCTGCACCTGCTCGGCATGAAGCACGAGCAATTATTCATCGAGACGAACGGCCTCAAAGAAAAGCTGACGGGCGTCGAAGAAGCCAAAGTCGTCCACGGAGTGTTGGCGTGAAAGCCGATCCAACCGACAAGCGGGCGGGCGCGAAGCGAATCCTCCTCGGCCTCGTCGCTTGCACATTGGTCGCGACCCTGATCGTCGTGCTACTCCAGCAAGCCGACTTCTCGCCGCCGGAAAATTTCCCGGTTCTCGAGCCGGCGGAGGTCGAAGCGGCCGCGTCGGCGACCAATGAGGACCAAGAGCAAACCGCGACGTTTGGCTCCGGCTGCTTCTGGTGCACCGAGGCCATCTTCAAGCAGGTGAAGGGCGTCCGTACGGTCGTGTCCGGCTACAGCGGCGGGTCCGTCGAGAACCCGACGTACACGGAAGTCTGCATGGGCCACACCGGCCATGCCGAGGCGATCCAGATTACGTTCGATCCCAAGGTCGTTTCGTATCCCGAGATCCTGGAAGTGTTTTGGCGATCGCACGACCCGACAACAGTCGATCAGCAAGGACACGACGTCGGCCCGCAATATCGTTCCGTGGTCTTTTTCCACAATGACCGCCAACGCGACCTGGCCGAGCGTTACAAGCAAAAGATCAATGAGGCGAAAGTGTTCTCAAAGCCAGTCGTCACCGAGATCGAGAAATACAAGGAGTTCTATCCGGCGGAGGCGAATCACCAGGACTATTACGCCCGGCACAAGGATCAGCCGTATTGTCAGCGGACGATTGGTAGGAAGTTGGAGAAACTGAAGGCGGTGTTTGGGGATCGATTTCAGGCGGATTGAGCGGGGACTACTTTGACGACGCTTGCCCCACCGGCGTCAGCAGATTGGCATCGCGAGCCAGGACCCAGCGGCCGTCGGGCAATTTGCGAAAGACCGATAGCGTGTAGCCTGCCACTTGTTTGGGGGTACCACCGGCAGGCGTAAGGGTGATGGCGAGTTTGCCCCGGCAATAGGCGACCTCGCCCGCGACGATCACTTCTTCAAATGTGCCGCTACCCTGGATCTGATGTTGTTGTAGTCCGGTTGCCTGGGCCGCCATGAATTCGTCGCGACCAAAGGGAGGCCGGCCGGGGACGAGAAAGACGACATCGTCCGTCATCAACGACTTCAACCGTTCGCGATCGCCCTTTAAACTGGCGTCGAACCAGGCAGCCTGAACGTCACGAATGGTACGCTCGTCGGCATCCATCACTAGTCAACCTGTCGTCTGCCCCTTCGACTTCTCCACACCCGGCTTGCCGTTGACCGACGCCTTGAGGCGCTTCTTTGCCCGCGACAGCACAGGGCCGATCGTATTGACCGGCATGTTCAGCGTGGCACTGATCTCTTCGTACGTCCGCCCTTCGAGATAAAAGAGACGCACGACCTCGCGCTCCTTGGAGGGCAGCCGGCGGAGGAGCTTCAACACTTCCTCTTGCCGTTCCAGGCCGACGCGTGCGCGGGGATGTTCTTCTTCCTCCGAGCGTTTCATTTCGGAAGGCAGCGGCTTGTGCGTTGGCGCTAGTTTTGCCAGCTGATGCACGCAGATCCGCCGGGCAATAACGGTCAGATAAGTTGCCAGCGAACTTCGGCCGCGGAACTGTTTGAGCACGGCATAGTCGTTCGCGATCACCTGAACGAGCACTTCTTGAGCGATGTCTTCGACCTGTTCGGGGGTGAGCGGTGCGCTGCGCAGGTGAGCGGTGTAATGAACGACGTGGTAGATCAGGCCGAGGAAACGGTCGACGAAATCGTTCCAGGCCCCGGTGTCGTGCTGGAGGCA